>CAYMXT010000023.1:0-28013 GCA_964394415.1 uncultured Planctomycetales bacterium
CCGGTTCACCAGCCGCGAGACCTGCTCCTGGTAGACCATGATGCCGTAGGTCTCGCCGAGCACCTCGGTCATGACCGGGTGCGGCGTGGTCCAGCGCGTGCGGCCGTGCTTGCGGGCGATGTACTCGTCGATGTACTCCATCGGCCCGGGGCGGAAGAGGGCGTTGGCGGCGATGAGATCCTCGACGCGGTTGGGCTTCATCTTCATCAGCACGTCGCGCATGCCGCCGGATTCGAACTGGAACACGCCGCGCGTCTCGCCGCGGGCCAGCAGCTCGAAGACGCGCGCGTCGGTGAGGTCGAGGTGTTCAAGGTCCAGCTCAACGCCGTGGTTTTTCGCGATCAGGCGGCGGGCGAGGTCGATCTGCGAGAGCGTGCGCAGGCCGAGGAAGTCCATCTTGAGCAGGCCGACCTTCTCGACCGTGGGGCCCTCGAACTGCGTCGTGACTTCGGTCGAGTCCGCGGGTTTGTGGAGCGGGACGAGCGTGTCCAGCGGCACGTCGGCGATGACGACGCCGGCGGCGTGGACCGAAGCGTGCCGGGCCAGCCCCTCGAGCTTGCGGGCAATGTCGATGACCTTGCGCAGCGTCGGGTCGCCGGCGTAGACCTTCTTCAGCTCCGGCTCGCGCGCCAGGGCCTTGTCGATCGTCATCTTCAGCTCTTCGGGCACGAGCTTCGCGACGCGGTCGGCGTCGGCCAGCGGCACGTTCATGGCCCGACAGATGTCGCGAATCGCCGCCCGGGCCTTCAGCCGGCCGAACGTGATGATCTGCGCGACGTGCCCGTACTTCTGGCGGACGTAGTCGATCACTTCCGCCCGGCGGTCCTGGCAGAAGTCAATATCCAGGTCCGGCATTTCGTCGCGGTCGGGGTCCATGAACCGTTCGAAGTACAGCCCGTAGCGCAGCGGGTCGGCGACGCTGATCCGCAGGCAATAGCCCACGACGGTGCTGCACCCGCTGCCGCGCGCGACGGCGGGGATGCCGCGGTCGTGCGCGAACTTCACGAAGTCCCACACGATCAGGAAATAGCCGCTGAAACCCTTGTCGCGGATGACACCCAGCTCGTATTCGATCCGCTCGCGCAGCTCGGGCGTGACTTCGCCGTAGCGCTCCTGGGCGCCGGCGTACACCAGTCCACGCAGGTATTCGTCCGCGGTCTGTGCGGCCGGCGGATCGAAGCGCGGGGCGAAGCGCTTCGAGAAGTCCAGCTCGAGGTTGCACAGGTCCGCGACACGCAGCGTGTTCGCGAGGGCGTCGGGGAACTCGCCGAGCGCGGCGGCCATCTCGGCCGGGGTCTTCAGGTAGAACTGGTCGGAGTCGAACTTGAAGCGGTCGGGCTGATCGACGCGCGCCCGTGTGGAGATGCAGCAGAGGATGTCGTGGGCCTCGACGTCGTCGTGCGTGAGGTAATGGACGTCGTTGGTGGCGAGCACTCCCACGCCGAGCCGGCGGGCCAGGTCGGCTAGCTCGGGGTTGATGTCGCGCTGCTCCTTCAGCCCGTGGTTCTGGAGCTCGATGAAGAAGCGGTCGGGACCGAAGATTCTGAGATACGTCTCGGCGACGGTCTTGGCCGCCGCGCGGTCGTGGCGGGTCAGGGCGGTGGGGATTTCGCCGCCCAGGCAGGTGCTGGTGCAGATCAGGCCGGCGGAGAATTCGGCCAGGACCTCCTTATCGACGCGCGGCTTGTAGTAAAAGCCCTCGAGAAATCCGAGGCTCGTGAGTTTGATGAGGTTGCGGTACCCGGTCAGGTTTTGCGCCAGCAGCAGGAGGTGGTAGCTGGCTTCGCCGAGGCCGCGGGCTTCGCGTTCGCGGCGGTCGCCGGGGGCGACGTAGACCTCGCAGCCGATGATGGGTTTGACGCCGGCGGCCTTGGCAGCGGTGTAGAAGTCGATCGCCCCGAAGAGGTTGCCGTGGTCGGTGACTGCGACCGCGGGCAGGCCGAGCTGGCGGCAGGTCTGCACGAGGTCTTTGACGCGGCACGCGCCGTCGAGCAGCGAGTACTCGCTGTGGACGTGCAGGTGGACGAACTGCGCGGGAGCGGCGGGCTCGGGCATTCCGGCGACGTTCCTTTCCCAAACCGAACGACTGCGAGCTTATCCGAACCCCGCACGCCGGTGCGGGGCCGTGCGGCCGTGTGGCTCCGCCGCGCCCACCGCTTGCGTGGCGGTTCGGACGGCGGCTCTGATTATTGGCCATCGTAGGTTGCGACGCAGCGGCGGGCAAACGTCCGCGTCGCGGGGGTGCGGGCTTAACGAAGGCGTCGCGCCCGGTGGCCGATATTGCTTAGACGACTTGTGCGGGCTGCACGCTACGCGGCCGATCCCCGTCGCAAAGGACCGAGAATCGTGTTCAATATGGCGCTGCAAGGCAAACTGTGGACGGGGTTGGGCGCGCTGGCGGCGGTGGCCGCGGGCTTGGCCGGGCTGCTGCTGCACTCAGCCTGGACGGAACAGCGGCAGAGCCAGCGCTACGCGGCGCTGAACGTGCTGTCCGCGGCCCTGAACGAGGCCGCCGGCCAGCAGGCGTTGGAGCGCGGTTCGGGCGTGGCGTTGCTCGAATCGGACGGCGTGCCGCCGGCGGAACTCAGTTCGACCTTTCAAGACGCTGGGACGCAAGGCGACGCGGCCGCAGTGCGGATCCGCGCAGCCGTTGCGCGCCTGCTGCCGCTGACGCACCGCGACGCGCTGGCGCGGCAGGCGGCCGCGTGGGAAACCGCGTACGCCGCTGTGCTCCGCGCCCGCGGACAGGTGCGCGACCGGGGCATGTCGGGTGACGAGTGGTTCAAGCTAGCCAGCGCGAACATCGCGGCCGAGCTTCAGTTGCGTCAGACGGCGGGTCTGCCCGTCAGCGACCAGGAACGCACGATCTGGTACGGCACGCGCTTGCAGGCGGACATCGCCACGCTGGCCGAATACGTCGGTCGCGAGCGGGCCGGCGTCAGCGCGCACATCGCGGCCGGGCGTCCGTTCGCGGCCGAGACCCTGGAGGAGCTGCGCGGCTACCGCGCGCTGGTGGACGATGCGCTTCAGCAGATTCTCCTGTTGCGACAAGACGCGGACACGCCGCCCGATTTGCGGGAAGCGGTGGCGCGGTTTGAGCAGGAGTTCCGTGGGCCGTTTCAGGTTCTGCGCGACGCGGTCTACGCGGCCAGTGCTGCGGGCCGGCCCTATCCGACGGACACGGCAAGCTGGTTTGGACAGGCGACGCGGGCGATCGACCGCGCCCTGGCCCTCAGCGACCCCGCGGGGCGGTTCGCGGAGGCCGTGACCGCGGCCAGCGCCCGGCGGGCCGCGCTGACCGGACTGACGGCGGGGGGCCTCACGCTGCTCGTGGCGGTCCTGCTGCGCCGCTACATCGCCCGCTCGGTCGTGCGGCCGCTGCGGAACTTCGTGGCCGACGTGAGCACGGGCGCGACCCAACTGAACGCCGCGGCCGGACAGGTCGCGGCCGCGGCCCAGCAACTCGCCGGGTCCACGAACGAGCAGGCGGCGACGCTGGAGGAGACCAGCAGCGCGCTGGAGGAACTGTCCGCGACGACGCGGCTCAACGCCGAACACGCCCGTCGGGCCAGCGACCTGGTCACGCAGGCGCGTACCAGGGCGGACGGCGGTCAGACCACGATGGGCGAACTCAGCACGGCCATGGGCGCCATCAACGAGTCCGCGGGGCGGATCGGAAAGATTATCAAGATCATCGAGGAAATCGCGTTTCAGACCAACCTGCTGGCGCTCAACGCGGCGGTGGAGGCCGCGCGGGCCGGCGTTCACGGCCAGGGGTTCGCCGTGGTCGCACAAGAGGTCCGCAGCCTCGCGCAACGGAGCGCGACGGCGGCCCGCGATACGACGGCGCTGATCGAGGACGCGGTGGCGCGGGCGGGCGCGGGCACGGAAGTCACCGCCGCCGCCGCCCGCCAACTGGAAGGGATCGCCGCTGACGTCAGCGCGGGTGCGGGGCTGCTCGAAGGGATCTCGCGCGCGTCGCACGAACAGGCCCAGGGCGTCGCCCAGCTCAACCAGGCGGTGACCCAGATCGACCGTACAACGCAGCAGAATGCCACGACGTCGGAGGAAACGGCGGCGGCGGCCGAAGAACTCAGTGCCCAGGCCGAAGCGCTGCATAACGGGATCGCGCAACTGGCCCAGCTCATCGGCACGTCCGGGCCGCGGTCGTAGGCTCGCGCGCGACTAGGCTTGCGCCGCCGACCGCCAGCAGCGGCAGCAGCGGCACACGGTAGCGCACGCTGCCGATGTAGACGCAATGGACCAGTGTGAAATAGAGCACTGGTAGCCACAGCACGACGAACAGCCGGCGCGTGTTGCGTCGGGCCCGCGCGGTTGCGACGACCGCGCCGAGCACAACCACGACGGTGTACGCGGCCCCCGCCCCCGCCGCGAGACCGGTGCGATACTCGGCGACGTTCGGCCAGGGGTTCCACGTGCGCAGGAACTTGACGCCGGCCAGGCGGAGCACGCGGAGCGGGTCCTGGCGCATCTCTTCGAATGCGAGCCGGGTGAGCGTGCGATCGCGCTGCACCTCGTCGAGGCCGGTCAGCTCGGGCAGCGTTTGGAGAAACGTCTGGTTGCTGCCGCCGTCCGCCTGCGGGCCCTGGGCGTCGTACAGCGTCACGCCCCCATTGGTCGAAAACCACGCTGGGTCACCGAGCGCGGCGTGGTTTCGCAACCCCCAGGGCAGCAGCGCGGCGGCGAAGGTCGCGGCACACAGCCCCACGCGGAGGAGCGCCGCCATCCGAACCCGCCACGCAAGTGGCGGGCCGCCTGGCCCAGTGCTTGACCCGCGCGAAGCAGAGCTTCGCGGTCCCTCGCGCGAAGCAGAGCTTCGCGGTCCCCATTCCGCGCCCGGTCCCCATTCCGCGCCCGGTCCCCATTCCGCGGCCGGCCCCGCACTTGCGTGCGGGGTTCGGATTGTCCCCCAGCGCAGCAGTGCCAACAGCCACACCAGCGGGACCAGCGCCGCCGCGGACGGCCGCGTGAGCACCACCGCCGGACCAAGCAGTGCAAGTGCCAGCCACGCGCCGCGCGGCTTGGACTTAACCACAGAGGCACAGAGGCACAGAGGAGAATTCAGAATAGCGAGTAGCGAGTAACGAGTTACCCGCGACGGGGCCGCAGTGCGCCAACCGTGGTTTCCATGATTCGCAACTCGCTCTTCGCAACTCGCTACTCTCCTCTGTGCCTCTGTGCCTCTGTGGTTAATCTCCACGGTCAGCCGCCAGGCCGCCGCCATCAGGCCCAGCAACAGGACCGTGAACAGCGTTTCACTGAGCAGCAGGTTCGCGAAGAACACCCCAAATGGATCACATGCGACGAGCGCGCCGGCGACGAGCGCCGCGCGCGGCCCCGCGGCGGTGTGCGCCCAACGGTACGCCAGCGTCGTCGTCACAGCGCCAACGACGGCCTGCGCCAGCTTCGCGGCCAGCACGCCGGTCGTCCCCAGCGTCGCGAACAGCGAGAGGAACAGTGGATAGAGCGGCATCCGGGCGGCGTAGCGGCCGTCGTCCGTCACCAGCGTCCCGGTCTCGACCAGGTTCCGCGCAAGCTGCCAGTGCAGCTCTTCATCCGGGAATTCCAGCGTTGAACCGTGTGCTTGCCAGCGATAGCACACCCAGCCCGCCCGCAACGCCAGGGCCAGGCCCGCCAGCCACCAACCGGCCGACCCTCGCCCGCTCACGGCGCCTCCGGCGCCGCCTGCGGGTACAGCGTCAGCGTCAGCCGCAGCGCCCGCCGGGTCTCGGGCCGCAGCTTGGCCCGCTCGTCGATCCGCAGCGGCATCACCCACAGCGGCCCGCGCTGATCGCAGAGAATCCCCGTGCGGACCCGGACCTGCGGATCGATCTTCTGCTCGCTCAGGAAATCGCCGATCGTTTTGAGCCCCGGCGACCCGAGCGGGCGGAACCGATCGCCGTCCCGCCGCCCGCGGACCAGCAGCGGCGGGCGAAGCTGGTCGTAATCCAGCCATTCTTCCAGCCGGTTTTCGTTTTCGCACAACGCCGCGACCTGCGCCGCCGTGATATAGCGGATTTCCGCCGTCAGCGTGCCGCCGAGCACCGCCAGCGACGTGCGCCCCGGGCAGGCGACGAAGATCGTCCCGATCTCCGGCGGCGGTTCTACGTCGGTGAGCAGCCCGAGCTCCAGCCGGTCGTACTGCTTCCGCGCCACCGCCGCGCCGGGCAGGTGGACTTCCTTGCCGCTGGCGGGGTCCTCGGCGAGCCGCAGCACCGCCTCGACGTGCGCGAGGCCCAGGTCCTGCTCGCGCGGCTGGACGAGGGTGAAGGCCCGCCGGATGACCTCGGCCTGGATGATGCGCTGCTTGGCCAGCAAGGCCCGCACGTTGAGCACGACCTGCCGGGGGCGCTGCGAAATCACAAGCGAATCGAACGTCCGCGCCGCGGCATCCTCCAGGTAGTTGCCCAACCAGCGCGCGTGCTCCGCCAGGCGCAAGAGCGCATCCGCGACCTGCGGGTTGATTTGCTCGGCGAGCAGCGGCATGACGGTGTGGCGAATCCGCCCGCGGGTGAACTCCGGCGAGCGGTTGGTGCTGTCCGTCCGAATCGGCACATCGAGCTGGGCACACAGCTCCTCGATCGTCTCCCGCCGCTGCTCCAGCAACGGCCGCACGAGCCGGATGCGGCTCTCCGGCGTGAGCGGGCGCACGTCGCGAATGCCCGCCAGGCCGCGCACCCCGGTGCCGCGGCAGATGCGGTGCAGGATGGTCTCGGCGTTGTCGTCGGCGTGGTGGGCGACCACGATGCGTTCGCTGCCGACCTGGAGTGCGACGCGCTCGAGGAATTCGTAGCGCTGCCGCCGGGCCACCTCCTCGGTCGAGCCGCCGCCGGTGGCCACGGCGGCCCGCACGTCCCCGTGCTCGACGTGCAGCGGCAGGCCCAGCTCGTCGGCCAGCTCCGCGACGAAGGCCGCGTCGGCGTCCGCCTCGTCGCCGCGCAGGCCGTGGTGATAATGGGCGGCGTGCAGCTTCCAGCGCAGCGTGGCCCGCTGGTTCAGGGCGTGGAGGGCGTGGAGCAGCAGGGTCGAATCCGGCCCGCCCGACACGCCGACGACCCACGTCGTCTCCGGCGTGAGGAGCTGTCGGCCGTCCAGCCAGGATTCGAGCTGCCCGAGAAAGGCGTCCCAGTTCACAAGCGCGCAGTATACCCCGCGTCTAGGGGGCTATGCACGCGGAGTCCGTCGGTTGCGGCTCGGCTAGCTCGCTCGGCCCCGTCTTGCGACGCCCCGGCGGCCAGGGACGCTGGGGGTCGTACCAATGGTCGAGGACGGCGGTGATCGCCGCGGACGACCAGGCGTTCACGAAAGCCGCCCGCACGTCCTTCGGGTGTGGGTGAACCTCCGCGTAGCGGATGCCGAAGCGCCGGAACAGCACGCTCCCCTTGGCCACGCCGTGCGCGGCGACTTCGAGCCGGAGGTGCTCGCGAAGGATGTCGGCTTGCTCCGCGACGGTCGGCGGGGCGGGCAGCGGCTGGCCGGCCAGCAGGGCCCGCGCGTCGCGAAAGATCCACGGGTTGCCGATGCACCCGCGGGCCACCGAGACGCCATCGACGCCCGTGGTTTCCAGCATCCGCCGGATGTGTCCCGCGGTGAACAGGTCGCCGCTGCCGAGAATGGTCTGGGCGCCGACGTGCCGCTTGACGCGCGCCAGGAACGACCAGTCGGCGGCGCCGCGATAGTGCTGCATGACGGTGCGGCCGTGGACCGTGACGGCGGCCACGCCGAGTGAGAAGGCGGCGTCGAGCAGCGTGAAGAAGTTGTGTTCACTCGCCGGCGTATCGTCCATTCCCCGGCGCATCTTGACGGTGACGGGAATGTGTGGCGGGACGACCGCGCGCACGGTGCGCAGGATTTCCGTGGCGATCTTCGGTGTCGAGAGCAGAAACCCGCCGCGGCAGCGGCCCAGCACCTTGCGGACCGGGCAGCCGAAATTCAGGTCGATCACGTCGAAGCCCGCGGCGACGAGCAGCTCGGCCGCGGCGGCGAACACGCCGGGCTCCGCCCCCATCAGTTGTCCGCCGATCGGCCGGTCCTGCGGATCGATCGGCGGCAGCAGTTTTCGCCGGGCCTTGGGCGACAGGACGATGGATTTGTCGAGGACGACTTCGTGCAGGGCATAGGCCGCCCCCAGGCGGCGCGCGATGAGGCGCATCGGGCCGTCGCTGTACCCCGCGAGCGCGGCCTGCACGACGGGGAAATCAACATATAACGAACCAACGCGCAGCACGCGGTCAATTATAGAGCCCGGCCCCCCTCCCTCTCAGGGTGGGGCCAAGGCCGGGTGAGTTGCAGAATGCCCGGCTTGGTCACGAACCGCTTGACACTCGCGCAGCCGGCGCGCGGCATTCGCCGTGTGCGGGTGAAGATCCCCGAGCGCTGCGCGCAGCGTCGCGTGCGCCTGTTGCAGGAGCGGGGCGGCCTCGGAAGGGCGGCCCGTCAGGTTGAGTAGTTCACCCAGCCGGCTCTGGCTATCCGCGGTCTCGGGGTGGTCTTCGCCCAGCAACTGCTGCTGAAACGAGAGCGCTTCGCGCAGCAGCGTCTCTGCTTCGGCACAATCGCCGCGCTTCACGAGCAGCGGCGCCAGGCTGTGCAGCGTGCGGACGAACTGCGGGTGCTCAAGATGCTGCCGCTGTGTGCGGTTGGCCAGCGCGGCCCGCAAGAGCGGCTCCGCCGCCGCGTCGTCACCCTGAAGCTGGCGCAGCTCGCCCAGGCGGCCCGCGTTTCACGCCAGCGCGGGGTCGTCGCCGCCGCGCCGCCGGAAGATCTCCGCTGCCTCGGCGAAGCATGGCTCGGCCGCGGCGTAATCCCCCACGTCCAGCAGCAGCGTACCAAGGCTGTTGAGGGTCTTGGCGACGTAGTGATCGTCGTCGCCCAGCGTCGCACGGTAGATCGCCAGCGCCTCGCGGATGCGCGTTTCGGCCTGGGCGTAGTCGCCCTTGGCTTGGAGCAACAGGCCGTAGCGGTGCAATCCCCAGGCGACGTTGTCGTGTTCGTCGCCGAGCAGCCGGCGATAAAGCGAGATTGCTTCGCAGAAGAGCGGTTCGGCGGCGGCGTAGTCGCCGGCAATGTGCAGGGTCTTCGCGAGGTTCAGGGCGCTCGTCGCAACGTCGGGGTGCTCGTCGCCGAGCAGCCGGCGGTCCATCGCGAGCGCGTCGCGGAAGTACACCTCGGCGCCCCGGTAATCTTCGAGGTTTGTCAGGAGCAAGCCGAGCCCGGTCAGGCAGTGCGCGACATCCGGGTGTTCGTCGCCGCGGAGCTGGCGGAACAGCGCCAGGGCCTGCCGGTGCAGCGGCTCGGCCTCGGCGAAGCGGCCGAGCGTCTGGAGCGTCTCGCCGAGGCTGTAGAGCGTGGCGGCGATGTCGGCGTGCCCGGGGGGCAGCAGCCGCTGCCGGATGGCCAGCGCTTCGCGGAAGAGAGCTTCCGCGTCCGCGGAGTGCGAGCGGTCCTTGCGCACTTCCGCGAGGTTGTACAGGGCGGTCGCCACATCGAGGTGCTCATGGCCGTGCAACCGCTCCCGCAGCGTGAGCGAGGTACGCAAGTGCTGCTCCGCCTCTTCGTACAGGCCGAGTCGCTGGTATGTCCGTCCGAGCGTGTCCCGCACGATGGCCTCAACTTCCGGCTGATCGGCCAGTTCCGGCTCGACGGAGCGGACCAGCTCGGCGAGCAACGCTCGCTTGAGGGACACGTCGCTGCCCTGCCCAATCTGCGTGACCGCGTCCAACGTGAGCTGCAAGAAGTCACGCGCCTGTTCGGCGCTGCGGGTCTCCCGCTCGGCCCGCACCAGCAAGCGGCCCTGCTGTCCGTACATCACCGTCAGGGCGACCGCCGAGAGCGTGCTGACCAGGCCGACGGTCGCCGCCAGCGCGACCGGCACGCGATGTCGCCGGAGCGTCTTGCGGAGCAGATACCAACTGCTGTCGCGTTTGGCTTCGATGGGCTCGCCCGCGAGATAGCGGGTCACGTCGCGGGCGAGCTCGCCGGCGCTCTGGTAGCGCCGCTCCGGCTCTTTCTGCAAACACCGCAGGACGATCGTCTCGACTTCGTCGTCCAGCTCGCGGCGCAGCGTGCGTGGACGGACGGGGCTGGCCGTGGCGATGTTCTCAACGACAGCACGCATCCGGCCAGTGACGGGGTATGGGAAGCACCCCGTCAGCATCTGGTAGAGGATCACACCGAGCGAGTACACATCGGTGCGGATATCGAGCTTGTCCACCTCACCCTCCGCCTGCTCCGGACTCGCCCAGGGCAGCGAGCCGACGAACTGGCCGGTGACCGTCAGCGCGGCGGCCGGCGGGTCGTCCCCGGCCCCGTCCGTCGTGAGCTTGGCCAGCCCGAAATCCAGGATGTGCGGCTCGCCGGCCCCGTCGATCCGAATGTTGCCGGGCTTGAGGTCGCGGTGAATCACGCCGCGCAGATGGGCGGCGTTGACGGCGTCGCAGATCTTGGCGAACAAGCGGAGCGATAGGGCGATTTTGGATTTGGGATTTTGGGTTTTGGATTGGCTCCCGTCGGCGGCCTCGCTCAACCACCGGTCGAGCGATTGACCGGCGATGAAGTCCATCACGAGGTAGGCGCTTTGCCCGAGGACCCCTCGGTCGTGAATGGCGACGATGTTCGGGTGCTGGAGCCGGGCGAGGATGTCCACCTCGCGCTCGAACCGCGCCCAGCCCTGCGAGTCCGCGAGCACCCCGGTCCGCAGCACCTTGATCGCGACCGGGCGGCGCGTGGCCTGGTGCAGCGCGTGGTACACCACCCCCTGTCCGCCGCGCTGCACTTCGCCCGTGATCTCGTAGCCGGGGAGCGCATCGGCGGCCAGCGTGGGCGGCGTGCGGCGTGTCTCCGGCGCGGCGCTGCGCAGGATGCCGGACTCCGCGTCGTCGATCAGCCGCAGGACGCGGAGCTGTTCGGTCAGCGCGGGCCGCAGGTGCGGATGGGCCGCGACGACGTGCGCGTCGGGCAAGTCCTCGCCCGCCGCGCGGCGCTGGATCGTCTCCCGCAGGATCGCGGCTACACTGGCCACGTCGCCGGCTGCTGCACGCTCGCGCGCGTCGTCTGCGTCCATCTCCGCGCCTCAGGCGGCCCGGCCACGTGGGGTGGGCGTCCCGCCCGCCGTGACCGCCGCGAATTCTCTCTGCACCATCTAACCACAACCGCGGACCGCGCGCCCACGCGGCGCCGGCGGCGGGTCAATCCGACGAACTGAAGAACTGCGACGCGCTGCCCAGATGCTCGCGCAGCAGCCGGAGGGCGCTGCGACACAGCCCGTGAATCGCCCGCTCTGTCCGACCCATCGCTGCCGCCGCCTCGGCCACCGGGCGCCCCTCCAGGTAGACGAGCCGCACCGCCTGTCGGTAGTGGTCCGGGAGGTCCTGGAGCGCAACCGCCAGCATTTGGACCGCGTCGCGGCGTGCCAACACGCGGCTCGGCGTCGGCCCGTCGGCGGCCACGAGGTCGAGCAAACCCGCCAGCGAATCCTCATTCGTCGGGCTGCCCGTAGTCGCACCCTGCCCACCGCCGCGCTTGAGTGCCCGTTGGGCCTTGATCGCGTTTCGCAGTTTCCGCAGGGCGATGGTCGAAATCCAGCGGGCGAAGGCGTCCGGTCCTGCGGCCCGAAAGTTGCGGATGTGTTGAAAAACCTGGATGTAGGCTTCCTGGGCGATGTCGTCCGGGGCGACCACACCTTGCAGGCTCACGGGAATCCGCCGCCCGAGGTACGCACATAGCCGGGCGTGACCGTCGAGGAGGAGCAGCTTGAGCGCCGCGGCATCACCCGCGACCGCGGCGTGTACGAGAGCCAGGTCGTCCGGTGCGGCGCCCATCGCCCAATCCTACCGAGTCGCGCCGACCCACCAGGTTCCAGTCTAGTCTTCATCGCCGGGGCGTTCCAGGGCCGCCGCGCGGGGATTTCGTCGTGTTGGGACACGCGAAGCAGAGTACGTCTTTCGTGTGGTGCGTTGGCAACCGCGCCAGGACACACCCCGAAGGGGTGCAGGGGTGTAGCCACGGGTGGAGTCCGCGACAGCGGACGACACCCGTGGTAGACACCGCCGCGAGCCTCGCACCCCGAAGGGGTGCCGGAATCGCCTTCGAATTCCGCCGCCCCTTCAGGGCGGAGCACCCGGGGTGCGTTTTTCCACGGGCGGCTGCGGCCGACGGCCTACGCCGCCCGTGGCTACAGCCCCGGCGCGCCGGGGCACCCCTTCGGGGTACCGAGTAGCGCCAGCAAGCCACCGCACAGGTACGACGCTAAATACGTACGAAACGGAGCGTCGTGGTCCTCACCCCGGGCGCGCGGCCGGGATCTGTGGTTCATTGACATGGATGACCGCGGTCCGGGCCGGGCGTTGCCGGTCGGACCCGCACTTTCGAGTCGCCTTGAAAGGAGCTGCGACATGCGCAAACATTCACTACCATCGACGCTGCTGCCGGGGGTCCTGACGAGCCTCCTGGTTCCCGCCGCGATTGCTTCGGTCACCGTCGATTTCGAGGACCTCGCGGTCGGCACGGTGGTGACCACCCAGTACGACGGCGTGACGTTCTCGGCGTTGCCGCAAAGCTGCGGCGGGGCCCCGCCCGTCAACGTCGTCATCGTCAACCCGGAGGGCGGCACCGCGTCCGGCACACGCGGGCTGAGCCTCACGACGGGCTGCCCCGACTTCAGCCCGGACTACCTGCGGATGGTCTTCGACGACCTCCAGCGCGAGGTCACTTTCACGCTCGGCGATTACGCCGGCGGCACCATGCAGGTCAAATCCTATCGCGACAACGGGACGCTCATCGCCACGCAAAACATCGTGCTCGAGGGCGACAACCCGATCGGGTGCTTTCGGCTCGTGCGGGTCGGTTCCGCCAGCGGCCCCTACGAGATTCGCCGGATTCAGATCGACAACACGCTAGACCTGTTCGAGGTCATCGACGATCTGACCTTCGATTCGGACACGACGCCGCCGACGGCCAGCATCACGTCACCCGCGTACCGGGCGTGCGGCTGCGGCACGATCACGGTGCGCGGCATCGCTTGCGACGACGACGGCGACTACGGGTTTGACAAGCTCGAGTACATGCCGGTGGCGGGCGGCGCGTGGGTGCAGATCGGCACCTACAGCTCCCCCGTCTGCGTGGAAGGCAACCTGTACACCTGGAACACCGCGGCCATCGCGGACGGCGAGTATTTCCTGCTGCTCACGGTGGAAAACGCCAACGGCCTCCAGGCCCAGGACTTGACGGTGGTGTACGTCGACAAGACGCAGCCCGGTGTGACCCTGACTACGCCCACGAACGGCGCCATCGTGGGCGGCACGGTTTGCTTCCACGGCACCGTCACCGACCGCTGCTTCGATCACTTCACCGTGGACTATCGGCCCGCCGGCGGCGGGGCCTGGCAGCCCGTGGATGCCCCGCAATACAACTCGCAGATCTACAACCCCGTGACGTTCGCGACGTGGAACACGACGCTCGTGGCGGACGGGAGCTACGAGTTGCGGGTCGTCGCGTACGACTCGTGCAACAACACGCGCACGGTCAGCGTGACCGTCAC
Organism: uncultured Planctomycetales bacterium; assembly: GCA_964394415.1. GTDB lineage: Bacteria > Planctomycetota > Phycisphaerae > UBA1845 > Fen-1342 > JAGVEP01. The sequence continues at coordinate 13,559 of CAYMXT010000023.1, forward strand.
GGTGGACAACACCGACCCCGTCGCGACGCTGACCGCCCCGCTGGCCTGCAAGCACCTGACCGGCGGGATCGAAATCCGCGGCAGCGCCACCGACCTGCACTTCGGGCAATGGACGCTGCACTACGTCGGCGGCGCGGCGAGCGACTGGCAGCCGATCGCCAACGGCGGCGCGCCCGTCAACAACGGCCTGTTTGTCAACTGGAACACCGCCGGCCTCCAGCGCTGCGCGTACACCATTCGCTTGGTGGTCACGGACACAGCCCAGGAGAACTGCTGCGGCGGGCAGCCGAACCGTCGCGAATTCTACAGGTCGATTTCGCTCGGCCCGCTGGGCGACATCAACTGCGACGGCGTGGTTGATTTCAACGACATCAACCCGTTCGTGGACTGCCTGGCCGGCGGGTGTGACTGCCCGTAAACCGGCCGCAGCGCATTCCGAGCCGCGCAGCGTCCGCGCGCGATTCAGAGCTGCGAAGCGTTAGCGAGCATTTCCGAGCCGCGACCGCCAGGGAGCGATCCGCGCAGCGCGTGGACCGGTCGCTGGCGCTCCCGGCTCGTTTTGCTCGCTAACGCTTCGCGGCTCTGAATACGCCCGCTGACGCTGCGCGGCCCCGACGCGCGTGCCGGGGTACTTGCCCGATCCGCTCAAGCCCATTACAAGGTGGGGCCGATTTTGTGTTAATCAGACGGGAGAACGTCATGAAGTCCGCCGATTCACTGCGTCAGAAGATCGCCGACCGGGACGTGCTGGTGGGCGTGATGGGCCTGGGCTACGTGGGGCTGCCACTGGTGCGCGAATTCTGCACCTCCGGCGTCCGCATGATCGGGTTCGACGTGGACCAGCGCAAGGTCCGCATGCTCAAGGCCGGCCAGACCTACATCGAACACCTGCCCGGGGCGTTCTTCAAGGGCCTCATCCAGAAGGGCCTTTTCACGCCGACCGCGGACATGAACCGGCTGAACGAGCCGGACGTCATCCTGATCTGCGTCCCCACGCCGCTCGACAAAATGCGCGAGCCGGACATGTCCTACATCGTCAGCACCACCCGCGACATCAGCCAGCGCCTGCGGCCGGGGCAGCTCATCGTGCTCGAATCGACGACCTACCCCGGCACCACGCGCGAAGTCTGCCAGCCCATGCTCGACGCCACCGGGCTGAAGCTCGACCGCGACTACTTCCTGGCGTTCTCCCCCGAACGCGAAGACCCCGGCCGCATCGACATCACCACCAAGCAAATCCCCAAGGTCGTCGGCGGCGCCACGCCGACCAGCGGCAAGCTCGCGGCGGCGGTGTACGGCCTGGCGCTCGACACGGTCGTCCCGGTGCCGACCTGCGAAGTCGCCGAGGCGTGCAAGATCGTCGAAAACGTCTATCGCTGCGTCAATATCGCCCTGGTGAACGAGCTGAAGATGCTCTTCGACCGCATGGGCATCGACGTGTGGGACGTGATCGAAGCCGCGAAGACCAAGCCGTTTGGCTTTCATCCGTTCTACCCCGGCCCCGGCCTGGGCGGACACTGCATCCCGATCGACCCGTTCTACCTGTCGTGGAAAGCCCGCCAGTACAACATGACCACGCGCTTCATCGAGCTGGCCGGGGAGATCAACACGCACATGCCGGAGTACGTCGTTGCGCGGGTGATGGAGGCCCTCAACGAACGCGGCAAGGCCCTCAAGGGCTCCAAGGTCCTCCTGCTCGGCCTGGCATATAAGAAGGACGTGGACGACGTGCGCGAATCGCCGTCGGTGACGCTGATCGAGCTGCTCCAGGCACGCGGGGCAAAGGTGGACTATCACGATCCGCACATTCCGTCCGCCAAGCCGATGCGCGAGCACAACCTCACGCACATGAAGAGTGTCCCGCTGACCGCCGCGAACCTGAAGAAGTACGATTGCGTGCTGGTTTCGACGGACCACACGCGCGTGGACTACGATCTGGTCTGCCAGCACGCCGCGCTCGTGGTGGACACGCGCAACGCGACCGCCAAGAAGCGTCGCCCGGCCGGGAAGGTCGTCAAGGCGTAGGCGCTCACATCCGAACCCCGCACTTGCGCGCGGGGCAACGGAAACAACCAGCCCGTCACTTGCCTGGCGAGTTCGGTCAACAGGTTGATCATCTTCCCACGCGGGCGTCCCGCTTGCCGAACCAGCTCCGTTCGGCTCCGCCCTGTGTCCGGCCCGTTCGCGCCAGCGCTTCGCGCGCCGCGGGGCCGCCGCTGGATGCTCCGCTCCTGCACCGCGCCCCGCGGCGTGGGTACAATGGCCGCGGAGGTTGGTCATGCGGCTTGCGGCACGCACGCTCCAGCGCCTCGGACAGTGCTTCTGCGTAATGCTCCTTTGCGGCAGTTGCGACAGCACGCCGGCGTCATCCACCAGCCGGCCCGGCGGGCCATATCCGACCACGTCGGTCGCACCGCTCCCCGTCACGCAGCCGGCCAGCGGCCCGACCACGCGCGCGACGGCGGTGGAGTCGCCCGAATACGTCGCCGTGGTCGAACACTACCGCCCCACGGCCCCCGCCAGCGTGCGGGCGGCGACGGAACGCGGCAACCGGCTGGTCATCGAAACCCGCAACGTCAAGCGCCTGCGTATCGAGCGCAGCAAGCTGCCGCTCGACCCCGAGCGCAGCATCGCGCTCGAACTCGACGGCCAGGGCATCGAGTGGCTGCGGTATTCGCAAGTGACGGAGTTTGAGCGCTCCACGAACGGCGACTGGAAACCGGTGCGGCCCTAAATGGGTGCGCGCGAATGGGCGGCGCCTGTCCGAGCCGCTAGCGCAAGCTCGCGGACAAACTTGCGACCGCTCGCGCGGTCGGCTCGGATCTGCGCTGCCGAATCGCGCACGGTGATTTAGGGACGTGGCCATGCCGGACGCTGACCAGCCCTACGTGTCTCGCGGCGGCGTGAAGCTCGCCGCGGGGCTGCGCGGCTTCGGGCTCGACCCGACCGGCTGGGTCTGCGCCGACTTCGGCAGCCACGTCGGCGGGTTCGTCGATTGCCTGCTTCAGCACGGCGCGGCCCGCGTCTACGCCGTCGAGCCGGGCTACGGGGTGCTCGACTACCGGCTGCGGCGCGACGCGCGCGTCGTGGTGTGCGAGCGTACGAACGCACTGCACTACACATGCCCCGAGCCGTGCGACTTGGTGACGATCGACGTTGGCTGGACACCGCAGCGGTTGATCCTGCCGGTCGCGCGGCGGAGCCTGAAGGCCGGCGGGTGCGTCGTGACGCTCGTCAAGCCGCAGTACGAGGCGCCGCCCGAGTGGCTGAGCGACGGCGTCGTGCCTGCGGACCGGCTGGCGGCGGTGTGCGAAACCTGTCGGGAAGATGTGCGCGGCGGGGGCTGGCAGATCGCGGGGGAGCTCGAAAGCCCGCTGCGCGGGCAGGGCGGCAACGTCGAGTACCTCTGGCTGCTGCGCCCCGCGTGAAGCAGGCATCGGATACACTCTTGCGGCATGTCAGAGCGCCAGACCGCGGCCCCGCGGCGACTGCTGGTGGTGATCCCGAACTGGGTCGGCGACGTCGTGCTCGCCACGCCGGTGCTCGCGGCGTTGCGGGCGCGGTTTCGCGAAGCCCGCATTACGTACCTGCTGCGGTCGTACGTGAGCGAGGTGGTCGCGGGCGGCGGGTGGCATGATGACGAAGTTCACTGGCCGGCGCGGCGGGGGTTACCGGCGCTGTTTGGGTTGGGTCGGACGTTGCGGGCGGCTCGATTTGACCTGGCGCTGCTGCTCACCAACTCGTTTCGCTCGGCCGCGGTCACGTGGCTGGCCGGCGTTCGACGGCGCGTCGGCTACGGGCGCGATGGTCGCGGCTGGCTGCTGACGGACAAGCTCTGCCCACCGCGGCGCGACGGCGAGTTCGTCCCCACGCCGGTGTTGCCGTATTACGCAGCGCTGGCCGAGCATGTGGGATGTCCCGTGCCCGACCGCAAGTTGCACCTGGGGATCACGCCTGGGCAGGAGCAGGCGGGGCAGGAGCTACTGCGGCACTACGGCTTGGACGACGGGCGGCCGTATGCCCTCGTCAACGCCGGGGCGGCGTTCGGGGCGAGCAAGTGCTGGCCGGCGGAGCGGTTCGGGGAGGTGTGCGATCGACTGCGGGCGGAGTACGGGTTTACGCCGGTGCTGGTCGGCGCGCCGCACGAAGCCGCGCTGATGCGCACGATTGCGTCCCAGGCGCCGCACGGCGCGGTGTGTTGCGATCAGCCCGGCACGACGCTGGGGTCGCTCAAGGTGCTGGCGCGCGGCGCGGCGCTGCTGGTGTGTAATGACACCGGCCCGCGGCACTATGGCAGTGCGTTCAACGTCCCGACCGTGACGATCTTCGGTCCGACGCACCAGGCTTGGACCGACACGGACTACGACCGCGAACTCAAGCTCCAGGTACCGGTGGAGTGCGGGCCGTGCCAGCGGCCGGTTTGCCCGCTCGACCACCGTTGCATGACGGGGCTGACCGTGGCTATGGTGATGCGGGCGGTGGCCGCAGTCCTGAGCCGCCGTGCCGCCGGAGTCTGACCCGCGTGGTGTTCACCGAACATATGCATAGCGATCCAGCGTACCGGCCGCGGCTGCGCGCGTGTCAGCTCGACACCGTGGGCAAGGTGCTCGCGTGCATCGCCGGCCGCATTTCCGCCTGGAGCCGGACGACGGACACGCTTTTTGTGCCGGGGCCGGGCGGCGCGCCGGGGTATTACGTCAAGCGCTATACATTTCCGACCTGGCGCCAGCGGCTGCGCGGCACATTCCGCGGCACGTTCTTCGGGCTTTCGCGCGGGCGCGCCGAGCACGACGCCCTCCGCACGATGCAGGCCCTGGGGGTGCCGGCGGTGCGGCCGGTGGCCTGCGGCGAGCGGCGCTGCCTGCACTTCCTGACGGCTTGTTTTCTGATTACCGAGGAGGTGCCGGACGCGGTCAATTTGACGACGTATGCCTCGGACGCGCGCAGCGGACGGCGGGCGGTGACGCCGGCGCAGCGTGAGATCCTCATCCGCACGCTCGCGCAGCAACTGGCGCACATGCACAGCGTCGGGTGCTCGCACGGAAACCTGTTCTGGAGAAATGTACTGGTTCGCGACGGTCCGGACGCCGCGCCGGAGTTCTTCTTCCTCGACCCCCAGCCGGTGCGGACCTGGAAGCGGTATGCGTCGGGAGTGACGTGGTGGGTCCGCGAGCTGGCCCAGGTGACGGTCTCGGCGCAGCCGTTCACCTCGCGGGCCGAGCGGCTGCGTTTCTTCCGTCATTACCTCGGCATCCAGCGCTTGACTCCGGCGCTGAAGGCGCAGTGGTACCAGATCGAAATCCTGGCCCGAAGTTGGCAGCAGCACGAGCAGCGGCGTGTCCGCATGAACGGCCTGTTCGAAGCCTGGAGCCGGCAATTGCAGCTTGAGCAGCGGGGGGCGACGCCCGCTATGGGGCCCGTCGCGTGAGTCGCCGCGCGGAGGTCGCCGGTCCGTGGCAAGCCCGGCTCGCCGCCGCGGGGCTGGGCGATTTCACCCGGCTGCTGGATGCGGATGGTGCGGCGCTGAAGCTGCCGGGGCGTTGGATCAGCCTCGTCAAGCCGGGCCTGGGCGGACGCGAGCGCTGGCGCTGGCGACTGCCGGATGGGGGCACGCTTTTCGTGAAGCGCTACCGGCGCACGCCGCTGCGCGCGCAGTGGGACCGTCTGTGGCGGCAGACGCCGCGGCACAGCCGGGCGTGGTGGGAATTCCGCCAGGCGAATTGGCTCAACGAACAGTCGGTACCGGCGTTGCGCGCGATCGCGGTGGCGGAGGAGTTGCGCGGCGGGTGGGAACGCCGCAGCGTGGTTGCAACGGAGGCCCTCCCGGGCGACGCGGTCGATCGCTGCTGGGAGCGTTGGCGGCGGGTCGGCGCACCCGTGACGCGCGGGGCCGCCCGCCAGGCGTTCGTCTGCCGGCTCGCGCAGTTCGTGTCCGCGTTTCACCAGACGGGGCTTTGCCACCGCGATCTTTACCTGTGCCACGTTTTCGTGGACGCGGCGGCCGGCGACGGCGGCCCGGTGCGCTTCACGCTGATCGACCTGGCCCGCACGCACCGGCCGCGGCTGTTTCGCCAGCGCTGGCTCATCAAAGACCTGGCCCAGCTCGACGTGTCGGCCCGGCCGCTGGGGGCCACGCGGACCGACCGCCTGCGTTTCCTGCTCACCTACCTCGGCCTCGCCCCGCGGGCGCCGCGCCTGCGCTGGTACGCCCGGCGGATCGTCCGCAAGAGCGACCGCATCCTACGGCGAATCCAACGCCAACAGGCCGCCGGACGTGTGCCATGAAGGTCGCGATCGTCCAGGAAGACGTGGACCTGCGGCGCGGCGGGGCCGAGACTTCGACCATCGAGATGGCCCGGCGACTCGCCGCGCTGGGGGCGGACGTCACCGTGGTCTGTCGAGCGGATGATGCTACGCCGTCGGTGGATCACAACGTCACGATTCTGCCCATCGCGGTGCGGAGCGGCTCGCGCTCCGTGCGGACCTACCGCTTTGTGCAGGCGGCCACGACGTTCTGCCGCAGCGAGCGCTTCGACATCGTGCATGCTGTCACGCCCTGCCCGGCAGCCAACGTGTATCAGCCCCGCGGCGGCACCTTTGCCGAGACGGTGGCCCGCAGTACGGCGCTGCATTCCGCGTGGCTGCGCCCGTTCAAACGGCTCGGGCGCCTGTTCAACATCCGGCAGCGATTTCTCGGTCGCGTCGAGCGCCTGCTGCTCACAAAGTACGCCGGCCGCATGCATGTGGCCGCGCTTTCCGAGTACGTGCGGCGGCAGGTGCTCACGTTTGGTTTTCCGCCCGAGCGCGTGCAGGTTGTGTTCAACGGCGTCGATCCGCCAGCCGGCGGCCACGCTGACCGCGCGGCCGTTCGGGTCGACCTGGGCGTGGCCGAATCGACGCCGCTGGTGTTGTTCGTGGCGCACAACTTCAAGCTCAAGGGGTTGCGTGAGTTGCTGCGCGCCGCAACGGACCCGCGGTCCGACTGGGCGTTGGTGGTGGCGGGGCGCGACGACCCGCAGCCCTACCGACGGCTCGCACAACGTCTGGGTCTGGAAGCGCGGGTGCGCTTCGTCGGAACCGCCACGCCGATCCACGTGTGGTACGGCGTCGCCGATGTGCTCGCGCATCCGACGTGGTACGACCCGTGCAGCCGCGTGGTCTTGGAGGCGCTGGTCCACGGTTTGCCGGTCGTGACCACGCGCTACAACGGGGCGGCGGAAGCGATGACGAACGGCGTTCATGGTGCCGTCATCGCGGACCCGGGCGACACTCCGGCGCTCGCCGCGGGTATCGCGGCGGCGCTGCGGCCGGCGCTCCGCGGGGCGTGCCAGGCGGACGCCCCGCGGATGCAGGCGCAGCTTTCAATGGCCCGGCACGCACGCGAGCTGCTGGTGCTCTACGAACGCGTGCTGGCGGGAACGAACCGTTGAACCAGGATCGCGTGGCTGCCGATGGGCAAGTGTGCTACTTCTCCGCCAGTTCGAGCGCGCCGTCCCAGTCCGTGCCCGGCGGGTTGGCAACGCACGCCGCGGTCGCAGCGCGGTACCGGCCAGCCGCAAGATCGTCCGGCCGCGCGTCCAGACAGGCCGCAAAGCCGCTTTGCGCTACCACCCAGTCCCGCGCCTGAAACGCCGCGACCGCCGCGCCGAATTGCCCGGCATACTGTCGCTGCGCGGCGGACACGTGGCCGACGCGGCCGAGTAGCTCAAAGATGGGCACCACGCGCACCTTGCCCTTCACGCGCACGACCCCCAGCGGGCGGAAGGCGAAGCCGTCGCCGGCCGCCGCGCGCGTCCCGCCGCTGACCAGGCTGCGCGTCCCGTAGAACTTGTTCGCGGATTCGAGCCGAGCCGCGATGTTCACGGAATCGCCGATGCAGGTGTAGTCATACTTCGTCTCCGACCCGCAGGGGCCGACGACGGCGTAGCCGGTCGCCACGCCGACGCGCAAGACCAAGTCCTGGAAAGCCTCATCTCCGCCCCCGCGGCGCTGCTCCGCCACCAGCGCGTGCAGGGCGACCAGCAGGTCCACCGCGGTTTCGCAGGCCCGCCGGGCGTGGTCGGGCTGCGGGTAGATGACCGGATTCCAGAAGGCGAAGATGCCGTCGCCGATGAACTTGTTCACCATGCCTTCGTGTCGCATCATCACGTCCGCGAAGCGGCCGAGCGAGACGTTCAGCACGCGCTGCGTGCGCTCGGCCCCGATCCGCTCCGAGAGCGCCGTAAAACCCGCCAGGTCGGTGAACATCGCGGTCACTTCGCGGCTCTCCGCCCGCTTGCACAACTCGGCGTCCTCCGCCATCTGTCGCGCCAGCGTCGCGGACGTGTACTGGCTCAGCGCCGTCGCAATCTGCCGCGATTCGCGCTCGAGAAACATGTAGCGGTACAGCAGAATCGCGAAGTAGCTGACCAGCACCGCCCCCAGCGCCGGCGTCACCGCGACCCAGTGCGTCCGCCCGTAGAAAACCGCGGCGGCCGCGGACACGTAGACCAGGGCCACCGCCGCGCTCAGCAGTCCCGCCGCGCGCGGCCGAAACCGTGCGCTCAGAGACGTGGTGACCAGCCCGACGACCAGCGCCAGCAGCGCATTCTGCCAGGTCGGCGACCACGACACGACCCGCCCCGTGAGCAACCCGTTCAGCAAGTTCGCGTGTGCGATCACCCCCGGGGCGCGCTCGTGCGTCGGAATCGGCGTCATGTCCGCGAGCGCGGTGGCGGTGTACCCCACCAGGCCGATCTTGCCGGCCACGCGCCCGCGCAGGCGGCCCAGCAGGGCCTCGATTTCGGCTTCGTACTCGGCGTTGGCGTTCAACACACGCGCCAGCCCGCGCAGGCGGTCCCGCGGCGCGGACTCGGTCGCGCCGCCTTCGGCCAGCGCCCGTGCGAGGTCGCGGTGCAGCGCCGCCAGCCCCTCACCTAGCAGCGGCACATACTGCGTGACCCGGTCGGCGTAGAACTGCACGGCCCGCGTGTCCCCCGCGCAGCGCGCCGCACGCAGCTTGTCCTCCACGTCCAGCCGCGCCCGCAGGTCGTCGACGTAGTCGCGGTGCCCCAGCTCGTCGAGCAAGTCCGCGTACTCCCCCAACAGAAACCGCTCGTTGTTGTGGCGAATGCTCTGCCGCCGATCGAACACCTGAAACGCCGCCGCCAGCGGCACGTGCGCCCCGAACTGCCGCGTCCAATCCTGCCGCGCCACCCACGGCACCAGCGCGCGGCCCTCGCCGTCCAATTGCAGCTTGAGCGGCCGGGCGCGCCCGGGAACCCGCAATTCCAGCCGGCCCGGCGTGATGGTCACGGCGTCCGGCTGCAAGCCCAGTTCATCCCAGGCCACGGCCAGAGCCAATTGCGGCACCGCCACCCCGCCGTGCCAGACCAACAGGCGCGTCCAGCGCATGACGCCGTCCACGTCCGGTTCGAACGCCACGAAGCCGCAGCGCCGGGCGGCGCGGGCGTGCAGGTAATACACCGGCGCGACCGCGTCGACGGCCGGCAGCGCGCCGCGCACGGGTTCGCACGTGAGCGGCGATGTCTGCATTGTGGCCTGATAGCCGAGCGTGTCGCGAAGCGCGACGGCCAGGAGTTCGGCGAAGCGCGGGGCGCCGCCGAGCACGTCCGTGTTCAGTTGCGCGAGCAGCACGGGTGGTGAGGCGTGCCAGCGCTCCGGTTGCTCGTCCAGCCACGCGCGGACGCGGCCGCGCAGGGCGACGGCCCGACAGGCGTCGAGCACTTGTGCGTCCGCGGCATGTTGTGGTCCCAGGCGGTCCGCGAGCGCTGCGCCGTCGAACGTCGGCTCCGCACGCAGCGTCTCCGTCACCTGCGCCCAGCGCAGCGGTTCCCACGCTGGCTCGCCGGGCCGCGGCATTCGAGCAGGAACCTGCTCAGCACGGCTGCGCGCCGCCGGTTCGTCGCCGGCCTGAAGCAACTGCCGCAGGTTGGTGAAGGCGTCGCTGTCGAGGAAGTCGCGCCACACGCGGCTGCGCAGTCCGCCGGCCCCGTATTTCGGGGCGGAATAGTGCGTCGCCAGGTAGCTGTGGCCCAGCGCGGCCAGAGCGTCGCGGATCTCGCAGTCCGGGTAGGCCAGCGTGACGTGCGCCGCGTTGAGCTGCGCGAGGTCCAGCGCCATGTCCGCCTGACGCGGGAGAATGGTCCGCAGAAACTCGGCGTCGCCGAGGGTGATATCGATCAGCAGCGCGCGGACGCCGGCTTCGCGGAAGACGTCGAGTAACGCGGCCTGCACGTCGCGCGGCCAGGGCCAGCGCCCCACCAGGTCGAGCGAAGCATCGTCGATGTCGAGGCAGACAAGGTCAGCGCTTTCGGGAGTGGCGTTGGCGTAACGGAACCGCAAGTCGAGCGTATCCAGCTCGACCTTGTCCAGGCCGCCGGCGATGTAGACCAGCAGCACGGCCGCGGTGGCGGCGAGTCCCACGCCCACGGCCTGCCGGCCCGCACGCTGTCGTCGCTTGCTCACGGCGGGCTATTGTGACGTGGTCGCGGCGAACCACAAAGGCAGCGCGCGGCGGGCTGCACTTCGTTGCCGACTCGACAGGCGCTGCCAGCGCGGCGGCGATAGGGGAATCATGAGACGAAAGCAGGCTCGTGGCCGACACCGAGCGCGGGTCACCGCGGGGCGGAGCCGGCGGGCGCCGTCGCGCACGGTGCGGGGAGTTTTGGCCGCGCTGCGGGCGCGTATGGAAGGGTTGTACGGCCCGCGGCTGGTCGGGTTGGTGCTGTACGGCTCGTCGGCCCGTGGCGACGCGCGCACCGGCTCGGACATAGACGTGCTCGTGATTCTCGAAGGCCCGGTCCGCGCTGCCCAGGAAATCGCGCGCGTTGGGCCGATCAGCGCCGAGCTTTCCCTGGATGCGAATGTGGTGTTGTCCTGCCAGTTTGTCTCCGCCGCGCGCTTCAACGCCGAACAAAGCCCGCTCCTGATCAACGTCCGGCGCGAGGGGGTGGCCGTGTGACCACGGAGCAACAGGCCCTGCGGCAAAAGGCCGATCAGAGCCTGGCCGCCGCGCGGCTGCTGGCCGACCAGGGCTATCCGGATTTCGCGGTCGCGCGCGTACTACACGATGCTGTACGCCGCCCAAGCGCTGCTGCTCGGCGAAGGACTGAGTTTCTCGAAGCACTCAGCCGTGATCGCGGCGATTGGCAAGCGGTTCGTGAAGACGGGCGTGCTCGCGCCGGATTCCACCGTTTTCTGATTGAGGCCCACGACAGCCGCAACGTCGGCGACTATGACGCCGGACCCGGGCTTTCGGACGCGGACGCACGCACGCAACTCGATCGCGCCGCGCGGTTGCTGACCGCCGTGCGGGCACGGCTCGCGCCCGCTGCGACGTGAGCTGGAGCACAGGCGCGCTATCCTGACTTGCTCACGGCGGGCTATTGTGACGCGGGGGTGGCAAACTACATACGTGCTGCTCCGCAACGGCGACGCGATGCACTCGCCGCGGGCCGGGCGCCGCGCGCGGCGATTCAACGGCGACGGAGCACCAGGCCCGCCAGAGCCAGCCAGAGGCTTCCGCCTTCCGGGGCAAACGTCAGGACCGCCGGAGAGTGCTCCGGATGCCACGGGGCGGGCGTGAAACTCACATTCTCAATGTTCATGATCAGCGATTGGTTGGCTAGCCCCGTGACCTCCACCGCGCCGACGAGGAACTCCTGCGTGGCGGGGAAGTACAGGTCATTATTGCTATTCGGTGGCTGGAGGAACTCGATGCCGTCGCTCACACCGCCGTTGGTCATGGGATCGTCGAGCGCGAGGCCCCCCCCCGCACTGTCCCAACGCCTGTAGGATCCAGACCCCGTCTTGTTATGAAGATAGGCCGCGCTGACCCCCGTCGTCGCATCGCCGCCGAACGCGAGGTCGAGGTCTGCGATTCTCCAGCCCGGCGGCGGGTTCGAGTTCCCGACGAACCGGCCCCACAGGAACACGTCGTATGTCCCCGGGAACAGCAACGATACCGGCGTCGCGGAGTCGATGGGCAGGAAGTTGGTCGTCGCCATGGAATACATCAGCGGGCCGCTCTTGCCGGTCGTCGACCAGAACAGCTCGATGTCGGCGCTGGCCGCGCCGCCGACGGCCAAGACTAACCCAAGTGCTACTCTCTTCATATTCGTTCTCCACAAATGGCACAGTGCGACGGCGCGCTATCTCCGGACAGCGCGCGAAGCACGACGAAGCTGGCGCGCTGGTCAAACCGGCCCGTCGCGCCGCAGCCATTCCTCAAGGTCGCTGGCCCGAACCACTGGCCATTTACAACGCGGCGCAATCTACCGCGCGCGCCGCGCAACCGCAAATGCAAGCGGGCGGCAAATGAGCATGGGACCGCGCTCCAGGCGGGGACCGGCCACCCCCGCCTCGCGCTTCCGCGGCGCCGGTCTGTTCCAACTCCGCCCTGGGCGGAGCGGAAGCTGCTAACCGCCGCCTGCCAGATTGACACGCCTGCTGCCGAGGAGGGGGCCGGGAACGACGTGTTCGGGACGCCGGAGCCGTTTGCGCGCGATCGGGCACAATGGCGCCAAGGTGTTGTACCCACTGGTTTTACGTGATCGCCCCGTGCCAGGTGGGCCCGGCGGAAGGTATGGTACGGCCCTTGCCAAATGTCGAGTACGCTGTGCTGCCGTCCTGTGCAGGTCGGTGGAATGGCGGTTTGGGTGCGACGGTGTCGTCGCGGGTGCAAGTAGCGCGAAGCAGAGCTTCGCGGTCCCTGCCGCGAAGCAGAGCTTCGCGGTCCCCAGGCGGTTCGGGTGCGACGGTTTCGTCGCCGGTGCAGTGTTACAAGGAGATCCGATGAGCAAGGTTGGCATTCGTCCGTTGGGGGAAAAAGTGCTGGTTCAGCGGCTGAAGGCGGAAGAGACGACCGCGGGCGGGATCGTTCTCCCGGATACCGCCAAGGAAAAGCCCAAGCGCGGCACGGTGCTCGGGGTCGGCGAGGGCCGACTGCTCGATACCGGCGAGCGCAAAGCGCTCCAGGTCAGGAAGGGCGACCAGGTGCTGTTCAGCAGCTACGCCGGGACCGAAGTCAAGGTCGAAGGCGAAGAGATGATCATCATGGACGAAAGCGACATCCTGGCGGTGTTGGACTGAGAAGAATTCAGAGTAGCGAATAGCGAGTAGCGAGTTGTCGGCGCCGGAGCCTGTGTGACCGCCGCCCCCCAATTCGCTACTCGATACTCGCCACTCCTAACTACCAGAGGAACCGATATGCCTGCCAAGCAGATTGCGTACGAGATGGAAGGCCGCGAGGCCATTCGCCGCGGCGTGAAGGCGCTCGCCAAGGCGGTCAAGGTGACGCTCGGCCCGCGCGGCCGAAACGTCGTGCTCGAAAAGTCGTTCGGCGCCCCGACCGTGACCAAAGACGGCGTGACCGTCGCGAAGGAGATCGAGCTTGAAGACGCCTATGAGAACATGGGCGCCCAGATGGTGAAGGAAGTCGCCAGCAAGACCAGCAAGGACGCGGGCGACGGCACGACCACCGCGACCATCTACGCCGAGGCGCTGTACGACGAGGGCCTGAAGAACCTCGCCGCCGGCGCGAAGGCGATGGACCTGAAGCGCGGCATCGACGCGGCGGTGACGGCGGTGGTCGAGCAACTCAAGAAGCTGGCGGTGCCCGTGAAGGGCAAGGAGCAAATCGCCCAGGTCGGCACCTGTGCCGCCAACCAGGACCGCGAGATCGGCGCCCAGATCGCCAACGCGATGGAAAAGGTCGGCAAGGACGGCGTCATCACGGTCGAGGAAGGCAAGGGCCTCGAAACGACCGTCGACCTCGTCGAGGGCATGCAGTTCGACAAGGGCTACATCTCGCCGCACTTCGTCAACAAGCCCGAGACGATGGAGGTCGCGCTCGACAATCCGTACATCCTGGTCCACGAAAAGAAGATTAGCTCGGTGAAGGACTTTCTGCCCCTGCTGGAGCAGATCGCCAAGGCCGGCAAGCCGCTGCTCGTTATCGCCGAGGACCTCGAAGGCGAGGCGCTGGCGACGCTCGTGCTCAACAAGCTCCGCGGCATCCTCCAGTGCTGCGCGGTCAAGGCCCCCGGCTTCGGGGACCGCCGCAAGGCCATGCTCGAGGACATTGCGATCATGACCGGCGGGACGGCGGTGTTTGAGGACCTCGGCATCAGCCTCGAGAAGCTCCAACTCAACGAGCTGGGCCGCGCCAAGCGCGTCGTCGTTGACAAGGAGAATTGCACGCTGATCGAGGGCGCCGGCGAGACCGCCAAGATCAAGGGCCGCATCGAGGCCATCAAGAACGAGATCGACGCGACGACCAGCGACTACGACCGCGAGAAGCTCGAGGAGCGGCTCGCAAAGCTGTCCGGCGGCGTGGCCCAGATCAACGTCGGGGCCGCGACCGAAGTCGAGATGAAGGAGAAGAAGGCCCGCGTCGAGGACGCCCTGCACGCCTGCCGTGCGGCCGTCGAAGAGGGCATCCTCCCCGGCGGCG
>CAYMXT010000024.1:0-27833 GCA_964394415.1 uncultured Planctomycetales bacterium
CAGCCTACCCTGCTACCTGCGCCCAGCCTACCCTGCTGCGCCCAGCCTACCTGAGCTATTCCAGCATTCGGAAAGCCTCCGCCACGCGCAGCCGGGCCGCCAGCCACGATGGCCACGCCGCCGCCAGCAGGCCGATCAGGGCGGCGATACCGACGGCTTGCGCACATACGACCGGAGCCACCTCCAGCGTCTGAATCAGCGGCACCGTCAAGCCCCGCAGCGGCGTGTGCGTAAACGCCACGTACGGCCCCGCCGCGCCGAGCACGCCGCCAAGCACGCACACGAACATGCTCTCGGACTGGATGATCGCGAGCAGGCTGCGGACGCCGAAGCCGATCGCCCGCAGCGTCGCGAATTCGTGCCGCCGATCGCGGAAGTTCATGCTCATGGTGTTGAACGCCGCCAGCACGGCGACGAAGACGGTCAGCGACGCGAGGATCGTCAGGTTGCGCGGCAGGTCGAATTGCTGCGTGATGAACTGGCTCATAAAGGACTTTTCGTCCTGCGTGAGCGTCGCGTCGGGCGAGTTCGCGAACAGGTCATCGATGGCGTGCCGGTAGTGCTCGATGTCCGCCGGGGTTGCGCACTTGACGAAGATGAAGCTCACTAGCCCCTCCAGCCAGCCGGTTCGCTTGATCTCCTCCTCCAGGTAGTCGCGCCGGCACCAGTTCGTGACCGGGTCCGCGGCGTCGAGCGGGATGGAGACGACGTTGAATTCCAGCGGGGTGTACGGCGGCACGGACGGGCGGATCGTGATGCGATCGCCGACCTGCCAGCCGAACTGCTGGGCGGTGCCGCGGCCGACGACAATCGCACGGCGGTCGCGTTGCCAGGCCGCGAGTTCGCCAGGATCGCGCAGATACTCTTGGAAAGCGAGAGGAAACGTGTCCGGGTCGCCCGCGACGGTCGAGAGCGGCCGGGGGTCGTTTTCGATCTTGCCCCCGATGTAGCGGAAGCAGCACACGCTGAGGATGTGCTCTTTGCTCGGGTCCAGTGACTCGATTTTGCCGCGGTAACCCTGCGGCAGCGGGTTGATGATCGATGTTTTCTGCGTGACCGCCAGGCGAAGCTGGCGGGCAGAGTTGTCGAGGAACCGCTCGAGGCCGTCGATGACGGCGGTTGTCAGCACGAAGATCGTGATCGGCAGCGCGACCGCCGCGATGGTCAGGAGCGACCGCAGCGGGTTGCGAGTGAGGTTGCGGAGGAGGTAGGCGAATCTCAGCATCGTTAGGAGCATCGGCCTCTGGCCGGTGCGAACGGAACAAACGCACCGGCCGGAGGCCGATGCTCCGCATCAGGCTTCGCGCAACGCCGTCACCATCTCGGTTCGCGCCGCGCGCCACGCCGGCACGAGGGCCCCGGCCACGCCCAGCGTCACGACCGTGGCCAAGGCGCAGACAGCAATCTGCGGCGTGAGCCGGATATCAAAGGCCAGCGTCGTGAAATTCGTCGAGGCGTACATGTCCTTGGTGCTGCCCATCAGCGCCAGCCAGGCCCCGCACGCCGCGCAGCCGACCACGCCGCCCGTGAGCGTCAGCAGCACAGCTTCGACAATGAACCCAAGCAGTATGTGTAGCCGCGAGAAGCCGACCGTGCGGAGCATCGCGATTTCGCGCGTGCGCCCGGCGACGGCGGCGAACATCGTGTTGGCGATCGACGCCGCGGCGGCGAACGCCATGACCGTGACCAGGATCGAGACCAGCCCCCGGTAGGCCCGGATGCGGCTGGTCTGGGCGTGCCAGTAGTCGCGCTCGGTTTGGGCGGTCAGGCCGATCGCGGGTCCGTCGATCTCAGCGACCGCCTGCGGAGCGTCGGCCCCGTCGCGCAGCCGCAGCGTCGCCGACGAATATGCATCGCGGTTGTAGGCGCTCATCAGACTGGGGAGGTACGTCCAGATTTCGCTTTCGTAGGGTCCGCCCGCGGCGGTGAAGAACCCGACGACGGTGTACGCGCGGTTGTTGCCGTAGCCGAGGCGGATGGTGTCGCCGACCTGCACGCCGGCGAACTGCTCCGCGGCCTTCACGCCGACGATCGCTTCCTGGGCGCCGGTCGAAAACAGCGGCCCCTGGAGCTTGATGTCCGTATGGACGCGGAACGCCGCCGCGGTCACGCCGCGGACGGCGACGTTGCCGGTGGTGCGGCCGTTGTCCCGCCGGCGCGGGAGGGCGATCTGGACCATCAGCTCGGGGCTGAGCAGCGGCTGGCCGTCGCGGTCGGTCGCCAGGGCGGACAGTTGGGTGAGGCGGTTGAACGATTCGACCGGCAGGGCGCTGGTGCTTTCGGCGGGCGCCCCACGGCGCAGCACGATCAGCTTGCGTTCATCGCTTGCGACCGCGACCGACGCCCCGAACGCGACCGAAAAGCCGAGCACCCAGGCTTGGGCGCCGACGACGGCGGCGATGACCAGCACGGTCAGCACGGTGGTCGTCCGCCGTGCGAGCAGGTGACGCCAGTGGTAGGTGAGTGGTAAAGCCATCAGCCGTCCAGAATGCAGAATGTAGAATGTAGAATGCGGAAAAGCTGCCGCCGGCCGCAAAGCTCAACCGGGGGAAGAGCGACTTTCTGCATTCTTCCTTCTGCATTCTGCATTTTTACGTCGTCCGCAAGGCATCCGTCGTCCGCAGCCGCAGCGCCTGGTACGCCGGCCAGAGGCCCGCGACCAGACCCACGATCAGCCCGATCACCAGCGCCCCGCCCGCCGCCAGCAACGAAAACCGCGGCGGGCTGAACGAGGCGGAAATCAGTTGCTGGCGCGGGATGACCGCCAGACCCGCCGCCGTGGGCACGATCCCGAGCAGCGAACCCAGCGCCGCCAGCAGCAGACTCTCCGAGAGCACAATCCCAAACACGCGCCGGGCCGAAAAACCCAGCGCTTTGAACACGGCCAGCTCCCGCGTCCGCTCGCGGAAGCTCATCATCATCGTGTTTCCGGCCACCAGCGAGATGATCAGCACCACCACCAGGGCCATCGTCCGGGCCAGCCCCGGCAGGTCGCCGATCGCCTGGACGAAGCCGGCCACAAAGGCGTTTTCATCCTCGCTTTTTGTTTCGTTTGGGCTGTTTGCGAACGTCGCATCGATCTCCTGCTGTAACGAACGCAAGGCCGCCGCACTGCGGCACTTGACCCACACGATGTTGCACGCCACCGCTCCACCCCCGGCCGCCTCCCAGGCGTCCCGCAGGTAATCGCGGCGGAAATAGAACAGATTGGGCGGGGAGCTGTTCGGAATGATCTTCGCGACGAGGAACTCCAGCCGCAGGTAGGGCGGAATTGTGCTGACCAGCTCGACACGCTGTCCGACCCGCCAGCCGTGCTTCAGGGCGACGCCGTCGCCCACGACCGCGGCCCGGCGTTCGCGCTCCCAGAACTCCCGCTCCTGGGCCGTCAGCTCATAATCGCTGTAAACGTCGGGGAAAGTATCCACATCGCACGCCAGGCTGGTCAGCGTGTCCGGGGTGTCGGGCACGCGCCCGCCGAACCAGCGCATCGCACAAACCGCGCGCAGCCGCTGGCGATCGGGATCCAGCTCCTCGATCCGCCGGCGAATCCCCTCCGGCAGCCCGCCGGTCAGGGCCATCTTGTTCCGCACCGCCAGCCGGAGTTGCTGCTCAGCGCGGGCCGCGTTTTCCGCCAGGACCACGACGAGCGACAGCGCGAGCACGAAAATGCCCATCGGCAGCGCGAACGCGACGGCGGTCAACCCCGTCCGCAGACGGTTGCGCTTCAGGTTCTGCATGAGGACGTACGTCAGCGTCATTGGAATAGCCTACGGGCTGGGGTGATAAGGTGATAAGGTGACAACCGCGTCCTGCCGGGAGCCCTTATCACCTTATCACGTTATCACGTTATCACGTTATCACCTTATCAGCACCTCGCGTGATCTCATCGCGATCCAGCACGCCCTTGTCCAGGTGCAAGCTCCGCTGCCCGTGGCTCGCCGCGCGGGGGTCGTGCGTCACCATCACGATCGTCTTGCCGAATTCGGAGTGCAGCAGGTCGAGCAAACTCAGGATTTCCTCCGACGTCTTCGCATCGAGGTCGCCGGTCGGTTCGTCGGCGAGCAGCACGTCCGGGTCGGTCACGATCGCGCGGGCGATGGCGACGCGCTGCTCCTGCCCGCCGGAAAGCTGGCTCGGCCGATGGTCGGTCCGATCGGTCAGCCCGACGATTTTCAGGGCCGTCTCGACCCGCTGCCGTCGCGCGCGGGCCGGCATTCGAAACAGCAGCAGCGGCAGCTCGACGTTCTGGGCCGCCGTGAGCACGGGCACGAGGTGGTACATCTGGAAGATGAACCCGACGTGCCGGCTGCGCCAGGCGGTGAGCTGCCGCTCGCTCATCGTTTCCAGACGTGCGTCGCCGACGCGGACCGAGCCCGCGGTCGCCGCGTCGAGCCCCCCGACCAGGTGCAGCAGCGTCGATTTGCCCGAGCCGCTGGGGCCCATGATCGCGACGAACGACCCGGCGTCGATCGTCAGGCTCAGCCCGTCGAGCGCCGGAATGTCGATGCGCCCCTTGCGATAGTGCTTATGTACGTTGACCAGCTCAATGTCGGCCGCGCTCATCCCTGGCCTGCTCCTCAAAAGCCAACCACTGTCGCGCGCGGCCCGACTCTCTCTCGCGCCCGACCGGCGCAGCCTCGCGCCGGGCGTGCCGGGATTATAGAGGGGGGGCCTTGCTTGCGGGGAAGGGCACGCTAGGCTATGCGCTTTGTTTGCACGCGCCGGCCCCGGCCCCCCGGCCTCCGGCTCGCCTGACAGTTAAGGATTGTGTGACGTGCCGGACGCGGCCCGCTTGATACCAGAAGGGGGTTTTGACCTCGTCCAAAGCCTCGCGATCTTCGTGGTCGCGGGCTTCCTGATGGTCTTCGTCGTACTGCTGTCGGGCCGGCTCTTCCGGCCGCAGCGCCCAAGTCTTGAAAAGAACAGGGCTTACGAGTGCGGCGAGCTGCCGATCGGCCCCGGCTGGATCCAGTTCGACCTGCGGTTCTACGTCGTCGCCCTTGTCTTCCTCGTCTTCGATGTCGAGATCGCGTTGTTCTACCCGTGGGCGGTCGTGTACGGCGGCGGCTCGGCCCCGGGGGCCGGCTGGGAGGCGCTCCGCGCGATCCGCTGGGCGGCCCTGTGGGACATGCTGTTCTTCTTCGGCGTCATCGTCGTCGGTTTCGTCTATCTCTGGCGGTTCGGGTATCTCGACTGGGTCCGCGCCTTCGGCGGCGCTCCGCTTGAAACCCCGACCCGCGCGAACGGGGAGCCTGGGCCGCGGGCCCCGTACCTGGCGAGCCAATGAGGTAAAAGCGGATGGGTTGGCTGCACAACCGCTTTGAAGAGAACTTCATCGTAACGTCCGTCGATTGGGCGTTGAACTGGGCCCGCCAGAGCAGCATCTGGCCGATGACCTTCGGCCTGGCCTGCTGCGCGATCGAGATGATGGCGGCGGGGGCCGGGCGCTTCGATCTCGACCGTTTCGGGGCGGGCGCGTTTCGGGCGACCCCGCGGCAATCCGACCTGATGATCGTCGCCGGCACCGTGACGTTCAAAATGGCTTCGCGCATCAAGCGGCTGTATCAGCAGATGCCGGAGCCGCGCTACGTGATGGCGATGGGCGCCTGCACCTGCGGCGGCGGCCCGTATTTCAAGTACGGCTACCACGTCGTGAAGGGCGTGGACCTGATCGTGCCGGTGGATGTATACATTCCCGGCTGCCCGCCGCGGCCGGAGTCGCTCATCGAGGGGCTGCTGCGGCTCCAAGACAAGATGCGGCAGGAGAGCATCGCGAAACGGGCGTGAACGAGGAATGCAGAATGAAGAATGAAGAATGCAGAAACGCCCCCCGGGATGTGCGTTGTGCTCGAAGGTCAGCGACCTTTCTGCACTCTGCATTCTGCATTTTGCATTTTGAACGGACCCGGTGATGTCCATGACGCCTCAGGAGATGACTGACATTCTGAAGGTGCAGTTCCCCGACGCCGTCACCGCGGCCGCGCCGGAGGGACACCACCCGGGCGTGACGATCGCTGCGGAACGGTGGCATGACGTCGCCCTTTTTCTCCGCGACGACCCGCGGCTGCGGCTGAACATGCTGCGTTGTATTTCCGGCCTTGACCTGCACCCCGAACCGAAGATCGAGCTGGTGTACGAGTTGCTCTCGATGCAGCCCGGCGGTGAGCAGGGCCTCTGGAAGACTGAGGGTGTGCTGGCCGTGCGCGTCGCGGTGCCCCGCGACGGCGGTCGTGTCGCCTCGGTCGCCGATGTCTGGCCCGCGGCGGACTGGCACGAGCGCGAGGCGGCGGACCTGGTCGGGGTCACGTTTGACGGACATCCCGACCCGCGCCGGATTCTCTGTCCGGACGACTGGGTCGGGCACCCACTGCGGAAGGACTATGTATTTCCGACGGAGTATGAAGGCATTCCCGTAGCTGGGAATGAGTTACGAGTAGCGAGTAGCGAATAGCGAATTACAGAACAGCGCCGCGATCGCGAGAACTCGCTGCTCGCCCTTTGTGTTCAAATGGACGAACGAACCGAATACAGCACGGCCGTAGTGCCCCTCGAGCCACCCGGTGACCTGCGCACCGAGGAAATGCTCATCAACATGGGGCCGCAGCACCCCAGTACCCACGGCGTGCTGCGCCTCATGCTGCGGACGGACGGTGAGCTGGTGCTAGAAGCCGTGCCGCACATCGGCTACCTGCACCGCTGCGCCGAGAAGATCGGCGAGAACGTCACCCCGGTGCAATTTGTCCCCATCACCGACCGCCTCGATTACCTGGCGGCGATGAACAACAACCACGGCTTCAGCCTGGCGGTCGAAAAGCTGTGCGGAATGGAAGTTCCCGAGCGCGGCCGTTATATCCGCGTCATCATGTGCGAGCTGAACCGCATCGCCTCGCACCTGGTCTCGTTCGGCTGCTATGGACTTGACATGGGGGCGTTCACGCCGTTTCTGTACGCCTTTCGCGAGCGCGAGTATATCCTCGACCTGTTCGAGTCCACGTGCGGCCAGCGGCTGACGTACAACTACCTGACGATCGGCGGGGCGGCCGAGGACCTGCCCGCGGGGTTCGTTGACCGGCTGAGTGCGTTTCTGGACTACTTCGAGCCGAAGATCGACGAATACAACAACCTGCTGAGCTACAACTACATTTTCGTGAAACGCACCGCGAATGTCGGTGTCATTTCCGCGGCCGACGCCATCGCCTGGGGGCTGACGGGCCCGTGCCTGCGAGCCAGCGGCGTCAAATGGGACCTGCGGCGGTGCGTGCCGTACGAGCTCTACGACCGCTTCGAGTTCGATATCCCCATCGGCGTGCCGGGCGGGGCCGAGGGCGTGCCGCAGGAGGTGGTCGTCGGCGACAGTTGGTGCCGCTATTTCGTCCGCATGCAGGAAATGAAGCAGTCGGTGCGGATTCTCCGGCAGGCCGTGCAGCAGCTTCCGGCGGGGGACTTTCGGGCGAAGGTGCCGCGGGTGCTGAAGCTGCCGGCGGGCGAAGTCTACCTCGAAGTCGAAGGCGCCCGCGGCCAGCTTGGTTTCCTCGTGGTAGGTGACAACAAGGCCATCCCCAAGCGCGTCAAGATTCGCGCCCCCTCGTTTTGCAACCTGTCGATCACCAAGCACGTTTCCCGGCGCGTCCTGGTGGCTGACGTCGCCGCGATCCTGGGGAGCATTGATGTCGTGATGGGGGAGGTGGATCGGTGAGACTCGGGAGTAGCGAGTGGCGAGTAGCGAGTAGCGAATTGGTCGCGTGCGGCGACTGGTCGGTAACTCGCTACTCGCTACTCGCTATTCGCTACTCGTATCCTGGCCCTACGCATGGTCAATAACTTCGTGCAACCATTCACCGCCCAAGACGCCCTCCGCCCCCGCTGGTCGCCCGACGCCCGGCCACGAGCCGTGCGCGCGTTCGGCGTCGTGGCTGTCGTGCTGGCCTTCGCGGCGACGGGGTTGTGGTATTTCGCGGGACAGGCCACGGGCGCCGCGTACTGGCTTTCGCTCGCTGGACTTGCCCTCGCGGGGCTCAGCGCCGCGGCGTGCTTTGCCGCTGCGTTTGTGGTCCAGTGCTACAAGCTCGTCGGGGCCGTGTTGTTCCGCGCCGCCGGTCTCATTCTCGTGGGCGGGCTGACCGGAATATGTGTAGTCGCCTGGATACCGGCTTTGCTCTACGCGCAGGTCGATGCGCTGACCGCCGCGCACAATCCCGCGGGTTCGGACCTGAGTGCCGCCGACATTGTCGCCGGTCTCGGCCAGGACGGGCCGCTGGCGCAGGTGTACGCGCACACCCTTTGGCCGCTGCAATTTCGTCTGACCCGCGACATCCTGGGCGCGGTTGGCGTGATCGGCTTCGTCTCGCTGCTGGCCATGTTCGCGATCTGGTGGGAACGCAAGCTCGCCGGGCGCATGCAGAGCCGGCTCGGCCCCATGCGCGTCGGCGGCTGGCACGGCTGGGCCCAGTCCATGGCCGACGGTCTGAAGCTGATCCAGAAGGAAGATATCTTTCTCGAAGGCGCGGACCGGACACTATTTCACCTGTCTGCCTACGTTGTCTTCATCCCGGCCCTGGCCATCTTTCTGGCCTTACCGTTCAGCGCGGCATGGATTTGCCGCGATCTCGATGTTGGCCTGATCTTCATCTTCGCGATGGTCGGCCTCGGTGTGATCGGCGTACTGCTGGCGGGCTGGGCGTCGAATAACAAGTGGAGTATGTACGGGGCGATGCGCGAAGCCTGCCAGATGGTCTCGTACGAAATCCCGCTGGGCTTTTCGCTGCTCGTGCCGATCCTCACCGCCGGCACGCTCCGGCTGACCACCCTCGGCGAGCTCCAGTCCGGCGGTTTTCATACCTGGCTGGCTTTTTCCAGCCCGTTCACTTTCGCCGCCGCGCTGCTGTTTTTCACCGCGACGCTGGCGAGCTGCAAGCGGGCGCCGTTCGACCTGCCCGAGGCCGAGAGCGAGCTGGTCGCCGGTTTTCTGACGGAGTTCAGCGGCTTTCGCTGGTGTCTGTTCTTTTTCGCCGAGTACGCCGAGATGTTCGCGGTCGGCGCCCTGGCGGCGATTCTGTTCCTCGGGGCCTGGCACTCGCCGCTGCCGGCGGCGTGGGGCGCCGCGTGGGAACACGGGCTGCTTTGGCAGCGCGTGTTGCACGGCGTGCTCTTCAGCGGCCCGCTCTGGCTGATCTTCAAGGGCGTCGCGGTCGTGTTTGTCCAGATGTGGCTGCGGTGGACGTTGCCGCGGATTCGCCTGGACCAGGTGATGTACGCGTGCGTACAGGTGCTGCTGCCGCTGTCGATGCTGGTGTTGCTGGCCCAGACACTCTGGCAGCTTTGGGTACCGTCCGACAGCGGTTTGGCGGTCTTTGCGAACTTCGCCTGTGTCGCAGTCGGCGCCCTGGCCGTCGCGGCCGTGCCGGCGATTGCCATCTATGGATATACGCACCGGCGGCGGCTGGTCGGCACGCTGGCCATTGACCACCTGCCCGGGAGTTAAACGACGTGCCCGAAGCACTGGCTTTCTATCTACTGGCCGCCGTCACCGCCCTCGGGGCGCTCGGCTGCGCCGTCACGGTCAACATCGTGCGCATGGCCTTGTGCCTGCTGCTGACACTAGCCGGCGTGGCGCTGCTGTACTTCCTGATGGCGGCGAACTTCCTGGGCGTCATCCAACTGGTGGTCTACGCCGGCGGGACGCTGATCGTCATTGTCTTCGGCGTGATGCTCACCAGCCGGGCGTACGGCCCGAAACTGCGCGTGCGTGGCTGGGAAACGCTGCTCGCGACCGTCGTCGGCCTGGCGCTCTTTGGCGGCCTGACGGCGCTGCTGCTGCGGGCCGCGTGGCCGCCGGCCCAGCCTGCGGCAGCCTCGCCAACCGTCGCACAGCTCGGCGACGCCCTGCTCTCGACGTATCTGGTCCCCTTCGAGGTGGCCAGCGTGCTGCTGCTCGCGGTGATGATCGGCGCGGCGTATCTGGCCCAGCCAGAGGGTAGGGCGGGCGTCCCGCCCGCCAATCGGAATTCGTAGCGGCCGGGCTCCGTACCGGCCGTAGAAACACCGGCAGGATGCCGGTGCCACAGACGGAAAAGAGATGTTGACAATCGGCTTGACGCACTACCTGATTCTCTCCGCCTTCCTGCTCTGCTGCGGCCTGTTCGTCATGGCCACCAAGCGGAATGCGGTCGGGATTCTGATCGGCGCGGAGCTGGTGTTGAACGCCGCGGCGCTCAACCTGGTCGCATTCTCACGCTTCCAGGTCGGCAAGCTGGACGGGCAGATCACGGCGCTCTTTGTCATCGTGCTGGCGGCGGCCGAGGCGGCCATCGCAATCGCGATCTTTGTGAACTACTACCGCATGTTGGCGACGATTGACGCCGACGAAGGCCGACAACTGCGCGGTTAAGCAAATATGTCCAGTATTGAACTGTTGCTAGTCACCGGCGTCCTCGTCCCCCTGGCGAGCTTTGTGCTGCTGGCCTTTTTCGGGGCGAAGCTGGGCAAGCCGGGGGCGGGGTGGGTTGCCGTGCTCGCGATCGCTACCAGCACGGTGCTCGCCGGCCTGGCCCTGGCGCAATGGCACGGCCTGGACGAGGCCGGCCGAATCGCGGCGCGCACCGGACCATATCTCTGGGCGCACTTGGGAAGCGTACCGCTGTACTTCGGCGTCAACGTGGACAGTCTGACCCTGATCATGTTCTTCATGGTCACGTTCGTCTCGACCTGCATCTTCGTCTTCAGCGTCGGCTACATGGCGGGCCATAGCGACGAGATCGACGGCCTCAGCAAATTCCACCGCTTTTTCACCTACCTGTCGCTGTTCTGCTTCAGCATGTTGCTGCTGGTCATCGCCGACAACCTGCCGCTGCTCTTCATCTCGTGGGAGCTGGTCGGTCTGTGCTCCTACCTCCTGATCGGCTTCTATTTCCACAAGAAAAGCGCGTCCACCGCCGCGATCAAGGCGTTCGTCACCAACCGCGTCGGCGATTTCGGCTTCATCATCGGCCTGGGGCTCGCGTTCCTGTACCTTGGCGACCTCTCGCTGGCCGGCGCGGCGAAGACCCTGCATACGCAACATCTGGCGTTTCTGGAGAACCCGCTGGCCCGCGGGGCCGAACTGTTCCGGGACACGTTTCTGGGGTTGAACCTGGCGACGTGGATGGGGATACTGCTGTTCTGTGGGGCGATCGGCAAGAGCGCCCAGTTCCCGCTGCACGTCTGGTTGCCGGATGCGATGGAGGGTCCGACGCCGGTCAGTGCGTTGATTCACGCCGCCACAATGGTCGCGGCGGGCGTGTACCTGACGGCCCGCATCTTCGTGTTGCTCACGCCCGAGGCGCAGCTCTTTGTCGCCGTCATCGGCTGTATTACGCTGACGCTCGCAGCGCTCGTGGCGATTGTCCAAACCGACATCAAGAAAGTGCTGGCGTACAGCACGATCAGCCAGCTTGGCTACATGATGCTCGGCATGGGCGTCGGGGCCTGGATCGCCGCCCTGTTCCACCTGCTCACGCACGCCTTTTTCAAGGCCCTGATGTTCCTAGGCTCGGGGCAGGTGATCGAAGGCTGCCATCATGAGCAGGATATGCGCAAGATGGGCGGCCTGTGGCGGAAAATGCCCGTCACCTGCGCTACGTTCCTGGTCGGCGTGCTGGCGATCGCCGGCGCGGGCATCCCCGCGGTCTGGATGCCGAATCACACGCCCTTCGGACTCGGAGGGTATTTCAGCAAGGATGAAATCCTCGCCGTCGCCTGGCATCGGGTGTATGGGGAACAAGGCACGGAGGCACGAAGGCACGAAGGCACGGAGGGCGCCGACACGGGGCACGCCTCGGCGGCCTCGCACGTGCCAAGTCTAATCCAAATTCCAAATTCCAAATTCCAAAATCCCGCGCCGCTGCCGACGTGGCTATTCTGGATTCCGCTCATCATGGCGTACGTCACGCCCTTTTACATGATGCGTTGCTGGTGGCTGACGTTCATGGGCAAGCCACGCGACCACCACGTGTACGACCACGCGCACGAAAGTCCGCTGATGTACCTGCCGTTGGCGGTGCTCGCGATCGGTACGTTCGTGTCGAGCTACGTGCTGTTCCGCCCGCTCGTCGCCGACGCCGCCCCGCTGCCCTGGCTGACGGTCGCCTTCGACGGCGAAGCCGCCGACGCGGCCCAGGCCCACGGTGCCCTGATCGATCATCACGCCCACGCCGCCCTGGCAAAGTACGTTGGCGGCGCGTTTGTCGTCGGCTTCGTGCTGGCGTGGCTGATCTATCGCCGGGGGCTGGGCGTCGCGAGCGCGCTCGCGCGGGCGCTGCGGCCGCTGCACGTGCTGCTCGAGCACAAGTTCTACTTCGACGAGCTGTACGGCCTGGTGCTCGTCGGCGGCACGCTGGCGCTCAAGGGTATTTCTTACGCCTTTGACAAGTACGTGATCGACGGCCTGGTGAATCTCGCGGGCTTCGTGACCGAGCGGCTGTCGGCCTTCAGCGGCATCGTCCTGGACCAGGGCATGGTCGACGGCGCCGTCAACGGCGTCGGGCGCGGCACGTGGACCCTCGGCGGGCTGGCCCGCAGCCCCCAGGTCGGCCGCGTGCGGAACTATGTACTTTTCGCCGCCGGCAGCGCGGCGGTTGTGGTGTTGTGGATGGCGTTTGCGTAGGGTGCGGCCTGGCCGCACCGTCTTGACGGCCGCGCGTGGGCGCGGGCCGCTACCGAGGATCGACGCGTGGAACACGGCAACCTGCTCAACTGGATCATCTTCATCCCCACCATCGCGGCGGTGTTGTGCCTGATCGTCCCGAACACGCGGGCGGTGAAGATCATTGGCATTCTCGCGACCGCGGTCACGCTGCTGCTGTCGCTGGGGCTGTTCCAGCACTTCGCCTGGTGGTCGCACGGGCCGGAGGCCCATGCGCCCCTGGAAATCTTCGGCGGCGCCTACGGCCAGAAGCTCTACGAAGTCACTCAGTTCACCTGGATCACGCTGGGTGAGGGTGAAAACGCCACGCCGATTCAGTACTTCGTCGGTCTCGACGGCCTCAGCTTTCCACTCGTGATCCTCACCACGATCGTCAGCTTCCTGGCCGCGCTCGCGAGCTGGAACATCGAGCACTGGAAAGTCAGCCGCGGCGTCCGCGGGTATTTCTGCCTGTTTCTGCTGCTCGAAACGGGGATGCTCGGCGTGTTCTGTGCATTGGATTTCTTCCTGTTCTACATCTTCTGGGAAGTGATGCTGCTGCCGATGTACTTCCTCATCGGCGTGTGGGGGGGGCCGCGGAAGGAATACGCCGCGATCAAGTTCTTCATTTACACCCTGGCCGGCTCGGTGCTGATGCTGGTCGCACTGCTGGCGTTCTACTTCTACGCCCCGGCCGGCCACCGTACGTTTGACCTGATCAAGCTGGCCTCCGATCCGGAAATCCAGAAGGCGTTCAGCTCGGCGAGCTTCCTCGGCTGGCGTTTCGCCCCCTTCATGTTCATCCTGCTGTACATCGGGTTCGCGATCAAGGTACCGGTCTTCCCGTTCCACACGTGGTTGCCCGATGCGCACGTCGAGGCCCCCACGCCGATCAGCATGATCCTGGCGGGCGTCTTGCTGAAGATGGGCGCCTACGGCCTGCTGCGGATCAGCTACCCGATCCTGCCGATGGTCGGTGCGGAGGCCGCCTTCCCGCTGATGGTGCTGGCGCTGATCAACATCATCTACGGCGCGCTGTGTGCCATGGCCCAGACGGATTTCAAGCGGCTGGTCGCATATAGCTCGATCAGCCACATGGGCTACGTCCTGCTCGGCATCGCGATCATGACGCCGGCGGGCTTGCAAGGTGCCATGTTCCAGGTCATCGCCCACGGCATTTCGTCGCCGATGTGCTTCTTCCTGGTCGGCGTGATTTACGACCGGGCGCACCACCGCGAGATCAACCGCTTCGGCGGCCTGTGGCTGACGATGCCCGTGTACGGCTCGCTGGCGACGCTGGGCTTCTTTGCCTCGCTCGGTCTGCCCGGCCTGTGCGGGTTCATCGGCGAATTCTGGGTGCTGATTGCGACCTTCGCCGCCGACTTCCCGTGGGCCAAACCGGCCGCGGTGCTCGCCGCGACGGGTGTGATCCTGACCGCCGGTTACATCCTGTGGATGATCCAGCGTGTCTACCTCGGCAAACAGCGCGAGGAGTACACCGGTTATCCGGAAGCGTCATACCGCGAGATCGCCATCCTCGCCCCGATGGGCGTACTGGCGATTCTGCTCGGCATTCTCCCGGAACAGTCGCTGTTCCGGTTCATGAACGGGACGTTGAACCAGATTGTGGCCCTGCTGGGCAACTCATGAATCCTGCAAATCTGCAACCCTGGCTGCCGTCGCTCGACGAGCTGCGGCTGTTTGCACCCGAGTTGGTGCTAACCGCGACGCTGGTCGCCGTGCTGCTCGTCCCGCTGGTGGCCGGCCGCCGCAGTCCGGTTGCGGCGGCGGTCGCGCTGGTCGGCACACTGCTCGGTCTGTTCGCGACCCTGCGCACCGCCGGCTACGTCGCGGACGGCCCCCAAGCCGGTCTGGCCCCGCCGGGCCAGTCGCCGATGCTGCTGGTCGATCACTTCAGCGTGTTTTTCAAGCTGTTTCTGTTCGGTCTGCTGGCGCTAATCGTCTGGCTCTGGGCGACGGGCACCCGCGCGCGACAGACGGCGGTCGGAAACGGCCTCGTGCTCGGGCGCGTCGGATCGCCGGAGTTCTTCTTGCTGCTGCTGACCAGTGCCCTCGGCATGATGCTGATGGTCAGCAGCCTCAACCTGCTGGTCATCATCATCGCGATGGAAACGGCGTCGCTGCCGAGCTACGCCATCGTGGCGTCCGATCGACGGTCGCGGCTGGGGGCCGAGGCCGCGTTGAAATACGTCGTGTTTGGGGCCGCGTCCGCGGCGATCATGGTCTACGGCGTGTCGCTGCTGTACGGGCGGTTCGGGACGCTTGACCTGGGCCGCATCGCCGCGCTCGCAACGAGCGCCGCTGCCGCGCCGGTCGATTGGATGTTCTGGCTGGGCCTTGCCGCGGTCGGCGTCGGCGTGCTGTTCAAAATCGCCGCCGTTCCGGTGCATCTGTGGTGCCCGGATGTGTTCGAGGGGGCACCGATCGAGATTACGACTTGGCTGAGCATCGCCAGCAAGGCGGCCGGGTTGGGCTTGCTGCTGCGGATCGTGACGGCGTTCGGCGGCACCGGCGTCCAGCCGGCGACCATCGCCTGGGCGGTGGGCCTCCTCGCCGCCGTAACCTGCACGGTCGGCAACCTCGCAGCGCTGCGGCAAGAGAGCGTCAAGCGGATTCTGGCGTATTCCTCCATCGCGCACGCGGGCTACATGATGATGGCGGGCGCGATCCTCGTGCCCGGTAGTGGAGGACAGACTATCAGTCTGTCCGCGCACGCCGGTTTCGCCGCCGTCATCGCGTACTTGCTCGTGTACATCCTGATGAACGTGGGCGCGTTTGGCGCCGCGGCGATGGTGGCATGGCACACGGGGACCGACCGCTTGTCCGCGTTTACGGGCCTGGGCCGCCGCGCACCGTGGATTGCGGTGCCGCTGGCGGTGTGCCTGTTTTCACTCGTCGGTCTGCCGCCGCTGGGCGGGTTCGCCGCGAAGTGGTTCCTGCTCGTCGCGCTCGGCAAGAGCGCCACCGCGCAGCCGTGGCTGTGGGTGCTGGTGGGCGTCGCGGTGATCAACACCGCGATCAGCCTCTATTACTACGTGCGGATCATCCGGCAGATGTTTCTCACCGACGACGAGACGCTGCCGAAGCTGCCAGCTCCCTGGAGCGGCGTACTGCTGGCGAATACGTGTGCGGTCGCGCTGCTGCTGCTGGGGACGCTGTGGTTCAGCCCGCTCGGCCGGCAGGCGGCGGCCTGGGCGCGGCATTGTTGGGCGGACGGCTCGGCGGCGCGGCTCGCGCTGGGGTCATAGCGTAGCTGCGCGGGGCGACGGCGTTTTTTGGGATGCATGGGCCTTGGGCCCTCACGGCGTCCGTGTCGGCCGGTGGCCAATGCTCCGCTGCAACTACTGTGAGACCCCGGGCGGGCGCCCCGCCGCGCCGCCGCCACGCCGACCGATCAGTTGCAAGAGCACCGCGTCGCCGCGGGCCAGCCACTTGCCGTACGGGGCCGCCTGGGTCTGGACGTTGATGAGGCCGTTGGCCCCCTTTTCGGCGGCGAGGGCCTTGAGCAATTCCAACGCCGCAGTGGACGACGCCTGGCCGTCCGTGCAGACGGTCTCAATCTGCCGCTGGATCAGGTAGCCGGCCACGCGGGACGTCGAGCTGGTCGCGACGATCTGCTCGGCGAGCCGGGTCGCCTCCGCGTGCTGGTGTTGACCCTCCGCCCGGCGGCGGCGGACATCCGCCCGAATCTGCGCTGCGAGCCGGCGGTTCCGCAGCACGCCGAGGAGCCGCCACAGAAGCGCGACCAGGACCAGTCCGCCGGCGGCGAGCACGATTTGTCGAATGAGCGGGTCGCTCAGGTCCGGCGGCCAGAGGCCGGCGGGCAGTGAGGTCAGGTTGGTCGGCATCACATGCGCGGGTCGGGGTCCGCCTATCAGGTGTTCATAGGTAACCAATTATCCGTTGCGCGGCAATGACCTGTCCCCTGTACCGTGAGCCGAGTACCATGCCCATGCCGTGTGCAAGTATCCGAACCCCGGACGCAATCCCGGCGCGCCGGGACGGGGCCGTCGGCTGCGTGCCCCCCCCCGGCCCGCCACTTGCGTGGCGGGTTCGGACGTAGCGCAGGCGACCGTCGGAACCCCGGACGCAAGTCCGGGGCTGGCGTAGCCCGCCACTTGCGTGGCGGGTTCGGATGGCAACTCGTCGGCATCCGCGGCCGCTTCTTGGAGGCACGGAATGAACACCCAGTACCGCGTTCTTCAAACCAGGTTCGGACAGGTGGGTTTCGTGGCTGGCGCGCGCGGGTTGAAACGTGTCTACCTGCCAGAGAAATCCGCGGCGGCGCTCCGGCGTGCGATCCAGCGGGACTACCCGGACGCGGAGGAGCGCCAAGCCCTGCTGCCCGGCTTTGCGCGGCAGCTTCAGCAGTACTTCGCGGGCGAAGTGGTCGCGTTCGACGTTCCGCTGGACTGCGCGGACGCGAACGCCTTCGAAACCACCGTCTGGCGGGCGTGCTGCAAGGTGGCTTACGGTCGGACGGCGACGTACCAGGACCTGGCCGCCCGCGTTGGCAAACCGAACGCGGCCCGCGCCGTCGGCAACGCGATGGGCCGGAACCGGTTTCCGATCGTCGTCCCGTGCCATCGGATTCTGCGGAGTGATGGCGCGCTCGGCGGCTATTCCGGGCCGCTCGGCCTACCATTCAAGCAGCGGCTGTTGGCGTTGGAGGCCGCGGCACGGTGACCGTGGAGCACAGACGATTCGTCTGTTGTGTGGAGCACAGACGATTCGTCTGTGCGACCGTGTGCCTCTGTCCCGGCGCGCCGGGACAATGGCGCACGTGCCCGGGAGCGTAACGCATGAGCTTGCTGTTCGTCGTCGCAACTTGTGCCGTCGTCCTGCTCATCGCGTACCGCCTCTACGGCGGGCTACTGGCCCGGCTGCTGAAGCTTGACCCCGCCGCGGCCACGCCCGCCGTGACGCTGCGCGACGATGTGGACTACGTGCCGATCGACCAGCGCTTCCTGCTCGGCCAGCACTTCTCGGCGATTGCCGCCGCCGGCCCGATCGTCGGGCCGATCCTCGCCGGCGTGATGTTCGGCTGGGTCCCGGCGCTGTGCTGGATTCTGCTGGGGGCGATCTTCATCGGGGGGGTACACGACGTGACCGCGCTGACGGCCTCGATCCGTCATAAGGCCCGCTCGATCGCCGAGGTGGTGCGCGAGCACATGACCCGCCGGTCGTACGTTCTGTTTCTGACGTTTGTATGGCTGGCGCTGATCTACATCATTGTCGCGTTCGCGGACATCACGGCGTCGTCGTTCGTGGGTCGCGTTGCGGTCGATGAATCGGAACATGCGGAATCCGTGCTCGGGCCGGGCATCGCGACTTCGTCGCTGCTCTACCTCGCCCTGCCGATCGTCATGGGGCTGCTGCTGCGGTTTGCAAAGCTGCCGCTCTGGCTCGCGACCGTGATCTTCCTGCCATTGGTCGGCGTGGCCATCTGGATCGGGCAGTACCTCCCGTTCGACCTGGCGGCAATGCTCGGCGTGGGCGACCCGACGGCCCAGAAGGTCTGGAACGTCGCGCTGCTCGCGTATTGCTACGTCGCGTCGGTCGTGCCGATGTGGCTGCTGCTTCAGCCGCGCGGACACCTGGGCGGATACTTCCTGTACCTCGCGCTGGCCGCCGCGGCGCTCGGGCTGGTCCTGGGCGGCAAGACCGTCGCGTTCCCCGCTTTCAAGGGCTGGGAGAGCGACAAGGGTCCGCTCGTGCCGCTGTTGTTCATCACGATCGCGTGCGGGGCGTGCTCGGGTTTCCACTCGCTGGTCGCTTCCGGCACCACGTCCAAACAGCTTCGCCGCGAGACGGATGCGAAGCTGATCGGCTACGGCGCGATGCTCCTCGAAGCCCTGGTCGCGATCGTGTCGCTGTGCTGCGTCATGATGCTGGCGGCGGATTCGCCGTTGCTCAAGAAAGGCCCCAACTGGCTGTACGCCTCGGGCATCGGCAGCTTTCTCGGCGTCATCGGCATCCCAGCGATGTTCGGCGTGTCGTTCGGCCTGATGGCGTTCACGACGTTCGTCTACGACACGCTCGACGTCTGCACGCGGCTGGGACGCTACGTGGTGCAGGAACTGACCGGTTGGCACGGCCGCTTCGGGCGGTTCTTCGCGACCGCGGTGACGGCCGGCGCGCCGCTGTACTTCCTCCTGCAAGACCCGGTGCGAAAAGGCGACAGGCTTGAGCCGATCTGGCGGACCTTCTGGGACCTCTTCGGCGCGAGCAACCAGCTCCTGGCCGCTCTGACGCTCATCGGCGTCACGGTCTGGCTCTGGCGGACGCGCCGCGCGGCGTGGGTTTGGCTCGTCACGGGGTTGCCGGCGGCGTGGATGTACCTCGTCAGCATCTGGGCGCTGGTGCGGCTGATCCAGGTGAATTTCGCGGGCGGGCTCAACGCGAAGCCCGTTCCGTGGATCGCGCTGGTGCTGATCGGCCTGGCCGTGCTGATGCTCATCGAGGCGTGCCGCGTCTTCCTCGCCGGCCCGCGTGCGCCGCGCGCGCCCGACGCCGCGCTGGTGCCCGCGTAGTACGACGACGCCCGAAACCGCGGAGGCGCAGAGAGCGCAGAGGTCGCGGAGAAGAGGGGGGGAAGGCAACCAGGCAACGAGCGCGTAGCGCGTAGGCTGGGCGCAGCGCGTAGGCTGGGCGCAGCGAAGCGCGTAGGCTGGGCGCAGCGAAGCGTAGCCCAGCCCGCCGCGAGTCTGGGCCACGCACGCTCCGCGTGCTCCGCCCGGCCAACCGGCTCTGCCTTTTTCTCATCTTCTCTGCGACCTCTGCGCTCTCTGCGTCTCTGCGGTTTTCCGCCTGCGCGAGGGGTCCCCGCCGGACGACCGTGGGAATAGGCTTGCGTATAATCCGGTTCCTACATGGCACGGGCTGAGAAGCCGCGGCGTCTCGTGGGAGATGCCGCCTTCCGCGTGGCAGATTTGGAGCAAACACATGCGCAAGGATTGGTCAATCGCGGGGCTGTTGGTCGTGACGCTGCTGGTGGCCCCCCTGACGTGGGCCCAGGACAAGCCTGCCAAGCCCGCGGAGCCGGGCAAGGCCGAGGCGGAGAAGAACGAGCCGGCGGCCAAGCTACCCATGTGTCCGGTGATGGAGGAGCCGGTCGATTTCGCGGTCAAGACGCTGACCGCCGACGGGCCGGTGTACTTCTGTTGCAAGGACTGCATTTCGAAGTATGAGGAGGCCCCCGCGAAGTTCGCCGAGAAGGTCGCCGCGCAACGGGCGGCGTGTGACAAGCTGCCGCGCATTCAGGTGAACTGCCCGCTCGACGGCAAGCCGATCAAGCCGGACGCGTCGGCGGAGATCGACGGGCAGACCTTGTACTTCTGCTCTAGCGACTGTGCCGGCAAGTACAAGGAAAGTCCCGCCAAGCACAAGGCCGGCCTGCTGGGCAGCTACACGTACCAGACCAAGTGCCCCGTGACCGGCGAGCGGATCATGCCGGTCGCGTTCGTGGACCAGCCGGACGGCAACCGCGTCTACTACTGCTGCGTCTCGTGCGACAAGCAGGTTCGCAAGGACCCCGCCAAGTACGCCGCCAAGCTCAAGGAGCAGGGCACGTACCTGAACCTCAAGAAGTTCAAGAGCGACGACAAGGGCGGCGCCGAGAAGGGCAAGCCGGAAGGCAAGCACGAGCACAAGCCCGGCGAAAAGCACGAGCACAAGCCCGGCGAGAAGCACGAGCACAAGCACTGAACCGCCGCGCGCGATTCGGCCGCGCAGATCCGAGCCGACCGCGCGAGCGGTCGCAAGTATGTCCGCGAGCTTGCGCTCGCGGTTCGGACAGACGCCGCCCATTCGCGCACGCTGCTTTAGTGCAACTGCGTGGCGGGGCAGCGGCCGAAATGCACGGCCTGATCGTCTGTGCGCCACGCCGCAGCGGCCGACCCCCGCCGTCGGCCGCTGCGTGCGTGTGTTTCACTTGCGCCCTGTGCTGACCCCGGCAGGCGGCGGATTCAGACTCGCGACGATCTGCGCGGCGCGGGCGGGCGTGAAGTCGCCAGCCAGCGCAACTTGGCCCCGCGGCATGGGTGCCCGGATGACCGGGGACATGAGCAGTTGATCGTCGACGTACACCGCCAGGCGCTGACCGACATGGTCGCTGGTCGCGCGGTCCAGCCGGTCGGCCCCGTAGCCGTTAAATTCCAGCACGACGATGTGACGGCCCCGGCCCTTGAGCACGTGCGCGCCGCGAATGTCCTGCTCCGTCAGAAACGGCTCGCTTGCCACGCACAGCGGCTGCCCGGCTTCGTCGCGGGTCACGCGATAGCCCTCCTGCGCAACGACTGACGCGATGTGAAATCGGATCGGCGTCTTCTTCGGCGGCTCAGCGACAGTCTGATCCTGGCGCGGCGCAGCCGCGCAGCCGGCCAGCCACAACAGCCCCGCGCAGCAGCTCCTCCAGCGCGACCACGGCTTGTTCACGGGTCGTCAACTCCTCGGCCAATTGCCGCGTATACAGCGCGTCCAGCACTTCCCCGTACACCGGTCCCGGTGGAACCCCGCGACTGAGCAGATCGTCGCCCGTCACCAGCGGCGGCGGCGAAACCGCCTCCGGCCGGATGCCGGCCAGCCGCGCACCGAGGGCCGCCTGCCGCGCCGCCCCGTCCGCGAAATCCGCGTGCCGAGCAACAATCCACTGTAACAGGACCGCAAACTCCGGGTGTGCCATCAAGCGCTTGAGCTGCGGCAGCGTCGGTGCCGCGGGGTCGTCACAATCGGCCTGGTGTGCGGTCAGCCAGAGCACTGTCGCACGCTGTTCATTTGAGAGCGTCAGCGCGCGGGCCACACGCTCGATTTCGTCCGCGGGCTGGTCCGCAAGCAGCACCGCCAGCGCCAGCTCGGCCGGCGCTTTCGGGGGCAGTCGCTGCAACAGCGTCGCACAGCGGTGCGACTGGACTTCTGTCCACGCCGCGCCCGGCCACAGATGCGGCCGCAGCCCGCACGTGCTCAGCAGCGCCCAGGCCCGCGCGCGGGCCGGGTGCGCGAGCATCTTCTCCAGCTCTTCGCGCACGCGCTCGGGCGCGACGCGGGCGAGCTGCGCGGCGTTGGCCTGAATCGCCGCCATTGTCGTCGGCTCGACCTCGAACCCGAGCCGGGCGGCGAAACGCACGGCGCGCAGCAAACGCAGGTAGTCCTCCTCGAAGCGCGCCGCCGGCGTACCGATCGCGCGGATCACGCGGGCGTGCAGGTCCGCCTGGCCGCCCACGTAGTCGACGATCTGCCCGGTGAGCGGGTCGAGGAACATGCCGTTGACGGTGAAATCCCGGCGGAAGGCGTCGTGCTGCGCGTCGGTGAGCGTCACCGTCACCGGCCGCCGACCATCCAGATACGGCCCGTCGCTGCGAAACGTCGCGACCTCCACCCAGCGGCGATGCTGTTTGACCAGCACCACGCCGAACTGCACGCCGACTTGGCGCGACGCGGAAAACAGCGACAGCACGCGCTCGGGGTGGGCATCCGTCGCCACGTCATAGTCGTGCGGCGCGCCGCCGAGCAGCAGGTCGCGCACGCAACCGCCAGCCAGCACGGCCTGGTGCCCGGCGTCGACCAGCCGGCGCACGACCGCGAGCGCGGAAAGCGCGTCGGGCGGCAACGTCAGCAGCGTGGATGACTTCGTGGGCATCTGCGGTCATTTATAAACCACAGAGGCACAGAGGCACAGAGCGGAGTTGCGAATAGCGAGTTGGAGCAGGGCGGGCGGGACGCCCACCCCATTGCAACTCGCAACTCGCTCTTCGCTACTCGTTACTTCTTCGTTTCCGCGCCCGTCGCGGCCGGCGTTTCCTCCGCCGGCGCGGTTTCCGGGGCCTTCTTCGGCGGCTCCTGATAGTGCGTGACGGACTTGGTCACGTTCACCTGGCCGTCAAACGTCTCGACCTCGCACGTCGAGCGGTAGAAGTTGAGCTGCTTCGCCACGCGCCCGACCTTGGTAACCACGCTCAGGACCGTCGTCACCATCGGATCCTTCTGGACTTCCGCCGGCAGCAGCGGCAGCAAGCCGCCGACCATGCTGAGCATCTGGCCCAGTTCCTCGCCATACTTGGTCTGGTCCTCGAACGAAAACGCCGTCACGTTTTCGCCGAGCGGGAGACCTTCCGCGGCGAAGCGTTCGCTCTTGGCAAAGTTGTCCTGCTCGCCGGCCCCGGTCTTGAGGGCGGTCTGGACGATCTTCTCGCTGCTACCGACGAACAGGTGCCCGGCCTTCACGCCGATGACCGGCTGGCCGATGAGCATCGCCAGCAGCGGTTGAACGAAGACCTTGAAGCCGGCCAGCTCGGGGTCGCGCGGCTCGTCGAACATGAATTGCTGTTGCTGCTGGCCCAGCTCGTTGGCGCGGGCGAGCAGATCATCCAGCGTCTTCTGGGCCTTGGCGTCGTCGCGGACCGGGAACATCAGCAGCCAGTCGGAGACGTAAGCCCCGCGGGCCTGCGACGTGAACTTGATGTAGCTGCCGGTGAACCACGGCAGCAGATCCTGCGCGACGTTGAAATCCAGCTCCTGCTGCTTCGCGTCCCAGACCTCAAGCAGGGCCGCGCCGTCGGGAATTTCGCGCTTCACGAAGTCCAGCGCCGCTTTGTAGAGCGCCGCCAGGTCCGGCCCGCTGCCCACGCTCACCGAGGTTGCGTCCTTCGGGATGTACTTCAGCGGCTCCCGCAGCGGCGGGTTGCCATAGAGCAGCTTGAAAAGCGCCCGCGACTTGCCCTCCTCCCGCACGGCCGCGACTTCGACCTTGTCCGTCTTCATCCCCTCCGTCGCTTCGACGCTCGCGATGTAGTCGAAGATGTCCAACTCGTCGATCAGCTTCGGCAGAAACGCCGCGGGGTTGGTCTCCACGGCCTCCGTCGTCGGCTGCGTGGTCGGCTCCTCGCTCACCCCGGCGGCGGCCGCGGCCATCTGTGTGAACCCGCGCACCTGCCCGAACCAGCGCTGGAAATCCATGTAGAAGAAGCTGTCCTGCGGCGGCGGCAGCTTGCTCAGGGCGAGCTTGAACCGCTCCGTGGACGCCAGCGTCGCACCGGCCCCTGGCGCTTCGCCGCTGAGCAGCGCCAGCGACTGGTCCACCAGGCTGCCAAAGCCGATGAGGATCACGTCTTTCTGCCGGGCCAGCGTCAGGCTGAGCGGCGGCACCTGCCCCGCGACCGACACGCGGTGCAGGGCGGTTTCGCCTTCGCTCTCGCTCGCGAGCACCAGCATTTCCGGCGGGGCCATGCTGATGAGCTGCTTGAGCA
The DNA here is from genome assembly GCA_964394415.1 of uncultured Planctomycetales bacterium. Taxonomy (GTDB): domain Bacteria; phylum Planctomycetota; class Phycisphaerae; order UBA1845; family Fen-1342; genus JAGVEP01. The sequence continues at coordinate 23,923 of CAYMXT010000024.1, forward strand.
ATCCGCCGAGCGCGTCGAAGTTCTTGCCGACCTGGTCGGCCGGCGGCATGAGCAACACGACGAAATCCGCCCCCATCGGCAAGCCGAGCTTGATCGCAAACGCGGCCTCGCGGGCGGCCAGCTCGGACCAGGTCACGGTCGCCAGCAAGTCCGCCATCTGCTGCCACTGGGCGTCAAACGCCTCCAGGTCGCCGTCCTGTTGCTTGACCATCCCACGCAGCAGCCGCTTGAAATCGCGGTCGAAGCCCTGCTTCTCGACCGCGGCCCAGACGCGCTCGTACTGCTCGTTGACGAACGCCTGCCCGGCGTGTTCGCGGCACTGGACGACCAGCATGGCGTCGGCGGGCACGGCCTGGGCCAGCTTGAAATCCTCGACGCCCTTGGCCCAAGTGGGCCACGCCGTCGCGAGCAGAACGACCGCCAGGCAGCCGCGATTTCGCCAGTGATTCGTACGAGTCATGGTTCGGTTCTCCTTCAGTGCTGGTCGCGCCGGCCGCCGGACTCTCCGCGGCGCGCAGCGCCTCCCGAGGGACTTCGTCAAACGGGGCGCAATCTTAGCGTGCCCGGCGAAAAACGACAGCCGGGCGACGAACCACCCCTCGGGGCACACAGTTCCTGACGCCCCGGTCCGGCGGGGCGTCACGAACGGCGCGGGCCGGCCCGCGGCTCTATAATCGCGCAGCCATGTCCGCCCCCGACCAGCCGCGTCTCCAACGCCTGCGGGAGAAGATCGCGGCGCTGCCGAAGACCCCCGGCGTGTACCTGCTGAAGGACCGTGACGGGGTCGTGTTGTACATCGGCAAGGCCCGCGAGCTGCGCAGCCGCGTGGCCAGCTATTTCCAGGACGCCGCCGACCTGTTCAACACTCGCGGACCGCGCATCGCCCACATGATCACGCTGGTCGAGGACCTCGACTTCCTCGCCTGCGAAAGCGAAGTCGATGCCCTGCTCAAGGAAAGCCGGCTCATCAAGGACATCCAGCCGGCGTACAACGACCGGCTGCGCGACGACAAGACCTTTCCGTACCTGGAAATCACGCTGGCGGACGACTTCCCCGCCGTCTACGTCACCCGCACGCCGCGCCCCAGGGGCAGCAAGCTGTACGGCCCGTTTCTCAACCCCGCCGGCGTGCGTGAGGCGGTCAACGCCCTCCAGAAGGCGTTCAAGTTCCGCACCTGCGAGCTGGAAATCCACGCCGACGACGGAAAGCGGCGGTTTTTTCGCCCGTGTCTGCTGCATGCGATTGACCAGTGCAGTGCGCCGTGCGCCGACCGCATCACGAAGCCCGCGTACGCCGCGGACATCCGCCGGCTGCGCAAGCTGCTGGGTTCGAAGCGCAGCCTGCTGCTGCGCGAGCTGCGCCAGGACATGGCGCGGGCCGCGGCGGAGAAGCGCTACGAGGACGCCGCCGTGTTGCGCGACCGTCTGGCCGCGATCGAATCCCTGTCACTTTCCGGCGATGTGGACGAGCACGTGCAGCCGGAGGTGTTCTTCATCGATCCGACCACGGGGCTGGACCAGCTCCAGGAGTTGCTCGATTTGTCGGAACGTCCGCGGATCGTCGAGGGCCTCGACATCGCGACGCTCCAGGGCGAGGACTCGGTCGGTTCGCTGGTCTGCTTCATCGACGGCAAGCCGTTCAAGGGCGGCTATCGGCGGTTCCGCATCAAGACAGTGGCCGGCGTGGACGACTACGCGATGATCCGGGAGGTCATCGCCCGGCGCTATCGCTACGCCGCGGTCGCAGAGGAGCTATACCCCGACGTCATTCTGATCGACGGCGGGCTGGGGCAGTTGCACGCAGCGCTCGACGCGTTCGAGCGGCTGCGGGCGGCGATCGAGCTGGAAGGTCAACGGGCGGTCAAGCCGGCGATGGTCGTTTCGCTGGCGAAGCGGGAGGAGTTGGTCTATGTCCAGGCGCGCTGCGAGCCGCTCAAGCTCGCGCGGAACAACCCGGCGTTGCGGCTGCTTCAGCACGTACGCGACGAGGCCCACCGTTTTGGGCAGCACTATCATCACATCCTGCGCCGCAAGCGTGCGCTCGAGGGGTAGCAGCCGGCGGCGGACGGACGTTGATCACAGCTCCGCCGTATAGAAATGAAGGGCCGTCGTTCCGCCGGGGGCCGTGATGCTCGCCACGCGCTCGTACGGCACGGGGTCGTTCGGACGCAGAATCAGGACGACGCGATCCACGCGACCGTTTTGGCGCAGCTCTTCGAGCAACGCGCCCCGTTCTTCGGGAAACAAGAAGTGGAACTTCCCATACCGCGAATACCGGTCCCATTCGCCGCGCGTGTCTACAACGCGCGGCTCGGCGAACCAGCACTGCGGCTCGTGGGCGAGCGCCACCAGCGTGACGGCGTACTTGGTGAACCCGGGATTCGGGCCGGCGGGGTAGCAGATCACTACATCCGTTTCCGCGAGCCGTGGCCGCAGCCAGTCGCAAGCGGCCAGCAGGTCCACGTGGTTGCCGTAGTACACCAATGCCTTGCGCGGCCGGATGCGGAAGTACTCGTCGAGCGGCCGGATGGTCTGCGCGGGCACTCCAACGCTGAGCAAGCCGCCCACCAGCGCGAGCGACGCGGTCAGGCGCCGCGCGCCCAGCCAACGCCAGATCTGCGCCAATCCGCAGGCGGCGGTCAACGCGAGCGCCCACAGTCCGACGGAGCTGCGCAGGCCGTGCAGGCTGGTGTGGTAATTCAGGGCATCGCCGAGGGGAAAGAGCGCGAAGCCGGCCAGCAGCACGCGGGCGCCGGCGCAGCGGCGAAACCGCCACGCGGCCACCGCCAGCCCGGCGACGAGCAACGGCCCGTAATAGCGCGGCAGATACCCGAAGGGCACAGCCCAAACGGTCTCGTCCACATCGCCGTAGCGGAAAAGGAAATCAAGACCGAAATGACCAACATAGCGCTCCAGCACCGACAACACGCGGTTGGGCAGTGGGTCGTCGGGACGCCAAATCCAGGTCATGTGCCCGCGCTTGTTCATGACTTCTGGATAAGCCAGATGCATGTAAGCCAGCGGTCCGAAAGTGAACGTGAACGCCAGGGCGTAGGCCAAGACCGCGCCGCGACCGCGATGTGTATACAACGCAGCGCGCCAGCCGCGCCAGTTCAGAAGCGCAATAACACACAGCAACGGCGGCAGAAACAACCGCACCGCCGGATAGCCGTAGCAGCAGGCTCCCGCGAGCAGCCCGGCGAGAGTGGCCCGCCCACGGCGCGGCGAACCAGCGCCCTCCGCCGGCGGCAACCCGGCCCACGGCAGGGCGGCCAGCGGCAGCAGTGCCAGCAGCGGGGCAATGGAAGCCTCGTGCCCCCACCGAGTCATCTGAATGTGTACCGGCAAGATGGCGAGCAACGCCGCCGCAATCAGCCCGGTAGTCCGATCAAAGAGCCGTCGCCCGACGCAATACACGAGCCCGACCGTCAGCACGCCCGCCAGGGCTGCGGGCAGCCGCAGCGTCCAGACGTTCAGTCCGCCGAGCGCCTGGAACGGCAGCAGCAAGTGGCAAAAGAGCGCACTGCGATTCTCGCCGAGCGCACGGATGTAGAAGATCGGCCACGCCGCGCCGAACTGATCACGGCCCGTCTTCAGCAGGCAGTACGCGTTCCAGCCGTTGACGGCCTCGTCAGAATGCAGACCGGGCGGGTAGCGGTCGAGAGCGACGCAGCGCAGCGCAGCGGCCACGAGGAGAATGGCGGCTAGCGTAAGGCGCTGCGGCGCGGACATGCGCTCCGCTGGATTCACCGCGACCGCCGACCGGGCCATAGCCCGCAATGTACCCGCTCCGCGGCGCGGCTGCTCCCCCGCCGCGTGGAGCGCGGGCCGCTACAGGCGGACCTACGGCTGTGCCTGCAACTCGACCTGCCATTCGTTGAAGGTCTCGGAGCAAGGCAGACCACTGAAGA
>CAYMXT010000025.1:0-11241 GCA_964394415.1 uncultured Planctomycetales bacterium
CCGGGCGGGCCGCTCCAGTGCTGGCTGCGGCGGAACTGGCCGGGTGTCTTGTCCTTGCCGCGCACGTCCTGCATCAGCACGGCGTGGAGGTCGCGGACCAGGCGACACGACAGCGGGAGCTTCTCCAGGTCGCGGATGCCGCGGTTCAGGGCGGCGACGTAGTTGCGGACCTCCAGCACGTCGGAGCCGGACGGCGTGCGCTTCGGCTCGATTTCATCCAGGAGCAGGTCGGACAGGTCGGCCTGCGTACCCTCGATGCGGCTGGAGGCTACGGCCTCGCGTTTGACATAGGGGGCGATGAGCAGGTCGGGATTCGGCAGGTAGCGACCCAGGCCCGAAAGCTCACTGAGGGCCGCGTCCGCCTGCGACAGGAGCAACGCGGTTTCGCCGTCGTAATTGATTAGGGGCGGTAGCGGCGCTGGGACGAACGCCCAATAACCGGTGGGTGCTTTCACCACCTTCCCGGCCGCTTCATTCGTAAACACTTTCGGATCCACAGCTTAACTCGCAATGCGCGGTTCTTTCAAAGCTCCGGCGGCCTTGAAAAATTGTGGCGATATTTTACAAAGCCACGGCAGGATGTAAACCCGCTTTCAAAGCGGTCCGCCGAGCCGGTCCGAATCGAGCCGCAGCCGCAGTGGTTGCTCTGCAACGCCTGGCCCGCCCACCCCCCGCCGCCCGCGACATCGCGGCGGAGGCGCCCGGGCTGCTCCGGGAGGTGGTGCGGAATCCGGTGCAGCAAGTGCCGGCAGGGACGAGCACCAGTGAGCAGCCATCAGGAGGTCAAACGGAGAACCCCGCGAAGGTACGCGATATGCGTGTACATGCCGCTGTGTGCCGACTGCTTGAGGCAGCGGGGATAGGTCAGGCGGGATTCGAACCCGCACTGGAGGGATTTTAAGTCCCTTGCCTCTGCCGTTTGGGCTACTGACCCGTGACCGCGCGGGCACGCGGCACTCACGCTTCGCGTAGAATCAGCCTAAGAGTCGCTAACAGAACCCGCCACGTCCCGGCGCGCCGGGAGCGGGCCGGCTGGCCCCGCCCCGGCGCGCCGGGACGTGCGGGGTTCGGATCGGCACTCTAGGTCAATCATTCCGGCCCCGCAAACCGGTGACGGATGCGCTATGCCTGGGTCATTTCGTGCGGCACTGAGCTGACGCTCGGCCAGACGCTGGAAACCAACGCCGGCTGGCTGGCCACACAGCTCGCCGGGCTGGGATTGCGCGCGGTTCGACACGTGACCGTACCGGACGACGCCGCGGCGCTGCGCGAAGTCGTGCTTCAGGCGGCGGCGGCCAGCGACGTCATACTCGTCACCGGCGGCCTCGGACCGACGGTGGACGACCTGACGCGCGACGTGTTGGCGGATGCCGCCGGCGTGTCGCTGGAGTTGCACGGCCCCAGTCTGGAGCAGATGCGGGCCTTTTTCGCCGCCCGCGGGCGCGACATGCCGGAGCGCAACGCGGTGCAGGCGCTGATTCCGCGGGGCGGCTGGGCGCTGGCGAACGAGTGCGGCACCGCCCCCGGCGTGCGCGTCGTGATTGGTGGCACGCCCTGTTTCGCCCTGCCGGGTGTGCCGTTTGAGATGCGGAGCATGTTTGCGCGGTGCGTCGCGCCGGAATTGCGCTCGGCTGCCGCCGGCGCCGTGATCCGCAGCCGCCAGTTGCACACGTTCGGCCTGGGCGAATCCGACCTGGGGGCCCGCCTCGAGGACTTGATGGTCCGCGGGCGAAACCCGGAAGTGGGCACAACCGCGGCCGGCGGCATCGTGGGCGTGCGGATCAATGCGACGGCCGGCGACGGGCCGGCAGCCGACCGGCTGCTTGACGAAGCGGAGGTCGAAATCCGCGACCGGCTGGGTACGGTCGTGTTCGGGCGGGACGACGCGACGCTGGCGAGCGTGGTCGGCGCTGCGCTGCTGGCCCAGGGACTGAGCCTGGCGACCGCGGAATCATGCACGGGTGGTCTGCTCGGGAGCCTCATCACCGACGTGCCCGGCAGCAGCCGCTATTTCCTGGGCGGGCTCATCGCGTATGCGAACGAGGTCAAAGTGAACGTGCTGGGCGTAGACCGCGTCGCTTTGGAGACGCACGGCGCCGTCAGCGCGCCGGTCGTCAGGCAGATGGCGGAGGGGGCCGCGTGCGTGCTGGCGGCCGCGTGCGCGGCGGCGGTCACCGGCATCGCCGGCCCCGCCGGTGGCACGCCCGAGAAGCCGGTTGGGCTGGTATACGTTGGCTTGCGCGTGCGTGACGAGACGACCGCCCGCGAGTTCCGCTTCGGCCCGGATGCCCCGCGGGAGCTGATCCGGCTGCGTGCGGCCCGCACGGCGTTGAACCTGCTGCGGCTGCGGTTGGCGGGTGAGACTGGCCGATAATCGGGGAGAAGGGTAGGCTACCCGGCTACCGTCGGGGTCTGCGCCGGACCGCCGATCAAGGAGCTGACGCGATGGTCGCGCGATTCGCAACTGTTCTTGCGCTGCTGTTTTCCGCGGGCACCGGTCTGGCCCAACTGCCGCCGATCACTCCTGGGCCGGTGCCGGCGCCGGAGCAGATGTCGCTGACCACGGAGCAGTTGCTCCAGCAGGTGCGTGAGCGGAAGGAGCGGGCCCTGGCGAATCGGAGCAACCCGCAATCCGAGACGCTGCTGCGTGAGACCCTCCAGGCTCTCGCGGCGCTTATGCAGCGTGAGCCGGGGAACATCGAGGCCAACCTGCTCACCGGCGAAATCGCGATGGAGGTCAGCGATTACGACCGGGCGCGCACGGCGTTCAAGGAAGTGCTCCGCAACGAGCCGGGCAACTACCGGGCGAACCTGGGGACCGGCAAGATCTACATTTCGAACCGGTACTGGCGGCAGGCGCTCTCGTTCCTGGAGTCGGCCGAGAAGGTGGCCCCGGAGGCCAGCCGGTCCGAAGTAAAGCGGCTACTCGCGATTGCGAACGCGGGGGCGGGCAACCTGGAGCAGGCGATTCGCAAGGCGGACGAGGCCGTGCAGTCGAACCCGCGTGACCTGGATGCGCTGCAAACGCGCGTGCTGGTCCGCATCGAATCGGCCAAGCTGAACCCGGAACAGATGACCTCGGCGATCAAGGATGCTGACGCGTACCTCCAGCAAGCCATGGAGGGCGTGCGGCAGAAGCCGTGGGATCGCCAGACGCTTAGCCGGTTGAACGCCGCCTACCAGACGATGGTTGGGCCGCCGAGCAATCCGGGTGTGCTCCAGGTTTACCACAACTCGCTGTACGAAGCGACGCGCGAGCAGGTCTCCGACAAGCTCCGGGCCGGCAAGGGGCCGGAGGCCGCCGCGGCGCTGGTGCGGATCGCCGAGGTGTTGCGTCAGCAGTCGATGCTGGCGCTCACGCTTCAGGAGCATGACGCGCTGGCGCTGGCCGAACGGGCGGTGGCCGACGACTACGCCCCCACGAACGTGAAGTACCTGGAGCACCTGCTCGCATCCTATCAGCAAGTCCAGGAACTCACCGCGCGGCTGGTCGGAACAGACGTTTCGAAGGACGCGACGTTGCGCGATCGGGCGGTCGCGACCTGCCGCAAGATTCTCGCGCTTGATCCGCAGAATGAACCGGCGGGTACGTATTTGCATAGCGTCGGGGCCTCCGTCGCGGTGGACCAACCGCCGACGCCGTAGGCCCGCCGTTTGGTGGAATCCTGACGATCAGTCTGCGCGGCGTGCGCGTGCCACGGCCGTGTCCGCCATGAGCGCGGGACCAGCTTGCTCGGCGGCCGAGCGCCTCCGCAGCGGCCGACACGGGGATTGGTCGCGGCGTGCCGCGGCCGCGCGGTGGCGCGGGGCCGCGACAGCCGGCACGGGGGCAGTCAATCAGCTCGTGAGCAGGCCGTAGAACAGCGCGATCGCCGCGGCGCCGCGGTCGAGGTCGGCGAGCACCACGTTCTCGTTGGGGCCATGGGCGTTGCAGTGCGGACCGGCGAACCCGATCAGCAGCGAATCCGCACCGAGCAGTTGCTTGAACAGCGGCAGAATCGGCAGCGTGCCGCCTTCGCGGATGCACGCCGGCTCGCGGCCGAACGCCGCGTGCAGCGCCCGGCGGGCGGCCTGCATCGGCCGGCTGTCGAGCGGGGCGGTGTACGCATCCGCCGCGCCGTGGTCCAGAATCTCGAGGCGCACCGTGTCGGGGCCGCGGGCGCGGACCGTCTCATCGAAGACGCGGCTGAGGCGCGCCGCGCTCTGGTTGGGCACCAGCCGCATACTGACCTTCGCACCGGCAAACGACGGGATGATCGTGTTCGCCCCCGGCCGCATGTACCCGCCGTAGATGCCGTTTACGTCGAGCGTTGGGCGAATCCAGCGGCGTTCGTTCGTGGTGTAACCAGGTTCGCCGCACAGACGCGGGACGTCGAGGTCGGCGGCGAATGCGCTCTCGTCGAGGGGCAGCACCGCGAGTTGGGCGCGTTCCGCGGCAGTCAGGTCGGCCATGTCGGCGTAGAAGCCGGGGATGTTGACGCGGCCGGCATGGTCGTGCAGCGACGCGAGCAGCGCGGCGAGGACGTTAGCCGGGTTCGCCAGCGTGCCGCCGAAACCGCCGCTGTGCAAGTCGCGGCTCGGGCCGTGGACGCGCAGCTCTTTGTACAGCAGCCCGCGCGTGCCGCAGGTGATGGTCGGCCAACCATCGGCGTACATGCCGGTGTCGGAGATCACAATGTGGTCGCAGCGCAGCAGGTCGGCATGTGTGCGGATGAACGGCGCGAGACTGGGCGACGAGATTTCCTCTTCGGCCTCGAGCAGAAACTTGAGGTTGACCGGCAGACGCCGCTCGACCGCCAGCCACGCCGCCGCGGCCCGCAGGTGAGCCAGTAGCGGCCCTTTGTTGTCGGAAGCCCCACGGCAGATGAGCCGGCCGTTGCGCACGACCGGCTCGAACGGTCCGGCGTCCCACAGCGCGGGGTCGCCCTCGGGCTGCACGTCGAGGTGGCCGTAGACGAGGATCGTTGGTGCGCCGGGCGTGCGGCAGTGCTCGGCGTAGACGAGCGGATGGCCGCCGGTTTCGTGGATCGTCGCGGCGAGGCCGAGTTGGGCGCACAGGTCGCGTGTCCAGCGTACCGCGGCGGCGACGTCGGCCGCGTGCTCGGGCTTGGTGCTGATGCTGGGGATGCGGCAGAGGTCGAGCAGCCACGTCAACTGGGTGTCGCGCTGGGAACGCAGGTAGGCGAGTACGTTGTCCACGTGGGGGCTCCAGAACAGCGGGCACGGGCCCGGTCAAGAAACGGGTGCCACGGCCGTGTCGGCCGTGAGAGCGAAACGCTCACCTGGCAGCGGCGGAGCGCATCCGCGACGGCGGGCAGGCCGGGCGTCGGCCGCGGCATCGTACGGCCGCGCGGGGCGCGGGCCGCTACGCCTTCGTCAGTTCGCGGCCGCCTGCGCGTCCTACTATACTCCAAGCGAATGGGTCAGATTCGCCTGTTGCCCCCCGCGCTCATTAACCGCATCGCCGCCGGCGAGTGCATCGAGCGGCCCGCCAGCGTCGTCAAAGAGCTGGTCGAGAACGCGCTCGACGCCGGGGCCGGACGCGTCGAGATCAGTCTCGACGACGGCGGCCGCGCCCTCATCCGCGTCGCCGACGATGGCGTCGGCATGGACGCGGACGACCTCGTGCTCGCCGTTCAGCAGCACGCGACCAGCAAGATCCACACGGACGAAGACCTGTTCAACATCCACACGCTCGGCTTCCGCGGCGAGGCCCTGGCCAGCATCGGGGCGGTCGCGCGACTGCGGATCGCGTCCCGCCGGGCGGACAGCGACGTGGGGCACGAGATCGTCGTCGAGGCCGGACGCGCTTGCGACCCGCGGCCCTGCGCTGCCCCCGTCGGTACGACCATCGAAGTCCGCGACCTGTTCTACCCCGTGCCCGCACGCCGCAAGTTCCTGCGCACGAACCAGACCGAAATGGGGCACGTCACGGAACAGCTCGCCCGCGTCGCGCTGCCGCACCCGGGGCTGGCCTTTTCGCTGAAGCACAACGACCGCGTGAGCCACCGCCTCGAACCGACGACCGACCGGCGGCAACGCATCGCCGATTTCTTCGGGGCCGAGCTGGCGGACGTGCTGCTGCCCATTCGGCGTGAAGGCGGCGGCGTTCGCATCGAGGGTCTGGTTGCGCCCCCGGCGGAAAGCCGCACGACCTCGAAGTGGGAGCACGTGTTCGTCAACGGGCGCTTCGTGCGCGACCGATTTGTCTCGCACGCCATTCGCGAGGCGTACCGCAGCCTGATCGATCCGACGCGCGCCCCGGTCGTGTTCCTCTTCATCACGATCGACCCCGACAAGGTGGACGTAAACGTCCACCCGACCAAGATCGAGGTCCGCTGGCAGGATTCCAATTACATTCACGGGCAGGTGCTCGCCGCCCTGCGCGAGAAGTTCCTGACCAGCAACCTCGATCGCCCGCTGCGCACGCCGCGCGATCAGGACGAGTACCGCGAGCGGGTGCGGACGGCGATGGTGGATTTCTTCACGGGGAGCGGGGGCGGCGCGACGGTGCGTGCGTCCGGCAGCGCCACGGCGGGGAGCATCGGCGTCCCGCCGGTGCGTTCCGGCAGCGCGGCGCCGGTTGCGGAGGGGACCAGCGCACCGGCGGTACCCGCGGCGCAACCGTGGCGGGCGGAGCCGGAGCAAACGGTCGTTCCCAGTGTGCCCCGCGCACCTGCACATTCGCACCGGCCGGAGGCCGATGCTCCCCGTGGCGAAACGCACGGGCCGGAGGCCCATGCTCCCCTCGCCGCGCGACCGGCGCGGGCCCTCCAGGTTCACAACAGCTTCCTCGTCGTCGAAACCGTGGACGGGGTGATGGTCATCGACCAGCACGCGCTGCACGAACGCATCCTGTATGAAGAGCTGCGGCGGCGGATCGCCGAGCGCCGGCTGGAGGCCCAGCGGCTGCTGATCCCGCACGTGGTCCGCGTGCCGGCGGACCGGCTGGCCGCGCTCGAAACGCACGCCGACGTGCTCGAGCGCGTGGGCGTCGAGCTGACCGCCGCCGGGCCGCAGAGTGTGGCGTTGCACGCGTTTCCGTCGCTGCTTCTGGAGCGGGTCGATCACGAGCGGTTTGTGCGCGACGTGCTCGATCTGCTGAGCGAACAAGGCAGTCAGCCGAGCGCGGAGACGCTGTTGCACGAAATCCTCGACATGATGGCGTGCAAGGCGGCGGTGAAGGCCGGCGATCCGCTGACGGCGGACGAGATCGACGCGCTGCTCCAGCGGCGCGAGTTGGCCGAGCGAAGCAGCCATTGCCCCCACGGCCGGCCGACGACGCTGCGGCTGACGCTGCGCGACCTGGAGCGGCAGTTTCACCGGCGTTAGCTTCCGCGCGGCAGAAACCGCAGTGAGGGGATGCTCTTCTTGCCTGTCTTCTCCGCGATCTCTGCGCTCTCGGCGTCTCTGCGGTTTTCGCCGACGCGCGGGCTTGCCGGTCGGAGGGACGGGGGCTAGCCTACCCGCCAATCGTGCGCCGGGCGCGGCCCGCGCGGAAGGAGGACGGACACGTCATGAGTAGCCCCACGCCGGAAGCCGCCCCGAAGAGCCCGCTGCGGGAGATCACGCAGCCATTCGTCGACCTGATTCATGCGCCCCGCGCGCTGTGGGGCATCAACGCTGCGTACCTCATTGAGGGGTTTTGCTACTTCGGCATACTCCAGTACCTGGCGATGTACTTCCTCCAGTACGCCGGGCTGGACGATATCTGGTCACAACGCTCCAAGATGGTGCTGACGGCGGGGATCACGATCGCGATGTTCTTCTTCGGTGGGTTGGCCGACAAATGGGGCGTGCGGTTTGCCCTGTTGGGCGCGTTTGTGCTCATGATCCTGGGGCGCGGGTTGCTCGCGTTCGCCCCAGAGGCCGGCGGCAGCGGGATGGCATCGCCGATGTACCTCGTCGCGGTCGGGGGACTCCTGCTGGTCGTGCTGGGCTATGGCATGTACCAGCCGGCGGCGTACGCGGGCGTGCGGCAGTTCACGACGCCCGCAACCGCGGGGATGGGCTTCGCGATGCTCTATGCGCTGATGAATCTCGGTGGCTGGCTGCCGACGTTCATGGCGCCCATGCGGAACAAGTACGGCATCCAGACGGCTTACTGGTTCTACGCGGCCCTGACGATCGTGTCACTCATTGTGACCTGGCTGATTCTCACCCGCCGCACGGTCGAGCGGGCCCGCGCGGCGGCGGCGCAGGAGGCACCGCCAAAGGCGGCCTCGTCGTCCACCGGCCAGCCGCAGAAGAAAGCGTCCGGGGGCGTGCTGGCCTGGTTCCGCAACCACCCGTTGGCGGACCCCAAGTTCACGTTCTTCATCTTCTGCCTGATCCCGGTCCAGACGCTGTTTGCGTACAACTTCGGGACGATCCAGGCGTACGTGGATCGCGCGTATCGCGGCACCTGGATCGGAACCAACTTTGAAGCCGCGACGAACCTGAACGCGCTGCTGATCTTCATCCTGGTGCCGATCGTGACCGCGCTGACCCAGAAGCAGAAAGTGTACAACATGATGATCCTCGGCACGCTGGTCATGGCGGCGCCGACGTTCCTGCTCGCCCTGGGCACCAACCTGTTCACGCTGGGCGGCTACATCGTCCTGATGACCGTCGGCGAAGCGATGTGGCAGCCGCGTTTTCTCCAGTACGCGGCGCAGATTGCCCCCGAGGGCCGCACCGGGGCTTACATGGGCGTGGCCCAACTGCCCTGGTTCCTGACCAAGATCGTGGTGCCGCTGTACGAGGGCTGGTTCCTGCAAACCTATTGTCCGCAGACCGGGGTGCTGCGGACCGAGACGATGTGGCTGATTTTCGCCTGTATCGCGATGGCCACGCCGCTGTTGTTGATCCTCGCCAAGGGCTGGGCGGGCAAGAACATGAAGACCGCGGCGGCGTGAGTGCGGGGGGCGTGAGAACGTGAGAACGTGAGAACGTGGGAACGTGGGAACGGGCCCGTGAGGACGGCCGTTCCCACGTTCCCACGTTCCCACGTTTTCACGTTCGCACCTTCCCACACTCGCCGGTCCGTGGTACGTTCATGGGGCTCTGGGCCGTCGCTGGCGCGCGAACGGCACCCGGTCACCCGAACGATTCTGAAAACGGAAAGGGATCCGCATGTCCGAACAACCGATCCTCACCAAGCTGCCCGAAAACGCCTATCGTGAGCTGAAGCCGGGGGAATCCTACACCCCGATGGTCCCCGCCCAGGTCGCGGCCCCGGAAGTCACGGTTCGCTCCCTGGTCGTCGGCCTCATCATGAACGTCATCTTCTCCGCCGCCGCCACCTACGTGGCCCTCAAGGTTGGCCAGGGCATCGAGACCGCCATCCCCATCTCGATCGTCGCGATCGGCGTGTCGGGCGTCGCGGCGATGGTCGGCCTGCGGCGCAGCACACTCATCGAGAACGTCAACATCCTCTCCATCGCGACCACGTCGGGGATCGTCGCCGGCGGGACCGTCTTCACGATGCCGGCCATCTACATCCTGGGGCTGCACGACAAGCTCCACATGACCCCGACCATGCTCTTCCTCCAGATCTTTCTCGTGCCCTTCCTGGGGGCCGTGCTCGGGGTGCTGTTCCTCGTGCCGTTTCGCCGGTATTTCGTCAAGCAGATGCACGGCAAGCTGCCGTTCCCCGAGGCGACCGCGACCAACGAAATCCTCGTCACCGGCGCGGGCGGCAACGTCGGCCAGATCGTCGTCCTGATCTACGCTTTCCTGATCGGCTTCGGCTACAACTGCGCCTCGCAGGTCTGCAAGCTCTTCACCGAGACGTTCACGACCGCGGCCCTGGTCGCCCGCGGCGCGGGCTTCTGGCACGACCTCACCATCAAGACCAAGGCGATCTTCTCGCTGGGCACCGGGGCGGAGTTCCTGGGGCTGGGCTTCATCATCGGGGTACGCTACGCCTCGATCATCCTGGCCGGGTCGTTTCTGTCCTGGTTCGCCATCATCCCGCTGCTGGCGCCGTTCCAGCTTGAACACCTTCAGTTGCTCAACCCCGCGATTTCCGCGACCGACGCCGGGGCGATCTTCAAGGGCATCCCCCGCAACATCGGCATCGGCTGCATCTTCACGGCAGGCATCATCTCGATTCTCAAGATGAGCGGCGTCATCATTACCGCCCTGCGGCAGGCCCTGGGGGCCTTGTTCGCCGGCGGGAGCGGAGCCGTCGAGCAGGACCGCACCGACCACGACATGAGCTACCCGACGCTGCTGATTGTCGGACTGCTCACCGCGGTGGCCATCTGGCTGTACTTCCGCTTCATCGCGATGGCGGGTCTGCCGAACGCCCTCCAGCTTTCGCTGATCGCCTTGGTGCTCGCGATTGTCGTGGCGTTCCTGTTCACGACCGTCTCCGCCTGGGCGATTGCGACGATCTCCGTGACGCCGATCTCCGGAATGACCGTGACGACGATCATCATTACCGCTGTCGCGCTGCTGGCCTCCGGCTTGCCCAAGGGCAACGAGGGGATGCTGATCGTGCTCCTGGTCGGCGGCGTGGTGGCCTCGGCCCTGTCGATGGCCGGGACGCTGGTCACCGAGTTCAAGATCAGCTACTGGCTGGGGGCCACCCCGCGCAAGGTGCAGTGGAGCGCCCTGATCGCCTCGCTGCTCGCGTCGGGCCTGGTCACCGCGACGATCATGGTGCTGGCGAAGAACCCGGGCTACGACCTGGCCGCCAACCGCGAGGCCCTCAGCGCCCCGCAGGCCAACCTGATGGCCAGCGCCCTCCAGAGCTTCGTCGGGACCGGCACCGTGCCGTGGTTGATGTACGGCGTCGGCGTGGTCATCGCGTTCCTCATCAACATGCTGGGCGTCTCGCCGCTCGCGTTCGGGCTGGGCATGTACTTGCCGATGGAGCTGAACGCCCCCATTCTGCTCGGCGCGATCGTCGCGTCGCTGGTGAACAAGAGTTCGAAGGACCCGGCCCTCGTGAAGGCCCGCGGCGACAAGGGCATCCTGATCGCGTCCGGGTTGATCGCCGGCGCGGCCATTCTCGGCGTGTGCAAGAACCTGCTCGCGAGTTTCGAGGGTACCGCGGCCTGGCTGGCGAAGTTCGACTATCAGAAGATGCTCGGCGCGGGCACGGATGCCGAGTTGACGGGCAACTGGATCGGCCTCGTCGCGTTTGTCGGGCTGTGCGTGTTTGTGTATCTGAACTGTCTGGTGGCCCGGCGCAGCGAAGCGTAGCGCCGCGTCCGTCCGCGCGCCGCCCCGCGAGTTCCGAGCCGCGAAGCG
>CAYMXT010000025.1:11341-27731 GCA_964394415.1 uncultured Planctomycetales bacterium
TTAGCGAGCGAATCCGAGCCGCGAAGCGTTAGCGAGCGAATCCGAGCCGCGAAGCGTTAGCGAGCGAATCCGAGCCGCGAAGCCTTAGCGAGCGAATCCGAGCCGCGCGCGCAAGCGAGCGAATACAACTCCTGAGCCGCGCCATTCATGGTGCGCGCCGTCGGCCGATCGGCCCGCGGCGCGCGGGATGAACCCCGCGGCTCCGAAGGCCCCGCACTGGCGTGCGGGGTTTGGACAGGCGCCGCACAGACTAATAGTCTGTGCTCCACACGACCCACGAGGTGCCCAAGCGCGTGCCCGACCCGCAACCCACCAACACAGCCTGTGGCACAGGCCTCCAGCCTGTGAAACTGAGTTGGCGCTTTCCGCGCACCTTCTGGTTCGCGAACGTCGCCGAGCTCTTCGAGCGCGCCGCCTACTACGGCATGGCGATCGCGCTGGCGCACTACCTCACCGATCGCATCGGCTTCACCGACGTTGCGACCGGCTACGTCGCCGCCGCATTTGCCTCGATTCTCTACCTGTTGCCGACATTCAGCGGCATTTTGGCGGATCGCATCGGCTTCCGGCGGGCGCTGTTGTTTGCGTTCGCATTGCTCGCGGTTGGCTACGCGCTGCTCGGCGTGGCGGGCCTGGCCCCGGGCGACGCCCCGGCCGCGACGCAGGCCGCCGACGTGGGGCACCGGCCACTGCTTTTCGGCGAACTGCCGCGCAAGCTGCTCGTCATCGCCGCGCTGGCGGTCATCATGTTCGGCGGTTCCATCGTCAAGCCGGTGATTTCCGGGACCGCGGCGAAGTGCTCCGACGCCGCCCATCGCGCGCGGGCGTTCTCGATCTTCTACGCGATGATCAACATCGGGTCGTTCACGGGCAAATCCGTGGCGGCCCCGTTGCGCATCTCGCTGGGCCTGGAATACATCAACTTCTACGCCGCCAGCATGGCGTTATGTGCGCTGGTCGTCATCGCGGTCGCGTATCGCGACGTGGATTCACACGGGACCGGGCGAACGTATGCCGAGGCCGGGCGGAGTCTGCTCAAGGTGCTGCGGAACTTCCGCTTCATGTGCCTGATCCTGATCGTGGCGGGCTTCTGGACGATTCAGCACCAGCTCTACGCCTCGATGACCAAGTACATCATCCGGCTGTTGGGCGAGACGGCCAAGCCCGAGTGGCTGGCGAACATCAACCCGGCGGTCGTCGTGCTGCTGGTGTTGCCGATCACGCACCTGCTGCGGCGGGTGCGCGCGGAGAACACCATCGCCATCTCGCTCGCGCTGATCACGGTGTCCGCCCTGTGCATCGCCTTGAGCGGGGCGGTGCAGGCCACCAGCGGGAACAGCGTGCAACTCCCGTTTGGCCTCGCGCTGCACCCGATCACGCTCATGGTGATCCTCGGCATCGGCCTTCAGGGGGTGGCCGAGTGCTTCCTGTCGCCGAAGTTCCTGGAATACGGCTCGAAGCAGGCCCCGCCCGACGAGGTCGGCCTGTACATGGGCTATCTCCACCTGAGCAGTTTCTTCGCGTACTTCTTCGGGTTCGTAATATCGGGGTATTTGCTGGACTGGTACTGTCCGGACCCGAACAAGCTGTCGGCCGCCGCCCGCGCGCAGCGCGAGTTGGCACTCACGACCGGTGGGTCGCTGCCGCCGGAGTATGCCCACGCGCATTACATATGGTACGTCTTCTCTGCCATCGGTTTCGCCGCGCTGCTGGCCATGCTCGCGTTCAAGTACGTGACGGCGCGCCTCGACCGGCGCCGCGCGCCGGGTGTGTGAACATTGCGCCGCAACGCCGTCTTCTCGCGTGCCTCGCCGCGCAGCGGGAGCGCTCGCCGGCGCCTTTCGTCGCGCAGCGCGAGCGCAGCAGGTGCCTTTCGCCGCGCAGCGGCGGCGGGCTGTAGCCGCGGGCGAAGCGGAGCGAGCCCGCGGTAACGGGCGGGCAGAATCCCCCTCGCCCTGAAGGGGCGACGGAGCACACAGGGTCGGGGCGGGTTTCACCAGCCTCTGGCACTCGGTGTTTCCTCCGCCGCCGCTGCGCGGCGGTCCCACGTGTTGATCGCATTCCGCGGGCTCGCTGCGCTTCGCCCGCGGCTACAGCCCGTCGCCCCTTCAGGGCGAATGCGGCGTCGGTGCCCGCGCCCAAAGCCGCCGGCTGGTTTCACGCATCGGCGAAAGACGGCACTATCATATGTGGTCAACCAAGGAGAATCGCCGTGGTCCGAACCGTGCTGCGCTCCGTCGTCGTTCTCGTCGTCGCCTCGTACTGCATCGCCACGGCGGACACGCCGCGAACGCACGACATCACGCTCGACGACTATCTGACCATCCACCCGCTGACCGCCTGCGTAACGTCGCCGGACGGGAAATACGTCGCGTACACCGAGCTGCGCTGGGGTGAGCACGATGAGCCGCGACAGTCCGACCTATGGATCGTCGAAACCGCCACGAAGCACGCCACCCGCCTGACGTTCGAGCGGGCCAACGACTCGTCGCCGCAGTGGGCCGCCGACAGCAAGCACGTGTATTTCCTCAGCAAGCGCACCCGCGGCGAGAAGGACAAGAAACCGCCATACGACGGCACGGCGCAGGTCTGGATCACGGGCCTGCACCCCGGCGAACCGCTGGCGATCACGCGTGTGAAGGGCGGGATCGAGAGCTACCAAATCGCGCGGGACGGCCGGACGCTGTACTACACAAAGGAGGGCGAGGAGGCGGAACGTGAATGGAAGAGCCTGCGCAAGAAGTACAGCGACATTCAGTTCGGCTCGGGGGCGTTCAAGTACACCGAACTGTGGAAACTCGATCTCCAGACGTGGCGCGAGGAGCGGTTGGCGGCCCCGGAGCGGGTCATCACCGAGTTCCGCGTGGCCCCGGACGAGAGCCGCGTCGCGCTGATCACGACGCCGGACGATCGGCTCATCACGCGCGAGGGACAGTCGCGCGTGGACGTGTTCACCACCCAGACGCGTGAAACGACGACGCTGCCCGACAAGCTGTACCGCGCCGCCGCCCCGACGCCGTACGGCTGGCTCGAAAACCTGGCGTGGTCGCCGGACGCGAAAGCGCTGGCGTGGACGGTCGGCTTCGACGGCTATCAATCCGAAGTCCTTGTGGCGGAATTCGGCAACGCTGAGCCGACCGTGTGGATGCTCAAGCGCCCGGAAGAGGTCAGCGTGGCAGGGGGGTTGGAATGGCGGCCGGGCGGCGGCGAACTGTGCTTCCTGGCGGAACAACGGGCCCGCAAACACATCCACGCAGTCTCCGACGTCCGGGCGGGCAAGCAGGGCGCGGCCCGCGTGCTGACCCCCGGCGACGTGGTGGTCTTCGATTACAGCTTCAGCGCCGACGGCAAGAGCCTCGCGTTCATCCAGGGCAGTCCGCAGGACGCCGGCAACGTCTTCTGGTCTGCAACTGCCCACGCCGACGCAGCGGTGCGGCTGACCGACGCCAACCCGCAGATCGACACGTGGAAGCTGCCGCAGATGTCGCTCGTGCAGTGGAAAGCCACCGACGGCGCCGAGGTCGAGGGGGTGCTTGAGTTGCCGCCGGACTACAAACCCGGCGATCCGCCGCTGCCGCTGGCGGTCGAGGTCCACGGCGGGCCGAGCGACGCGACGTTGCTGTACCTCCAGTATTGGATCTACGGCCGCGTGGCGTTCCCGGCCCGCGGCTACGCGCTGCTGTGCCCGAACTACCGCGGCTCGACGGGCTACGGCGACAAGTTCCTCGTCGATCTGGTGGGACGCGAGAACGACATCGAGGTCCAGGACATCCTGGCCGGCGTCGACGCCCTGATCGAGCGCGGCCTCGCGGACCCCAACCGGCTGGGCGTCCTGGGCTGGAGCAACGGCGGTTTCCTGGTGAATTGCCTCATCACGACGACGCAGCGCTTCAAGGCCGCCAGCAGCGGGGCCGGCGTGTTCGACCAGTTGATGCAGTGGGGTCTCGAAGACACGCCGGGCCACGTCATCAACTTCATGCGCGGTCTGCCGTGGGAACGGCAGGAGGCTTACTTGAAGGCCTCGCCGGCGTACAAGCTCGGAAGTTGCACGACGCCGACAATCATCCACGTCGGCGAGAACGACGACCGTGTGCCGGCCGCGCATGCGCGGGCGCTGTATCGCGGGCTGAAGGAGTACACGCGGACGCCGACGGTGTTGCTGGTGTACCCGGGCGCGGGGCATGGGTTGTCGATTTCGGACCACCGCAAGGGCAAGCTGGATTGGGACCTCGCGTGGTTCGACAAATACGTGCGGGGTGAGTCCGGCGAGTAAAGTGCGTCCCGGATCGACTGACAGAAAGCGACAAGTCGCAAACTCCGAAATAGACATTGCCAGAGGCACGCTGCTTGCATATCCTGAGTAGTGCAAGTGCGTACCAGAATTCCTGTTTTCGCCCATTGTGCGTAGTGAACTTGGCCAGACCCCGCAAGCCCGGGCGCGCCGGGACGGGGCCGCCCAGCTCACCGCTCGCGCGGCAGGCGCGATTTCCGGCCTTGGATACCAGGAGGACGTTGGATGCGTCGGTTGGTTCTTGTCTGTAGTCTGATAACTCTCGGGGCTTCAACGACTCTGGCGGCCGACACGCCCGCCGCGACCGCGCAGCTCCAGCGCGATTATCCGGACGTTCGGTTTGTCGCTGAGAGCGGCCGCTTGGCGCGCGTCTGGGGAACAGAATTCGGCTACGGGCAAAGCCCTGAGGACACCGCGGCGGCGTTCGTCGACGACTTCGCCGAGGTGTTCGGTGTACCGGCGCATGAGCTGGTTCCGGGCAACCAATTCAACGGGCAGCGCACTGCGCAGCTTATGTACGACCGTGTGAGCAACACGTACCGCTTCACGCTGGTTTACTACACGCAGGTCAAGGGCGGCTTGCCGGTTCGCAACTGCGATCTGCGACTGCTCGTTCGCAACGAACCGGGCTATCCGCTGGTCCTCGCGGCGTCGGCCCTGCGAGAGCTGGGTGATTTCATCGTTCCCGCCGGCGCTTTGGCCGCGGCGAACGAGACCTCGGCCCAGGCCGCCGCACTCGCCGAGCAGCCGGACCTGCTCAATTTCACACCCGCGGCGACGGTGGTATGGCCGGGTACGCACGATGCCTCGCCGGCGGTCGCGCTGGTGTTCGAGGCGGACAACGGTTTGCAGGGCGAGCCGGATTTCGGGAAGTGGCTGTTCATCGCGGACGCATTCACCGGGCGTGTCCTGGCGCGTGAGAGCCTGATCGTCCACACCGACGTTGTGGGTACGGTGCAGGGCAAGTCCACCACGCCGCCCAAGGCGGACATGTGCAGCCCCGAGGTCGTCATGGGGATGCCGTATGCCAAGGTAGCCATCGGCAGCACGACGGCATACGCCGATGCGGCCGGGGATTTCGTGATTCCGAACAGTGGTTCGTCGCAAGTGACGGTGACGTCGTACATGGCGGGCCGGCGCTTCGTGGTGGCTGACCAGGGCGGTCCGCTGGACACGCTCACGCTCCAGGTGACCCCGCCCGGCCCGGCGGACTTTACGCACAACATCACCAACAGCAGCGAGTATGTGCGGGCTCAAGTCAATACATATATTCAGTCCAACGTCTCGCGTGACTGGGTACTCAACTACAACCCCAGCTACCCGACGATCGCCAATCAGACCAGTTTCCAGATCAACGTGAACCTCAACTCCACGTGCAATGCCTACTACGACGGCAGCTCGATCAATTTCTACCGCGCCGGGGGCGGCTGCGCGAACACCGGGTATGCGTCGGTGGTCCACCACGAGTACGGGCACCACATCGTGAACACCGGCGGCAGCGGTCAGAACGAGTACGGCGAAGGCCTGAGCGACTGCGTTTCCGCCCTGATCGCGAACGATCCGGTCCTGGGTTACGGGTTCCAGAACAACTGCAACGCCGGCATTCGCAACGCCGACAACGGTTGTCAGTACAACGCCGGCGCCTGCTCGAGCTGCGGCAGCGAGATCCACGCCTGTGGGCAGTTGCTCTCCGGCTGCGTGTGGAGTATCCGCACCAACTTGTTCAACGCCGGTTACGCCGACTACCTCGACATCATCTCGCAGCTCACGCTGGACTCGGTGCTGCTGCACTCCGGCGGGAGCATCACGCCCTCGATCTACGCCGACTTTGTGACGCTGGACGGCGGGAACTCCGGACCGCACTACGCCGAGATCACGGCGGGTTTCGCCGCTCACAACATGATCTCGTCACCACCGCCTTCGAATGATGCCTGCGCGACGGCGCTCGAGGTGTGCCCCGGGAACACGTACGTCGGCAACACGGCCCCCGCCACGCGCGACGGGACCACCACCTGCGGCACGTCCAACACCGCCCCCGACGTGTGGTACAAGTACAGTCCGGCCACGCCGGGCACCACGGCGTTCAGCCTGTGTGGCGCCGGCACGATGTACGACTCGGTGCTGTCGCTGCACGCGGACTGCCCGGGCACGTCGGGCAACACGGTCAACTGTGACAACGACGGGTGCGGCGTTTCCGAGGGCGGCTCGCTGATCACGCGCAGCGTCACGGTCGGGGCAACGTACTACATCCGCATCTCCGGACGCTCGGGCTCCGGTGGACCCTACGAACTTACGATCACCGGACCGCCGTGCCAGGGCGCGACGTTCACGTTGGCCACGAGTGTCGTCGGACAGGGCAGCATCAGCCGTTACCCCACGGGGCCGAACTACCCGCCGGGGACGACCGTGACGCTGACTGCGGAACCGGCCGGCGAATGGCGGTTCGACCACTGGACCGGCGATCTGGACGGCTCGACCAACCCAACCACGATCGTAATGAACGGCAATCGCAGCGTTGGGGCGGTCTTCTTCCGCATCGGCGACCTCACCTGCGACGGCGCGGTCACCTTTGCGGACATCGAGCGCTTCGTCGAGGCGATCAACACGCCGGGCGGCGGCGGCTGGCCATATTCAGGCTGCCCCTGGCTGAACGCCGACTGCAACCTGGACGGCGCCGTCGATTTCGATGACATCAACGCGTTCGTGGCGTTGCTCAGCGGCTCCTGAGCCGCCGGGCTCATGCGGCGCGCCCGGTCGCTGTGCCTACCGTAAACCGCGACCGCGTTGTGGCGCAAGGACTTACGCACTGCGCCTGCCGCCGCCGCGTGCGGCGCTCGCGCCTGCTGATCGTCAAGCCGGAGACGGTGATCCGTTGGCATCGCGAGGGTCTCGGGCTCAATCGGCCCTGGAAATCGCGCAAGAAGTCGGGCCGCCCGGAGGCCAAGGCGGATGGAATACTTGGCATGGGCAGGCGCAGCGGCGTCCCGCCGGTGCGACCGGTTTTCCAAGGCGTCGGGCGGAGCTCCTCGCACCGGCGGGAGGCCGATGCGCCCCGCGAATGCGTCGCGCTTCTTGCGAGACGCTGCGTTCGTGTCGTGTCTTGTGAGTTCGCTGAATAATTCAGGTGCCGTTGGCCACGGAGGGGCGACGGTACGGCGGGGGCTGGGCGGCCGAATTTGGAGTCTACTGGCGCTCACTCGAAATGCCTCCGAGCGTGAAAGGTGTCATTTCATCCATGACGTTCCTTGTACGCGAAAGCGCGGGCATTTCGAGTGCCTTTGTTTCGCCGCCGTCGCAGACGGGCGAAGTGTTACTCGCCGCTGGAGTGTGGGCAAGTCATCTGCGGAGAACCAGGCTTCCGTTGCGCGCCGCGCTGCGTGGGCAACACGGATTGGTACGAAGTCAGGATCGTCGAGCCGCGGATTGTCACGTGGACGGCGGTTGCCGAGTGTGACCCGCGCATCCACCTCTGGCGTGCAGCGACGACGCCTGTTCGGCCCCGCAGCATCCGCCCGCCGACCGCCCGCGCATCAGCGACCTGCCCCCGGGGGGCTTGCCGGGCGGCGTAGAATTGGGGCAGCGTTGGAGGGTGTCCATGCGTTCTACGCCCACCCAGCCGCTGCCGCTCGCCGACCGCCCGCAAGGACGGCACGTCCGAAGACGCCCGCACCACCGCAAGCTGCTTTCCAACTGCATGCTGTGCGAGTGGCGCTGCGGGGTTGACCGCACTGCCGGAGGCCGCGGGCCCTGCCGGCTGGGAACGGAGACCCGCGAGTTTCGCCGCTACCTGAGCGTCACGGAGGAGGCGGAAGTCGTCCCCGCCTTACGCGTCTACTGGGGAGGCTGCAACCTCCGTTGCGGGTTCTGCGATACCGCGCCCGCGTGTTTCCACCCGCGCGCCGGGCGGCGCGTGGAGCCGGGCCCGTACGCGCACGAACTGCTCGCCGCCGTCCGGCAGGGCGCGAGGACGATCAGCGTCCTGGGCGGCGAGCCGACCTTGCATGCCCACACGCTGGCGACTTTGGCCGATTCCGCCCCGGCCCCCTTGCCGCTCGTGCTGAACACCAACCTGTACATGACGCCGCCCGTGCTGAAACTGCTCGCCGGCGTGATCCATCTCTACCTGGCCGACCTCAAGTTCGGCCACGATGAGTGCGCCCGGCGCCTGGCCAGTGTGCCGCACTACGTCGCCGCGGCGCGGCGCAATCTGAAGTGGATTGCCCGACAAACGCCGGTCATCGTGCGGCATTTGCTGCTGCCGGGGCACCTGGACTGCTGCTTCCGCCCGACCGTGGCGTGGCTGGCGGCGGAATTGCCGGGAGTGCGCTTTCGGTTGTACACTGGCTTTGTCCCGTGCTGGCAGGCCGGCGCGGCGGGCGTCGGGCGCCTGAACGCTCGGGACGAGGTCCGCGCCGCGACCGACGACCTCGCGGGGCGCGAGCTGGACTGGAGCGTGGCGTGAAGGGAAACCGGGAAATACCTGCGACGCCGGCAGCACGGCGCTCGGCGCGCGGTTGCCAGCCGCGACGGGCGACCGAAATCGCCATCACGGTTGGTGTGGATGGGCGGATTTACTGCCACGACCTGCCGCCCGGGCTGCTCCCGGTGCTGATGGAGCTCTGTCCCGGCGACGCGGCGCTGCGGGCCCGTCAGGCGCTGCTGCGCCGCCAGGAGCCGCCGCATGACTGAACCGCAGGCCAAACCCATGCCGCCGCGCCCGCGCGCGCCGCTGCGAGATGAGATCGAGATCCTCATCCGTGCCCGCTACCCGATCATCTATGTCGTGAGCTGGGAAGAGGCCCGCGTTGAACAGCATCTCCGCGACATCGCCGCCCGCCGCGGCAAGCAGTTGTACGGCTGGTCGCTGACGACGGGGCTACAGAAGTCCGGCGGCGCGGCGCCGAACCAGCGCCCGAAAGGTCTCGCCGATCCGCTCGAAGCCCTGGACACCGTGATCGAGCACAAAGAGCCGGCGATCTACCTGTTCAAGGACTTCCACGCGTTTACGCGCCCGACCACCTGCGGCCGCAACGCGCCGTACATCCGCAAGCTGCGCGAGGTCGCGACGGCGCTGAGCGACAGCTACAAGACGGTGGTCATTTCCGCGCCGCTGCTGGAGCTCGCGCCGGACCTGGAGAAGGACGTTTGCGTGCTCGACTATCCGCTGCCGGGGCCGCTGGAGTTTGACCGGCTGTTGCACCGCATCTGCGACGATGTCTCCGCGAACACGAAACTGAAGATCGATCTGACGGACCGCGACCGCGAGCAGCTTGTGCGGGCCGCGCTGGGCCTCACGCTCCAGGAAGCGGAGAACGTCTTCGCCAAGACGATCGTCTGCGACGGCCGGCTGAGCGCCGAGGACGTGTCGGTCGTGTTCTCGGAAAAACAGCAGATCATCCGCAAGAGCGGCCTGCTGGAATACTACGCCTCGACGACCGAGCGCGAGGACATCGGCGGCCTTGACGAACTGAAGGACTGGCTCAACAAGCGCTCGCTGGCGTTCAGCGAGCAGGCCCGCCAGTTCGGCCTGCCGGCCCCGAAGGGCGTGCTGCTGGTCGGCGTGCAGGGCTGCGGCAAGAGCCTCTGCGCCAAGGCCGTCAGCCGCATGTGGCGTATGCCGCTGCTGCGGTTCGACATGGGCCGCATGTTCGGCAGCCTGGTCGGCTCGTCCGAGGAGAACACCCGCCGGGCGATCATGGTGGCCGAGAGCGTCGCCCCGGTCGTGCTCTGGGCCGACGAGATCGACAAGGCCTTCGCCGGCTCGCAAGGCTCCGGCAACACCGACGCCGGCGTGACGGCCCGCGTCATGAGCACGTTCCTGACCTGGCTGAACGAGAAGCAAAAGCCCGTTTTTGTCATGGCGACCGCGAACAACATCGCCCAGTTGCCGCCCGAGCTGCTCCGCAAGGGGCGCCTCGACGAGATCTTCTTCGTCGACCTGCCCAACGCCGCCGAGCGCGAGCAGGTCTTCCACATTCACATCCGCAAGCGCCAGCGTGATCCGGCGCGGTTCGATCTCAAGGCCCTCGGCGCCGCGGCGGACGGCTTCAGCGGGGCCGAGATCGAGGAGGCGATCATCAGCGCGCTGTACGATGTGTTCTATCTGGGCAAAGAGCTGGAAACCGTCGACGTTCTGAACAGTCTGCGTCAGTCCGTGCCGCTGTCGCGCACCATGGCGGAGGGCATTTCCGCCTTGCGGGCCTGGGCGGAGGGGCGCGCCCGCCCGGCGTCCCGGCGCGACCAGGACCCCGCCACGCAAGTCCGCCGCAAACTCGAAATGTGAGGACCACGCATGAGTGCCGTCTGTGTATTAACGCCGATCGTCATCGCCTCCTGGCCGGTCATCAGTTCCGCGATCCTGGGGGCGGCAGCCAGTCTGGGCTTCGCCGTGGCCAGCGCGCCTCTGGCGCCGGCCCAGCGGCCACAGCGGAAGCGGCGGGTCGAAACGGAAATCGAGAACAGTGAAGTGGTCGCGGACGCGCTGCACCGCGGGCAGACGATGGTCGTGCGGCGTGGCGACATCACGATCGAGTTTGGGCAGGACGAGCGGGGCGCCTGTCGCGTGTGCGTCACGGGCGAAGGCCAGAGCGAACGCGAGCTGCGTCGGATCGGGGAAGAAATCGCCGGCCGAGTGGTGCAGCAGTACGCCTACCACAAGCTGGTCACCGAGTTGAAGAAGCGGAACTACAAAGTCACGAGCGAGGAAGTCCTGGCCGATCAGTCGGTCCACGTGCGCGTGCAATTGTGATGCAGGAGGTCAGCCATGCGGCGACCCGAGTTCGATATCCGGATTGACAAGACGGGGCGGGTGACGGTCGAGGTCAAGGGCGTCAGCGGCGCCCGCTGTCTGGCCCTGGCCGACCTGATCCAGGAACTGGTCGGCCGCGAGAGCCAGCGGCAGTTGACCAAAGAGTACTACGCCCCCGACGAGCAGGTCCGCATCGACGCGCAGGTGCGGGGCGGCGGTTAAGAGCGCCGCACACAACCTGTGGCACAGGCTTCCAGCCCGTGTTTTCTCGGGCCCGATCCCGCGCCACGGGGTCTGGTTGGGAACGCTGACCGTGGCGCGGAGCGTGTGATGAAGTCTGTAGAGTTCTCGCGAAATCCAGAGACGGCGAGGATCCTCGATTCTTGATTCCTGATTCTGAATTCTCAACTTCCCCATGCAATGCCCAAACTGTGGTTTTGAGAACATTCCCGGCTTGCCGAGCTGTGCGCGCTGTCGAAGCGGGCTCGGCCTCGGCGACGTGGTCGTCGTGCCACGGCGGGCGTCCGCGCTGCGGGTGACCACGCGCGTGCTGCGGGTCTGGTACGCCGTGGGGTTCGACCTGTCATTGTTCTGGCGCTGGCTCCGGCAGCCGCGCAGCTTGACCGTTGCAGGAGCCCCCGCAGGCTCACTCGCTTGCACGCTCTTGCTTCCCGGTCTCGGGCACATCATGGCGCGGCACAAGACGTTCGGCCGGGTCGTTCTGGTCGTGTGGCTGGTGGCCCTCCTGGCCGCGCTGGCCACACTCGCCAGCCCCTGGTCCGCGCGCTGCTTGTTGGTCGCAGTCTTCATGCACACGCTGGCGCTGATGTCCCTCCTGGCGGGCCCAGAGGGACTATCTCCGGCCCGGCGAACCCTGCTCGGGCTTGCCGTCTTCTTCGGACTCCAGTGGCTCTGGTACCTCCCGTGGTTGCTGCTGGTCCGCGGCGTGATCGTGCCACTGCCGCTCACGAACATGTGGTATTGCCAGATTCTACAGAGCGGCGACGGCATTCTTCACGAGGGCAGCTGGCTGTGTCCAGACACGTTTCAGCGCGGCGAGTTGGTGGTCTACGACATTCCGCCGCTCCAGTCTGGCCACGTCTACGTGGCCGCGGGGCTGGGGTTGGATCGTGTGCTTGGTTTGCCGAGCGAGCACGTGCAGTGGGACGGAGACCGTCTGACGGTGAACGGCGCGGAGCTGGATCCCGACACCGTCGCGCTGGCCTCGCTACGATACCTCCGCGAATTCGACGTACGGCTCACGGACCATGAATATCTGATTCCCCCCAGCCGCCTGCGATTGAACCTCTCTGGGGGCGGCGTGGACTTCGAAGCGCTCTTCTGGCGCCTGCTCGTGGTGCCGAGTGAGCGCATCCGCGGGCGCGTGTTCTGGCGCACCTGGCCCTGGCAGCGCTGGGGTCCTGTTGAGTAACGTGAGCGCAGCCATGCCCGGCCGCTTCTCGAACCTGGAGTTCAACGAGGACGCGCAAGCGCGCCAGCCGACGCGGCCAGCGCAGCGCGCCGCCGTGCGCCAGGCCCCGGAGTTCCTGCGGCAGGCCCGCGAGGAGCACCGCGGGCAACGTTTCGAGCCGGCCCTGCGGCTGTACACGCGGGCGCTCCAGGAGGACCACAACCTGGTCGCGGCGTGGGTGGGGCAGGTCCAGATGCTCGTCGAGCTGGGGGAGTTCCACGAGGCCCGCGTTTGGAGCGACAAGGCCCTCGACCTCTTTCGTACCAACGGCGAGCTGCTCGCCGCCAAAGCCCAGGCGTGTATCCGCTTGAACGACCGGGCCAGCGCCTACGCGTGCAGCGATGCCTCGCTTCAGGCCCCCGGCGGCTCGCCCTGGCGCTGGCAGGTCCGCGGCGAAGTGTTGCTCGCGGATCATAAGCGCCAGGCGGACGAGTGTTTTCAAAAGGCCCTCGTCGAGCCCGGGGCGGACTGGTTCGATCGCGTCCTGATCGCCCGCGTGCTCCGCTATCACGACCGCGTCGCCGGGGCCGTGAACTACCTGCTCGAGGCCCTCGAGCTCCAGCCCGGGCACGCGCCCACGTGGTTCGAGCTGGGGGACTGCCAGCTCGCGCTCGGCCTGACCGGTGCGGCGCGCACCAGCTTCGCGCGAGCGCTCGATATCCAAGCCGACCACGCGCCGGCCCGGCAGGCCCTCGACGCACTCGAGGTGCGCTCGCCGCTGGCGTGGCTGCGCGGCCTGCTCCGCCGGTGGACCCGCCGATGAACCTGCTCACGCTCCTCCAAAGCGCCCGCAAGCACCGCGCCAGCGACATCCACGTGCTCGTGGGGCTGCCGGTCGCTTTCCGCATCGACGGCGAGATCGTCGTGGCCAAGGGGGACGTGATCGGGCCCGACGTGGCCCGCACGCTGGCCCTCGAGCACCTGAACGCGACGCAACAGCAGGAGTTGGCGCGCGATTGGCAGGTCTGCTTCTCCACGACCTTCGGCGAACGCGACCGCGCCCGCGTAACGGTCTACCTGCGCAACGGCTGTCCCGAGTTGGCGATCCGCCTCAGTGAACCGGTCATGCGCTCGCGCGAGGATCTCGGCCTGCCCGCCATCGTCGACGAGCTGGTTCGCAAACCGAACGGCTTGATTCTGCTGGCCGGCCCCACCGGCGTCGGCAAGACGACCACGCTCCACTACATGCTCGACCGCATCAACCAGGAGCGGCGCTGCAAGATCATCACGATCGAAGACCCCATCGAATTCCTCCACGCCAGCAAGCGGGCGATTGTTGTGCAGGAGGAACTACTGACCGACGTGCGCAGTTTTCCCCAGGCGCTCATCCATGTGTTGCGGCAGGATCCGGACGTAATCGCCATCGGCGAAATGCGCGAACAGGAGACGATGTACACGGCCCTGATGGCGGCGGAGACCGGGCATCTCGTCCTCGCGACGCTACACACGCCCGACACGGTTCAGTCTGTGCAGCGCGTCGTCTCGGTCTTTCCGGAGGGGCAGCAGTGCGAGGTTCGTCAGATGCTCGCCAACGCTCTTCAGGCGGTGATCGCCCAGCAGCTTCTGCCGCGCGCGACCGGGGGCCGCCGCGTGTTGTGTTGCGAAGTGCTCATTGGCACCCCCGCCGTGCGCTTCCAGGTTCGCGAAAACGCCCCCCACAAGCTCTACTCCGAGCTGCAAAACGGCCGCAAGTACGGCATGATCACCATGGACCACGGCCTGCTCGACTTGTACCAGCGCGGCGACATCACGTACGACACCGCTGTCACGATGGCCCGCGACCAGAGCACGATCCGCGAGCGCTCGGCGTAGCGCCGTCACATCGCCCAGGGCCGGCCCCATGCCACCGCGGAACCGCGGCGCGAGCCGTGCCCACGCCGCGCCTCCGCGGTCTTCGTTCTTAATTCACGCTACTTGCCCGAGCAGGTCCGCGGCTCGGCCACCTTGACACCCTCGATGTTGATCGACGAGCACTCGAGTCGCACGGTCTGCTCCGAACCCTTGATCTTCGCCAACTCCGCCGCCGAGGCGCCCCGCTCTTCCGCGTAGTGCTTGCGCTGCTCCTCGGGCACCTCCACCTGGATGACCTTGCCCTGTGCGACCGCCGCGTGCCCCTTCGCCTCCGCCGGCACACGCTGCTTGCTGCGATCAAACACGAACGACATGAACACGCCCTTCTCGCCGGGCTTGTCCGCAATCTCACCCCAGCAGCCGGCGTCCGGACACACGTCGCCCATCACGCCACGAACCTGCACCACCTTGCCCATGTACGGCTGCGGGTTGGCGAGCAGTTTGGCCACGGTCACCGTCGGCCCAGCATCAGCTTTCAGCGGCGTGCCAAACTGCGTGCCCGTCGGGGTCGTCGCGCATCCGGCCAGCGACAGACAAACCAGGGCCGCACTCGACGGCAGAACTGTACACCTCATGAAACAACTCCAATCAGGACAGGGACTTACGCTCTGCGCGCCTCTGAGCACGCAACACATATTCGGATCGTTCTATCCGCTGCGAAGCCCCGGGGCAAACGCCGCCCCGATTCCCGGCGCGCTGTGGAACTGGGCTCGCTCAATACCACTCAACCCCACTACGTCCCGCCCAATTCCCTCAACACGGCGTCGCGACATTTTCGCGGGGTCGCCCCGAGGTCGCTCAGCACCTGCTGGGCCGCGCTGTCTTTGTCGTGGTACAGGGCCAGCAGGATGTGGGCCGCCCCGATCGCGCGGGCCTCCAATTGCTCCGCGATTTCCATGGCGTGCTCGATCACGTTCCGATAATGCGGACTGCCGGGCAGTCGACCGAAGACCCACGTATCCTCTTTGGACCGTTGCACCAGGTCGTCCACCGCGGCCTGCACCTGCTCCACAGTGACCCCCAGTTGATTCAGGGCGCGGGAGGCGGCATTCTGGCCGTGGCGCAGAATCGCCAGCAGGACATGCTCGGTCCCCACAAACTCCAGTTCGTATTCGTGCGCGATGTCGTTCGCGAGATCGACAACGGCGCGGGCTTCGGCATCCAGGCGGCGCAGCGGCATTCGGCAGACCTCCGCGGCAAGCTGCCGGAACGTTATATAGCAGGACACGGCGGCCAACAAGCGTCAGCAGGTGCGCGGATCGGTCGTGGGCAAGTCTTCGAACAACGCCGAGCCGACGCGGACGAACGTAGCCCCTTCCTCGACGGCGACGACGTAGTCCTGGCTCATGCCCATCGAAAGATGCCGGCAGTCCGCCCCGACCTGCCCGCTCGCCCGCAGCTCCGCCAGGAGGCGGCGCATACGTGCGAAGTAGGGTCGCGAGTGCTCGGGCTCGTCGTCGTAGGGCGTCATCGTCATCAGACCGCGGAGCCGAAGCTGCGGATGACGCCGCACCGCCGCGACCAAATCCGCGAGCGCCGCCGGTGGCGCCCCCGTCTTGCTCAGTTCGCCCGCGACATTGAGCTCGATGAACACGTCGATGGTCGCCCCCAGTTCGGCCGCACGCTGGCCGAGGGTGTCCGCCAGGCGAACCGAGTCCAGCGCGTGCAGGATTCGGCAGTGCGGCAAGAGCGCCTTGATCTTGTTGCGCTGCAAATGGCCGATCATATGCCAGCGCGGGATCCCGGACGCCGTGGGGCCCGGCGGCCAGTCGAACCGCGCCGCTCCACAGGCCGCCGCCCGCGCCGCCAGTTGCTGGGCGCGGTTTTCCCCGAGGTCCAGCACGCCAGCGGCGAGCAGCTCCCGCACCACCGCCAGCCCCACGTACTTCGTCACGGCGAGCAGATGGACTTCGGCGGGGTCGCGCCCGACGCGCGCACACGCCGCGGCGAGCGCGGCGCGGACGCGCGCCACGTTCATTCGCAGTTGTGTTGGCCAATCGCCAGAAGTGCCGCCGGTTGCCACGGGTCC
>CAYMXT010000026.1:0-27409 GCA_964394415.1 uncultured Planctomycetales bacterium
GCTCCCCACGCTTTCGCGTCTCAGCGTCAGAATCGGCCCAGTGCCCCGCTTTCGCTTCTGGCGTTCCTCTAGATATCTACGCATTTCACCGCTCCACCTAGAGTTCCAGGCACCTCTACCGACCTCAAGCCCGGGAGTTTGCCGTGCAGTTCCGCAGTTGAGCTGCGGGATTTCACACGACACTTTCCGAGCCGCCTACACGCGCTTTAAGCCCAGTGATTCCGAACAACGCTTGCCTCCTCTGTCTTACCGCGACTGCTGGCACAGAGTTAGTCGAGGCTTCCTCTGGGGCTGCTCAACGCCGGGTTGTGTTAGAACCCTTTGCTTGCGAACCCCTGACAGCAGTTTACATCCCGAAGGACTTCCTCCTGCACGCGGCGTCGCTGGGTCAGGCTTGCGCCCATTGCCCAATATTCGTTACTGCAGCCACCCGTAGGTGTCCGGGCAGTGTCTCAGTCCCGATGTGGCCGGTCGACCTCTCAGTCCGGCTACCCGTCGCAGCCTTGGTGAGCCGTTACCTCACCAACTAGCTGATAGGACATGGGCCGCTCCCAAACCGCCAGGCCTTGCGGTCCCCAGCTTTGGTCGCAAAAGCATGCGCTCTCGCGACTTCATCGGGTATTAGCAGCACTTTCGCTAAAGCCCTTGCGGGCGCTGTTATCCCCGAGTTCAGGGTACGTTACCCATGCATTACTCACCCTTCCGCCACTAACCAGAATATTGCTACCCTGGTCCGTACGACTTGCATGTCTTAGCCACGCCGCCAGCGTTCGTTCTGAGCCAGGATCAAACTCTTCGAGGAATATCGGAAGGCAGCCCTGGCTAGGCTGCACTTAATCCGACTTTGACCCGCATCTCGCGCTGCGGACGCGAAATCCGGCTGCCGAACGGTTTCGCACACCGTGCGTCCGTCCGGCGGGATCAATCCCGGCCCGGGCACCCCAGTTCCGCAGGGGTTCCGAGCCGGCACACTCACGCGGCTTCGTCCACTGTTAACTTGTAAAGTAGCCTGCGGGCACGTTCGCGCCACGCTTAGCCTGCCTCTTGCAGGCGGGCCACTCATCGTAACAGACTTCTTGCCGAACGCAAGCCCCCCAATCGGCAAAAGCAAAGAATCGCCAGATTGCTGCCCAGGAGCGACAGGGTGGTATATTATGGGACGAATGTGCCAGGCCGAACGCACGTCCGCAAACTGGATCGGACACTTGGCGCGGGCATACATGAAAGATGGAGCCGACGCGCGACCGTGTGCGCCGCGGCGACGAACGGAGACCAAGCGCGGTATGATACCCGCCGCTGGGGTTGTAGGCCCTGAAAGCAAAAGGAGTTACGCATGAAGCGCGCGCCGACCCGCCTGCTCGGAGCCGTCCTCGGGATTACGATTCTGCTGTCCGCCGGAGGCTGCCCGTTCGACCCGTTCAACTGGCTGATCGATCAACTCACGGATTGGCCCAAGCCAACCGTCACGGCGGGCGGCAAACACCTGCGCGCGTTCGCCTCGGACGAGGAACTCCTGAACTTCTTCCGCGCTGAAGCCGCGGAGCTGGCCCAGGAACGCGCCGGCGGCATGATGGGCGGACTGGGCGACGACATATCCTACGACATGGCCGTGCCCACGGCGGAAGCTGCCCCGTCCGAGGACGCCGGCGGCGCGAACGGCGAAGCCGGTACGTCCTATACCACGACCAACATCCAGGAAGCCGGCGTGGACGAGAGCGACGTGTTCAAGTCCGACGGCACAAACTTCTACATCGCCAAGAACACGTCGCTGCGAATCGTCCGCGCCGTGCCCGCCGACGAAATGGCCGAGGTGGGCCGCGTCGATTTCGACGAGACGATCGACTCGCTCTATCTGCTGGATTCCACCATTCTCGTGCTCACGCGGCAGCAGTCTTACGACTACGGTCCGTACGGCGGCGCGGAGATCATGATGTGGCCGCCGTATTACGCGGATTCCACCGTCCTGGTCTACGCGATAGACGTGACGGACCCCGCGGCCCCGGTCGTCACGGCCAAGAACGAGTTTGACGGCACACTGGTTTCATCGCGGCTGACCGACGGGCGGCTGATCCTGGTGCTGAACTACCTGCCCGCGCTGACTGCCTACGACAGCGTGCCGACGCAGTCCGACATGGAGTTGGGCGATGTGTTGCCGATGATGCGGACCGGCGACGCGGCGCAGACCGCGGTCGCTTCGACGAACTGCTATTACCCCGAGACGCTCAACGGCCACTCGATGACCGCCGTGATTTCGCTGTCCGCCGCGGACATCACGAGCGTGCTGGGGTCGGTCGCGGTGTTGACTAATGCGGAGACGATCTACGCCTCGACGGAGGCGGTGTACGTCGCGAGCCAGGACTGGGGCGTCGACACGGACTTCCAGCAGCGGACGCTGATCCACAAGTTCACGATCAACGACGCGGGCGTGCCGGAATATGTGGGCAGCGGCGCGGTCCCCGGCTACCTGCTGAACCAGTTCTCGCTGGGTGAATACGAGGGCAATCTGCGCGTCGCGACGCACCTCGACGCTTGGGGCCGGGCGTTCATGATGTCGGTCGCTTCGCCGCCCATGATGGCGTCGGCGGGCCAGGCCCAGGATAGCGACCCGCCGGATTCGCCCACGTCGACGCAGGTCGAGATCGAGACGAACGTGCAGACGAACGCGGTCTGGGTGCTGGCCGCGAACGGCGGGCAATTGGACGTGGTCGGCAAGGTGACGGGGATCGCGCCCAACGAACACCTGTACTCCGCGCGCTTCATGGGGGCACGCGGCTTTCTCGTAACCTACCGCAAGGTCGATCCGCTGTTCGTCCTCGACCTGCACGACCCGACCAATCCGCAAATCGTCGGCGAGCTCAAGATCCCGGGCTTCAGCGACTACCTGCACCCGTGGGGCGACACGCACCTGATCGGCGTGGGCAAGGCCACGTACGCGACCGACGAAGGGTTCGACTGGTACCAGGGCGTGCAAATCTCCCTGTTCGACGTGACCGACTGGGCCAACCCCCAGGTGGTACAGCAGCTCACGTTCGGCGGGCGCGGCAGCGAGTGCGACGTCAGCTCGACACACAAGGCGTTCGCATTCCTGCCTGACGAGGGCTTGCTGGCGCTGCCGATGGTCCTGTTGACGCAGAACGACGTCCCCTGGGACTACGGCGAGTTCGACTGGGCCGGCGTGATCGCGTTCCAGGTCGCGCAGTCCTCCGGGTTTGCCGAACTCGGCCGCCTGGACGCCGTGGGTGACAGCGAGTGGGGCTGGGGCTGGAGTGCCTGGCGGCGGCCGGCGTTCATCGGCGACACGCTCTACGCGGTGACGCCCGCGGGTGTGAGCGCGACGCCCACGACCGACTTCAGCGCCGCAAGCACGCTCGAGTTGACCGCGGACGCTGCGGAAGGCGAGGAGACTGGGACGACCGAGTAGTCGCACAGGCCTCGGCGAGCAGTGGCACGCGGAGCGGCGCACGGGCCAGAGACCCATGCTCCCCGTGTTGTGCCGCGCTGTTTCCGAAGAACCCCCCGGCGCTACCCAGCCGTTACCTTGATGTACTTCTCGACGCTTGCAAGATCGCGGGCGATGTCCAGTGTCGCCAGGAGCGACACCCGCCGGCCAATCTTCAGGTCGAACAGCGGCCGCGTCTTCATCTGGTGGTGCCAGTAGTTCCCGCCGCGGCGCCAGGTTTGCTGCGACGGCCGGTGACGATACCGCCAGCGCGCCGCGCGGATGACCTGCGGCTCCTTGGCGAACAGGCGGACGAGCGTCTTGCGGGCCGCGGCGCTGCGCGGCAGGGCGGTCAGTTCGATCGCCACGGTCTTGCCGACGGGAACGGACATACCAGTCACTCCGGTGGAATCCAAATTCAGAGTCCCGTAGTATAACCCCACCGGCGACCCGAGCAAGTCGCTTCGGCCGGACGCGAAGAGCGACCGAAAGCGGTGTTCCGAACGCGCTGCTCCCAGAGCAGTGGCACACGGCGCTGGCCGGATCGCACGGGCCGGAGACCCATGCTCCCCTCGCCGAGCAGCAGTACACGATCCTGACGCGGCCAATGCCGACGACGATCATAAATATTGTGCGCGAAGAGGTTTGCGCCGAAGACCTCGCGCCGGCGGTCGCTGCGCTGCGGGCGGGTCAGCTCGTCATCTTCCCCACCGAAACCGTCTATGGCGTGGCGGCCAACGCCGCGGACCCGGCCGCGGTGGCCAGCCTGCGGGCCGCAAAGGGGCGGGCCGATTCGCAGCCGTTCACCGTTCACCTGGGTCGGCGGCAGGATGCGCAGCTCTATGTGAGTGACGCACCGCCGCTGCTGCGCCGCCTCGTTCGCAAGGCCTGGCCGGGGCCGCTGACGATCGTGTGTGTGGAGCCCGCGCCCGAGCGGACCGAAATCGCCCGCCGCTGTCCGCCGGACCAGTTGCGTGAAATCTACCACGGCGGCACGGTTGGGTTGCGCTGCCCCGATCACCCGGTCGCGCTACGCCTGCTGGCAGCCGCGGGTGTGCCCATCGTGGCGAGTAGTGCGAACCGGCACGGTCAGCCCCCGCCGCTGGACGCCGCGACCGCTGTGGAGGAACTGGGCGACGCCGTGGCGGTCGTGGTGGACGCCGGCCCGACCCGCCTGCGCGTCGCCTCGACGATTGTGGAGGTTCGTGGCCACCGCTGGCGGGTGGTGCGGACTGGGGCGCTCGACGAGCGGACGCTGGAGCGGCTGGTGCGCCGCATCGTGCTGTTCGTTTGCACGGGCAATTCCTGCCGGTCGCCGATGGCGGAGCACCTGTTTCGCCGGTCGCTGGCCGCAGCGCTCAGCGTGTCCGTCGTTGACATGGAGACGGCGGGCTATCGGGTGGTGTCGGCGGGTTGTGCCGCGAGTTGCGGCGGCCCGGCGTCGGTCGGTGCGCTCGAGGAAATGGGCCGGCGGGGTCTCGAGTTGGCGCCCCACCGCACGCAGCCGTTGACGGTAGAATTGATTGGCCAGGCGGAGCGAATCTACGTGATGTCGGCTGAACACCGCCAAGCGGTGCTCGGGCTGTCGCCCGCCGCCGAGCCGCGCGTCAGCCTGTTGGATCCGCAGGGTCCGGTGGCGGACCCGATCGGCGGCGGTGCGGTGGAATACCGGTGTTGCGCGGACCAGATTGAGCGGGCGCTTGCGACCCGCGTGCAGGAGTTTCTGGATGAAGATCGCCATTGGTAGCGACCACCGCGGCTTCGAGGCGAAGGAGCGGGTCAAGGCCCTGCTGGAGGGCATGCACCAGGAAGTCGTGGACCGCGGCACCCACGGCCGCCAACCGTGCGACTACCCCGACCCGGCCCTGGCTGTCGCGGAGGACGTCTCCGCCGGTCGGGCGGAGCGCGGCATCCTCTTCTGCGGCAGCGGGATCGGCATGTCGATCACCGCGAACAAGGTGGATCTGGTGCGGGCGGCGCTGTGTCACGATGAGCTGACGGCCCAGATGTCCCGTCGGCACAATGATGCGAACGTCCTGTGTCTGCCCGCCGACCTGATGGGCGACGCGCTCATGCAGAGCATCGTGAAGATGTGGCTGACGACGGAATTCGAAGGGGGGCGCCACGCGCGGCGCGTGGAGAAGATTCTCGCGTACGAGCGGAACGGCCACGCCCCCGAGTGACCGGGCGGCCTGCTCAGGCCGCCGCGGTTTCGCTTCCGGGCGGCCAGTCGCTCCCGATGGTCCGCCGGCCAGCGTAGCCGGCGTCCCATTCGTGCCAGTGCGTGACGGCCGGCTCGCCGAGCTTCCAGCACAGCCAGACCCGCCGTCCGCGGAGCTGGGCGGGGAAATCGACCAGCCCGGTCCCCCAATCCTTGAGCACGCAGCCGACTGCCAGGAGTTCCTGGTTGAGGGCGTTCAGTGCGGCTGCGTGCCGCTGCATATCGTGTTCAAGGGTCTCGATTTGCTCGAATTGACCGCGGGTGCAGGCCAGCCGTTCGCGTTCGGCCTGGAGGCCGGCCAGCTCACGGAACTGCGTCACCAGCTCCGCGACGACCTTGCGGACGAGCACCAGCGAGCGGTTCGCCCGTTCCAGGGTGAAGAACGGTTCCGGTTCGGCCCGGTGTCGGCGGCTGGTCGTGATGGTCTTGTCCGGGGTCATGCGGACGCCTCGTCTTTCCCGTCCCAACGTACCTCTATAGAACAGTAGACACCCAAACCCCCGGATTCAATGCGGACCACGGAAAAACCCTGGGGGACGCCCCCGCCGACTCGGTCGCACCTGTCTTCCACGGGCGACTGCGGTACGGTAACGACCCACAATGACTGCATCGGAAGGTGGGCATGGGCCACCGGCCCGTGTCCCGGTGTGCCGGGATTCGCACTGACCGGAGGCCCATGCTCCCCGCCCAGATAGGATGCGGTGTTTCTGTGTCAGTACACTACGTGCCGCCGGCGCCGACGCCCATCGCCACGGCCAGCCCCGTCGCCGAGCACACGCAGACGAGGAAAAGCCCGCACACAATCACAGCCGTCAAGCCCCGCCAGTTGCCGGGCACCTGCGTCAGGCTCACGATTCCCAGCGCCAGGGCGGCCAGTCCGAAAAACAAGCCGCCCAGCTCGAGCGCTGGAATCCAGGCGTGCTCCGCGACAATCGAGCGCAGGTGCCGTTCCATCTCCTCGGGCGTCGGCTGGGTGGTCGCGGTCGGACCCACGTGTTGCAGAAACAACGCCGCGCCGCCGACCATCGCGAACGCGAACAGGATCAGCCCCAGTCCCGCGCAGATCAGGGCGTAGTTGCCGAAGGTAAACGCCGCGCGCTGCCGCTGTGCGGGGATGGTCGGCCGGCGGTGCTCCGCGGGCGGCTCGCAGACGTCCGGGGCGGTCGCCGCACCGCTCGCCGACGGGACGCCGCCGAGCGGCCGGGCGGTCACCGCCGTCGCGGGTTGGTGGGTCGATTCGGTCGGCACGGCGATGACGTGCCGGCAGTACGGGCAGACCGCGGATTGCCCGGCGTGCTCGTCATCGACCTCGATCGGCTGGTGACACTGCGTGCAGCAAAACTGGATCGGCATCGCCGCTGGTTCTCCGAAACGCCGGACGGCGGCATGATACCGGGGCGCCAGCGCCGGGGAGAGCGCTTGAGCCGCCGACCGCGAAGTTCTACGATGCTCCGCGGCGTGGTGCAGTGGGGCGCGTGGAGCGGAACATGACAGCGACGCCGGCACTTCGGTACCCGGTCTGGAGCCGCGGCGACCTGGACGGGTTCTTCGGGCTGATGGTGGACAACCTCGTGCAGGTGCTGCTCATCGTGGCCCTCTGCACCACGGTGGCGGGGATTCCGCTCGAGTTCATCTTCTCGACCATGCTGCCGGGGGTTGCGATCAGCTTGATCGTTGGCAACGTCTTCTACGGGCTTCAGGCCCACTACGTCGCCCGTCGGCACAACAACCCGACCTGCACGGCCCTGCCGTATGGCATTAACACCCCGTCCGTCATCGCCTATGCCTACTTCGTCATGGGGCCGGTGTACCGCTCGTCAGGCGACTGGGGCCTGGCGTGGAAAGCCGGGCTGCTCGCCTGCCTGGTCAGCGGCGTGATTGAGCTGCTCGGGGCGTTCTGCGCCGAGCGGCTTCGCAAGGTGACGCCGCGGGCGGCGCTGCTCGGCGTCCTGGCGGCCGTGGGCATCGCGTTCATCGCCGCCGATTTCGCGTTTCGCATCTACACCCGGCCGCTGGTCGGGGTGCTGCCGCTGGCGTTCCTGCTGCTGGCGTATTTCGCCCGTTATCGCTTTCCGTGGGGACTCCCCGGCGGCTTTCTGGCCATCGTCTGCGGGACCGGGATCGCCTGGGCGACCACCGCGCTGGGTTGGGACGGCTTCGGCGGCGTGCGCATGTCGGGCGCGGAGGTCTCGCAGGCCCTCAGCCGGTTCGGCTTTGTCGCCCCGATCTTCTGCGGCGCGGACGTGCTTAAAGCTCTCCAGGAGCATGGGTTACTCGTCAGCTTCCTCACCGTCTCAATCCCGATGGGCGTGATCAACGTGATCGGATCACTTCAGAACATCGAATCCGCCGAAGCCGGCGGCGATCGCTTCGCCACCGGTCCATCATTGGCGGTCAATGGCATCGGGAGCATCTGTGCCGGCCTGCTAGGCTCGTGCTTTCCGACGACGATCTACATCGGCCATCCCGGCTGGAAAGCACTCGGCGCACGGGCGGGCTACTCCATCCTGAATGGCGTCTTCTTCACGATCGTCTTCCTGTTTGGTCTGGGGCCGCTCATTGCGGCACTGATTCCGATCGAGGCCGGCGCCGCGATCGTGCTCTACATCGGCATCATCATCACCGCCCAGGCCTTCCAG
The DNA here is from genome assembly GCA_964394415.1 of uncultured Planctomycetales bacterium. Taxonomy (GTDB): domain Bacteria; phylum Planctomycetota; class Phycisphaerae; order UBA1845; family Fen-1342; genus JAGVEP01. The sequence goes on from CAYMXT010000026.1 coordinate 8,300, forward strand.
GCCACGCCGCGCGAACACGCCCCCGCCGTGGCGGTGTCGCTTTTCCCGGCCCTGGCGGCGACGCTGGTCATCACGCTGAGCCTATACCTATCCGCGGCGCAGGCGCCCGCGACGCTCGCGGACCTGGTGCAGAACCCGACGCCCGCCACCATCTTCCTGCCGGGGCTCCTGACGCTGACGGGCGCCAACTCGGCGTGGATCGTCGTGACGCTGATTCTGACCGCGACCAGCGCGGCACTCATCGATCGCCGCTACATGGCGGCGGCCATCTGGTGCGGGGTGGGGACCGTGCTGACGGCGCTCGGCATTCTGCACGCGTATCGGCTCGACGGCAACGTCATTCACGAGCATTTCATCTGGCAGTGGGCGCTGTTTGCCGGGGCGCCGGCCAGGGCGGCGGCAGCGACGTACACGTATGAGGCGCTCCCCGTTGCGGTCGGCTATGGCTTGGCGACGGTGCTGCTGACGGCGGCGGCGCTGCGGGCGCGACGCGCGCCGTGACATTCCCGAGCCGCGGCATTCCGGCCGCCCCGGCGCGCGGCCGGAATGCCGCGGCTCAGGAGCTTACTCGTAGCGCAGCGCATCGACCGGATCAAGCCGGCTGGCTTTGAAGGCCGGGTACAGCCCGCTGAAGACGCCTACCGCGACCGCCGTCGCGAGCGAAGAAATAACGACGTTCGCGTTGATCTCGGTCTTGAAGTCCATGTACTTCAGGACCTTTTCCATCAGGTCGGCGAACATCGTACCCAGGAGCAGCCCCAGCCCGCCGCCGAGCAAGCTGATTACCAACGCCTCAAACAGGAATTGCCACAGGATATCCGCCCGGCGGGCGCCGACCGCCATCCGCACGCCGATCTCGCGGGTGCGCTCGGTGACCGAGACGAGCATGATGTTCATGATGCCGATGCCGCCGACGACCAGGCTGATGCCGGCGATGCTGTAGAAGACCGCCTTGAACACGAACATGGCTTGGTTGATGTTCTGAAGCGCCTCTTCCTGGTTGAAGATGCCGAAGTCGTCGGGCTGGCCGGGGCGGATCTTGTGCGCCCGGCGGAGCGAACGCTGAATTTGCTTCTGGAGGTCTTCGAGCTTGTCCGGGTGTGCGGCGGCGATCGTGAGGCGGCTGAGCCACTTGCGGTTGAAGAAGCGTTTCAGACCTGCCTGGATGGGGATGTAGGCGGTCTCGTCGGCGTTCATGAAGCCCAGGCTGCCGCGTTTGTCGAGCACTCCGACGACGCGATAGGACGCCCCGCCGATCTTGATGGTTTGGCCCATCGGGTCGGCCCCGCCGAAGAGCTTCTCGGCGATCTTGCTGCCGAGCAGGACGACGGCCGCATCCTGATTCTCCGATTCCGCTTTGGTGAAGATGCGGCCGTGCTGCGTTTTGAACTGGTGGATCTCAAAGTACTCAAACGAAGTGGCGACGACGGCGATGTCCACGGACTTTTGAAACCGCTTGGCGGTGGTGGCACCGAGGGCCTCGGGTGCGATGCGTTCGATTTCGGTCGGCAGCTCGCGGAGCAGGTGCTCGATGTCGGACAGATCGAGCGTCTGGGAGGTGCCCACGACGCGGCCTTCGACGCGCGCCGACTCGGGGAACACGAACAGCACGTTCGCGCCCAGCGACTTGAACCGCTTGAAGATGTCGTTTGACGCACCCTCGAGGATCGACATGCAGGCCACGACCGACGACACCCCGATGAGCACGCCCAACGTCGCGAGCAACGAGCGCAGAAAGTGGGCGTCGAGGCTGCGGAGCGACGTGATCAGGAGGCGGAGGTAGAACATCGGGTCGCGGGGCGCTGAGACCGGCGCACGGGCCCCTCTGAATTCGCTGCTTGCTACTCGCTATTCGCCGCGGTCGTTTCAGAAACACCACGGCCTCCGGCGCGCGGGGAGCCTGGGCCTCCGGTCCGTGTCCGCCTGGGTACGCACGGGCCAGAGGCCCATGCTCCCCCCGCCGGTCGCCGCCAACGCCGCCACGTGCCGAGGCCCAGCACGCCCAGCAGCGCTTCGAAGCCCAGCAGCCCGCAGAGGTTGAGCGGCTCATGGCCTTCGTGAAACGCCGGTTTGCCGGTCGGGTCGGCGCGCTCTTTGAGCATCCCGTCGATGATGTTCTTGGCGGTGGCCTCGTCGCGGGCCCGCGTCAGCGCCTCTCGAATCGTCTCGACCGGCGCGCCGAGAATCGCCGACACGCCCATCCCGCCGGGGCGGTTTTGGGCTTCGACGCCGACCTTCGCCCGCAGCGTCAGCGGCGTGCCGACGATGGCGGTGTACTCATAGTCGAGCGTCACCGCCGGCAGGACGATCACGCGGAAAACCTCCAACTGCTCGTCGAGCGCGACCAGGTTCGCGTCGAAAACCTGGCCGCGCGGCAGGTCGCCGTCGGCGGTGATATTCACACCGCGGTCCACGTCGCCTGCGACGGTCAGGCGGCCCTCGAATACGGTCACCGACTCCTGGCCGGCGGCCTCCTGGACGATCTGTACGTGCAACGTGATGAACGCACCGCTCAGGTCCGTCTGGCCGATGCTGGAGAAGATGGAGAGGGCGCCATCCAGGAAAAGCCGGCCCTGGAGCGTGACCTCGTCGCCGATCGCGGCCCCGCCGACTTCGCTGGACGAAAAGCGGACGGTCCGCGTTTCTTCCGCGGCGGCGGCGGCGTAGAAATCGACCGTCGGGCCGATGCTGTCCAGCGCCAGGTTGATCGCGAATTCCTCGGGGTTATCGCCGCTGGCGGTCGCGGGGTCGGCGAACTGGGCCCCCACGGAGCCGCCCGAGTCCTCCTCCTCCGAGAACAGCCGGGCGACGACCTGGAGCGGCAAGGTCGTGTTGGGCGTCGGATAGCTCTTGCTCTGACTGTCGGTCGCGGCCAGCGCGTCGCTTTGGAACTTCTTCAGCTCGGCGGACGCGGCGCCGGTGTACGAGATGATTTCCGCCGGCAGCGGCGTGGCAATCGCGGCCAGCACCCCCGCGACGAGCAGCAAACGGCAGGCGGGACGCATGACAATTCTCCTCGGAGCCCGTGACCGGTAGCGAACCGACCCATGAGAGCATAGGCCGCGGGCACGCGGCGGGCAACCGCGGGACGACCCTGACCTTGTGCATGACACCGTCGGCGGCGTGGTTCCGAGTCCGCGGAAGGGCGGCGTTTTTCCGGGTACAGCAGTCCTCAGCTTGTCGCGTCAACCCCCCCGCGCGCTACACCCGACGCAGACGCAGGGCGTTGAACACGACGGTGAGCGAGCTGCACATCATCGCCGCCGTCGCCAGGGCCGGCGGCATGGACGTCAGCATGGCCGCCGGCACCATCACGAGGTTGTAAGCCACGGCCCAGAACAGGTTCTGCTTCATCACCCGGGCGCTCGCACGAGAAATGCGGATCGCCTCGGGAATCAGGCGCGGCGAATGACCGAGCAGACAGATCGGCGCCGCCGCCCGCGCGAGGTCTGAACCGGCGCCGATCGCGATGCCGACGTCGGCCGCCGCGAGGGCCGGGGCGTCGTTGAGCCCGTCGCCGACCATGCCGACCCTGCGGCCCGCCGCCGCGAGCGCCTGGACGCGCGCGCGCTTCTGGTCTGGCGAAAGCTGGGCCTCGTACGTGTCAATGCCGAGCTGCCGGGCCGTTGCGCGGACCGCCGGCTCGCGGTCACCGGACAGAATCCGCACGCGCACGCCGAGGTCGCGGAGTGCCGTCAGCGCCGCGACGGCCTCCGGGTGAATCTGATCGGCCAGCCCAAATAGGCCGGCGACAGCTCCGTCCACGGCGACGAAAACCACGCTGAGCCCCGCGGCGGCCCACGTGTCCGCGTGCCCGCCGAGGCTGTTGCCCCGGGCCTGCTCGGCCAGCCAGGCGGCGCTGCCGACCAGCACGTCCCGGCCGTCAACCCGGCCGCGCACGCCGCCGCCGATGACTGAAACGAAATCGGTCACCGGCGGGACGATGAGCAGGCGTTCCTCCGCCGCCTGCACGAGCGCTCGGGCGAGCGGATGCGGGCTGAGCCGGGCGGGTCCCACGGCCAGCCGCAGCACATCGGTTTCCGCCCAGCCGTCCGCCGTCGCGCTGCGGGTCACCGCAGGTCGCCCGACGGTCAGCGTGCCGGTCTTGTCCAGCAGCAGTTCGCGGATTCGCCCCGCGGCCTCCAACGCCGCGGGGTCGCGCACGAGGATGCCCTGGCGCGCCGCCCGGGTCGTGCCGACGAGCACAGCCGTCGGAACCGCCAAACCCAGGGCACACGGGCAGGCCACCACGAGCACCGCGATCGTGCGCTGCGCAGACCAGCCAGTGTCCGCCCTGGCGAGCCAGTGCCAAGCGACGAAGGTCGCCGCCGCCAGCACGAGCACCGCCGGCACGAAAACCCGCGCGGCCCGATCGGCGGAGCGCTGCCACGGCGGCTTGAGGGCCTGGGTGTCCTCGACCAGCCGGGCGAGGCGGGCCGCGGCGCTGGCGTCGCCCGTGGCCGTGGCCGTCAGCTCGAGCTCTCCGTCCACGAGCAGCGTTCCGCCGAGCACGCGGTCACCTGGCCGGCGCGTCACGGGCAGCGCTTCGCCGGTCAGCAGCGACTCGTTCACCGCGCCGGCGCCTGCGCTGATCTCGCCGTCCACCGGCACAGTCGTGTGGGGCGGCACGCGGAGACGGTCGCCGACCTGGACCGCGGCGAGCGGGACCGTTTCGGTTCCGGTCGCCGTCACGCGGAGCGCCGCCGCCGGCAGACGCGCCCCAAGCTGCGACAAGGCCGCCGACGCCTGGCCGCGGGCGAGCGCTTCGAGATGCTTCCCGACGGCGACGAACAGGGCGATCATCGTCGCCGCGTCGAACAGCACCAACTCGTGGACGTGCCGCGCAACGCCGTACACGCTGCTGCCCAGCGCGACGAGGACACCGAGGCTGACAAGAACATCCATACTGGTCGTTCCTGCCGCCAGCGCGCGGAGCGCTCCGGCGAGCATGGGGCCGCCGGCGAGCACGATCGTTGCGGCAGTCAGGACGGCCGCGACGGGCCAGGGCAGCATCCCAGCACCGACGTGTCCCGCCAGCACGGGCAGAGCGAGGATGGTCGCGGCCGGCAGACGCCAACGTTGGCGACGCACATCCGCCACTTTGGTCGTGGCGCTGGCCGAGCGGATGTCCGCCGGATAGCCCGCCCGCTGGACGGCGGCGATCAGCGCGGTTGGGTCCAGCCGTTCGGCCCCGGGCGCGGGTCGGACCACCGCTCGCTGTGTGGCGAGGTTGACGGTTGCGGACTGCACGCCGGGGACGCGGGTCAGGGCCGCCTCGACCGCGGCCACGCAGCCGGCGCAGTGCAGGCCCCGCAGTTCGAGATCGATGTCTGCGGTTGGTGAGGGCGGTGGGGGCACGGCTGGCACGCCTCGCGAACCAGGATCGTATGCGTGCTGAATGATAGGAGCGGGACCGCTGCTCAGAAACCGCCGGCCAGGCGGCGTTGCCATTCGCCTGGGCGGGCAGGACGCCCACCCGACTGCGGGTGAAAAAACTGCCTGGAGGTGGATTTCGCCAAGCCGTTGCACGCCCTCCAGGTGGACACTACACTGCGGCCCGGATGTCCCAGCGGGCATCCGCGGTACGCGTGCAGTGCCCAGCCACCCAGGGCGGTCTTGCGGCGGGTGGCGGGCTGGGCGATGCGGTCCCCGTGTCGTCCCGGCGGGCAAGCTGGCCTCGGACCGGAAGTACGTGCGAGGTCCAAGGAGATCCGGATGTCATCGGTGGTGCGAGTCTGGAGCGGGGTTTGTGTTCTGACCCTGTCGGTTCTTGTGCCCGTCGCCGCGGCCCAGAGCGATAAGTTCCAGGCCGCGGTCGCCTTGTACGACAAGCACGAATACCTGGCGGCCCAGACGGCCCTCCTGGCGGTGGATCGTCAGACGCTGACCGAAGCGGAACGCCAACGGATGGATGAGCTGCTCCGCACGTTGCCCGAGGCCATCAAGGCCAGCGAAAAGGGCCAGCAGGATCAGACGCGGGCCGACGAGGCCTACGACGCCGGCGAGTGGCAGGTGGCCGAGCAGCACTACCGGGCGGTCGAGGGGAACAAGTTCCTGCCCGACGATATGCGGAAGCGGGCGGCCGAGCAGTGTGCCCGCATCGCGGAAAAGCGGAAGCTCGCGGAGGCCGCGCAACCCAAGGGAACAGTCGCCCCGCCGGCGCCGCCGCCCAAGCCCGTGGACCAGCCGGCGCCGCAGCCCGCGGCCGAGGAAGTCGTCCCGGCCGCCGCGGAACCGGCCCCGCCCCTGGAGGCGGAGCCGCGCCGGGTCACGCCGACCGACGAGCTCCGCATGCGGGATGAGTTGCTCTGGCAGCGCGCCGTGGCGATCGCCGAGGCCCTGACCGCCGAGATTCACGCCGATCTGGCGAACAGTGAGTTCGCGAGCGCGCGAAAGAAGATGGCGACGGCGCTCCAGTCGATCGAAGCAGCGGCGCGCTACGCCGAGCCAGTCGCGAAGTACCAGACCGCCCGCGACGGCCTGCTGAAGCTCCAGGAGGAGTTGGAGCGGGCCGCGGAAGCGCACGCCCTGAAGTCCGCCGACGAGCAACGGCTGGAAATCAAGAAGCGCATCGAGGAGCGCAAGAGACAGATCGAAGCCCAGAAGACCGAGACCGTCATGCAGATGTTCAACTCGGTGGACCAGCTCCGCCGGGAACGCCGGTTCGGCGAGGCGGCGGAGGTGCTGCGCGAGATCCTGCGGATCGACCCGAGCAACGCGGAGGCCCGCTATCAGCTCAACTGGGCTGAGGATCTCGAGTCGTTTGACGAGCAGCGGCGCTGGTATGACGACAAGGCGTCGCAAGGCCGGCAGGCGCTGATTAACGCCGAGGAAGCCTTGATCCCCTGGGACGTCGATGTGATGTATCCGCGGAATTGGCTGGAGTTGGCGGCCCGGCGCACGAAGCTGGGGCTGACCGGCGGACGTGACATCGGCGACGTCGAGCTGGAGCGGCAGCTCTCGACCACCCTGCCGGACGCGCGCTTTGAGGAGACCGCCTTTGACCAGTTCATTGCGTGGCTGGGGGAGATGACCAAGCTGAACCTGGCCGTGGACTGGACCGACCTGAGCGACCGGGCCATCGAGCGCGATCATCCCGTCACCATTCAGCTCAGCAACGTGACCGTGCGCACGATGTTGAACGAAGTTCTGAGCCAGGTCGGGGGGGACGTGAAGCTGGCCTACGCGGTCGGGGATGGGATGATCCGCATCGCCAGCAAGGAGAAGCTGGACCGCGAGAAGCTGGCCCTGATCTACGACATCCGCGACCTGTTGATCGACATCCCGCGCACCGACCGCAGTTCCGGCTTCGACGTATCGCAGGGGCTCAACCAGGGCGGCGGGAGTGGCGGCGGCGGTGGGGGTGGGGGCGGCAGTGGTGGCGGCGGCATGTTCGGGCAAGGTCAACAACAGCAACAGCAGCAGGGCCAGCAGGGCGGGCAGGCGCGCGACGAACTCGTCAGGAAGATCGTCGAGATCATCCAGCAGACGGTTGAGCCAGACTCCTGGCGTGAAGGCGGGGGCGGCGGGGACGGGTCCATCCAGGAGCTGCAAGGCCAACTCATCGTCTATAACACGTCTGACGCCCACCGCCAGGTGGACAGTCTGCTCGACCAGTTGCGCGAGACGCAAGCCCTGCAAATCAGCGTCGAAACCCGCTTCCTGAACGTGATCTCAAACTTCCTCGAAGAGTTCGGCGTCGACCTGGATTTCGTCTTCAACGCGGGCACCGCCGGCTACGACCAGGGCACCGGCACGCAGGGCGTGCTCACCGACCCGGCCACCGGTGCCGTCGTCCTGATCCCGCGCGACTACTCGCGCATCGGCACATACGCGAGCTCCCCCGCTTTCGGGCAACCTTTTACCGCCGGCGGCGTGCCGCAACAGCCCTACGGTCAGGCCGCGTTTGTCCCGGCCGAGGGCGGCCTGCTCCCCAGCGGCGGGAACTTCACACCGATTGGAATGCAGCAAAGCTCTCTGGACCTCGCGCGGCCGGCGATCAGCACGGGCGTGCCGGGCTCGTTTGCCACGCGGGCGGGCGTGGCCCCGGCTCTCAGCATCGCCGGGTCGTTCCTGGACGACATCCAGGTGGACTTTCTGATCCGGGCGACGCAGGCCAATTCGCGCTCCAGCGTCGTGCAGGCGCCGCGGCTGGTGCTGTTCAACGGCCAGGCCTCGTCGATCTCGGTAGGTCGCTCGCGGACGTATGTTTCCAGTCTCGAGCCGCGGCTCGCCGAAGGTGCGGTCGGTTTTGCCCCGATCACCTCGCGGGCCGACAGCGGCGTGTACCTGTTCGTGGACGGGACGATCAGCGCCGATCGCAAGTACGTGACGCTGACGCTGGACGTGCGGCAGCGCGACGAGCCCACCCTCGAGCGTTTCGAGGTCCAGCGGGCCAGCGGCAATTCGCCCGGCGCGTTCATCTCGCTGCCCGATTACAACTTTGCGACCCTCTCGACGACCGTCTCCATCCCCGATGGCGGGACCGTGCTGCTCGGCGGCCTGAAGCAGGCCGGCGAGGTCGAGGTTGACGCCGGCGTACCGATTCTCAGCAAGATCCCCGTCCTCAAGCGGGCCTTCAGCAACCAGACCACCATCAAGGACACGCGTACGCTGCTGATCCTCGTCAAGACCAAGATCATCATCCAGAAAGAAGCCGAGGAAGAGGCTTTCCCGACGTTCACGCACACAGGATCGTAAGACGCTGAGCGCAGCCCGCCGCCGCCGCAATGCCCGAGTACTTTGGCCGGCGCTGCTCGCGCTCGTGGTCCTGGTCGGACCTCGACACAATCCCGCCGCGCCGCCGGAAACCCAACCGACTACGTCGCAACCGCGCACAGCGCTGCGGCCGTTTCAGCCCGGCGTCTGGATCGACTGGGCCCGACGGGAGGTGCGCGTCGAGGCCCGCGTCGTACTACGGGCCGGGACGCTCGAATTCCTCGCCTGTTGGTCCGGCCGGGAGCACGAGAGCATCGTGCGTTGCGTCCCCGCCGCGGCACACGTCTATCAGGCCCTCGGCTTGATCGGTCTGACGCCCGGTCATCCGCCACGCTGGGATGAAGCGGCGGAGACCTATTCACGCCCCGCCGGCGACCTCGTAGACATCGCCTTTGAATGGACCGCGGACGGCCAGCCGCGTGCGGCGAACGCGTTCGACTGGCTGCGCGAAGTGGAGTACGGGCGCCGTCCGCTGCCCCGGCCGTGGGTCTTCGCTGGCTCAATCCGGCTGCCGGACGGGTCGCTGGCGGCCGATGCGTCGGGCGCCGGCGTTGCGCTGGTCGATTTTCCGGATAGTCTGCTGTGCTTGTCGCGGGGACACTCCAGCGCGGGACCAGAGCTGTGGGTTGCCGCCGACCCCGCGGCGATTCCGCCCGTGGATACGCCCGTGCAGATGGTTCTGCGTCCGGCGGTGGCGCAATCCTACGACGTCCAGCTCGACTTCCTCGGGACCCTGCGAATCGCGGGCCGGCATTGCCCGGTTGACGAACTGGCCGACCTCCTGCGGTTGAATCGACAACTGGACCCCGCGTACGTTCAGGAAATCGTGACGCAGCGCGCGCTTCGTAGCGACGTGCGACGCGTGCGCGAGAGCCTGCGGCACGCGGGATTGCCCCCGGAGGCGGTGCGTTTCACTCCGGCGCCGGTCCGCCCCCGCGGCGATTGAGCGACTGCTTGAGCTGCCGCATCTTGAGCAGGTTCTGTACGCGTGTGAGCAGCTCGATCTTATTGACGGGCTTGCTGAGGAAATCGTCGCAGCCGCACTCGCGGGCACGCTCCATGTCGCCGACCTCGTTCAGCGCGGTGACCATGATGATCGGGATATCGCGGTAGCGCGGGTCGTCCTTGAGCAGGCGGCAGACCTCGAACCCGCTCCGCCGCGGCATCATGATGTCGAGCAGGATGAGGTCGGGGGCTTCCCGTTCGACCGCGGCGAGCGCGGCCTCGCCGTTGGCCGCCAGCCGGACCTGCACCGGGAGCGTCTCGAGGTACGCCTCCAGCAACTCCAGAATCTGGGGGTTGTCATCGACGATGAGGAGGCGGGCGGGGGCGGCGGGTTCCTGGTCTGCGTTCATAGTTGGTTCACCGGACTGCGCCAGTGTCCCCCAAAACGGGTCGCGTTGCAATCGCGCCCCGCGGGCGGTGCGCGGCTTGTCGGGCACCTGGGGCGCGGCTATATTGCCAACGGACCTGTGTCTCCGGGGCTGTGGTCCACGGGGGCGACCGCCGGGCATCGGCCACGGCGGTGTCGTTCTTGGCCCGGAACTTGGGAGCCAGTGTATGCGTGGAATGCGGCGCGGTTGGCGGTGCGGCGGCACGCTGCTGCTCGGGGTGCTTGGTGTTCTGGGTGGCGTCGGCTGCAAGTCGGTCGGCAGCGCGTTCGAGTTCTTCGGCACACCCTTCCTCACCTACAACCCCGAAAGCGGCGCCACTGGGCCGACGACCTCCGGCCGCGAGACCGGCGGGGCCCTCGGCGAAGATGGCGTCGCGACTGATCCCTGCCTTGAACCGCAAGCCCGCAAGCTGCTCCGCATCTCTATGCGTAACCAATCTGAGGAGTACGTGCATTACTTCCTGGCGCTGATCGCGCTGGTGAACGGCACCGAGTACCGCGACGGGGCCGTCTGCGAGGACGACATTCCGCTGTACACCGCCTTCGGGTATGAGAGCATCCCGCGCGGCTCGACGCGCGCCTTCGGAAACTACTGCATCACCGGCCCGGCCCTGATCTACTTCCACCGCGCAGGACAGTTCCGTGCCGCCGGCGGCAGCGGCGGCCGGTCGCTGGCCTCTGCGATCGGTCCGGCCCAGGGCACCAGCCCGACCTACGACAACGCCTTCACCAGCTCCGGGCTGACCGTGCCGGTCCCAAACTTCATCCTGTTCCACAACCCCGGCACGACCGCCGAGGGGCAGGCCCTGAAAGTCAGCGAGAGTTTGCAGGATCCCTGCAACCGCGACGCTACGCAGTTCGCGGACCCCGTCTGCGAGCAGGATTCATTCTACTACGTCGACGAAACGGACCGGCGGGCCGGCTCATCCGCGCTCGGCTTCGGCTCGGCCCGGCGTGTGCCTGGCGACATCCAGGGCAGCTCGTGCCAGTGTCGCGGGCTGAGTCAGGGCTACCAGCGGCTGGCTGGGGCCAGCAGCACCGCGACGACCGCCCAGTGCGACGAGTTCTTCCGCGGCGGGCGGATCGACTACGTCTTCATCAAGGACGACACCGATCCGCCGTACCCGCAGCTTCTCTGGCGCGTCACCGACTCCGGCGGCGCCCGGGCCCACGATTTCGACGCGCGGGCCAGCATTCGCTGATCCCGGCCGTCGGCGGAGGGTGGCGCGCGGAGTGAGCCGCGCGCGCCGGAGAATCCGCCACTACGGGCACGGCCCGCCGCTGCCGGACAGGATTTCGACGAACGGGTTGATGTCGTCGAAGTCAATCACGCCGCTGAAGTCCATGTCGATGTTCGGGAAGAAGCACACGCCGTCGGGGTCGCTCAGCGCCGCCACGAGCGCGTTGATGTCGTCGAAGTTGATCACGCCGTCGCAGTTGCAGTCGCCGAGACAGACCGGCGTGACGGCGACCCAGAAGCCGCCGACCAGCTCGAAGTCCCCGCCGGTCATGACCGCGCCGGCGTCAGGCTGCCCGATGGTGGCGGACAACTCGTAATCGCCGCCGGTGGTCCCTGCGTCCCCGCCGCCGTCGACGGTCCACCAGTCGACCGCGTAGTCTTGCCCAACGGCCAGCGCGGCCCCGAAGATCGCGGCCAGCATCACAGCCGTCGTCAGCATATGTTGGGGTGTCATGATGCGAATCTCCTTCCATGAGAACGATCCGAAGGCGCATGGGTGTCATGCCTACCGGCCTGCTTGGCGCGCCGCCCGGCCCTGCTCATTGTATTCGCGGACCGCAGCATCCAGGTTCGCATCGGGGATCGCCACGTACGGCCGATCCTCATACCCCAGTCGGCGACCACATGCCATCCAGTGAAAGCGGACGTTTGGCTCGCCAGCCGCCGACGCGACCATGAACCCTTCCGGACCCGTGAACTCAAGGTAGAGCCCGCTCCAGCCGCCCACCGGGGTCAGAGTCACGCGAATCTCCACATCCGGCGAGACGGCCTCGGTGAAAAGCGGATCCAGTTCCACGTAGGCCCTGCCGCCTGACAGATACGCACTGCCCGAAGCGTAGATTTCCACCTCCGGGCTTTCGACGGAGAAGATCGGCTGCGGCCCCTGTGATGTCGGGATGACGGCGCTCTTCGTCCCGGTGGCAACCGTGTTTCCGCGGACATACAGGCCTTCGGCGTCGTCGGCCGGCGCGGATACGTACAGAGCATACTCGTCGTCGTCGGTAGTCTTTTCGAAGTGGGCCGCGCGTCCCATGACGGTGGCGGCGGACAGCGCGTGCGTGTTGGGGTCGGCCGTGGCCGATGACGAGCGCACACGCAGCGCGTCGCCCACGGCCGTGGCGCTCGCGTTCTCGATGTCGAGCGCGGGGAGGCCGGCCGTCGTCTGGATGTTGATCTTCCCGGTAGTCAGAACCCAGTCCCAGGCCGTCGTGCCGATATTCAGCGGGTCGCTGAGCTTGCTGAATATCACGGCCCCGTCCACGAGCTTAGCGCTGTTCACCGAGCCGTTCGCCAGGTCGGACAGGGCCACAGTGCCATCGACGATCTTCGCGCTGTTCACCGAGTTACCGGCCAGGTCGTCCAGGGCCACACTGGCATCGAGAATCTTCGCACTGTTGACCGAGCCGTTCGCGATCGTCGGGTTCGGGTATGCGCCCGTGAGGTCGCCGCCGGCAGCTTGGCCTTCGTCGACGTACCGGCCGTCAGCGTAGGCCAAGTCGAGCGAGAACTGATTGCCGGCCAGCGTCAGGCCCACACCCGCGCTGTACGTCGTGTTGTTGTCGGTCCCCGGCCGCCACTCCCACTGCAATCCGCTCCATTGCCATTTCAAGACCTCGCCGTTGACGGGCGCTACGTTTCCTACGGGCTTCCCCTGCAGGCCGTCGACAGTCGGGTTGGGGTAGTTCCCACCGAGGTCGCCGGCCGCCGCGCCGCCCGGGGCCGGGTTGTCCCAAGTACAGGGATTGCCGACGCCGTTGGACATGATGGCTTGACGGGCGACGGACCCGACCGGGTCGATGTTGCCCGGCAGGATGGTGTTGGCCGCGATCTTCGCGGCGGTGATGGTGTTGGCCGCGATGTCATCCGCCACGATCGTCAGGTTCTGGATCTTCGCGCTGGTGACTGCGTTGGCCGCAAGGGTTGGATTGGGCAAGTTCCCCGTGAGGTCGCCGCCGACGGCGGTCGTCGCCAGCGTGATCCCGTCTGGGAACTTGAATCCGCCGGCTTTCGACTCAATCGCGCCCTGCACCGTAAGGGCAGAGGTCGGGGCATTGGTGTTGATGCCCACGTTCCCCGTCGCGCGGATCAGGAACTGCTGCACGCCCGTCGTTGCGAAGTCCGCCTCGGTCGAGTCGGCCCACACAAAGCTGCCTACGTGGTTGGCCTTCGCCCGGTGGCCGGCCGCAAAAGTCCGGTTGTTAGCCGCCGCGTTGTTGTCACCGCCCGGCACTGTGGCGTAATACCCGGTTGCCACGTTGAAGTACCCTCCGCCAATCGTGGCGTAGGACCCAATCGCGATGTTGGTATGGCCCCCGCCGATGGCTGCCGCCGTGCCGGTCGTCTCCGTCCGGTTATTGGCACCACCGGCTACAACCGACTCGTACCCCAGGGCGCTATTGACCCAACCCCCCCCGACCGCGCTGTACTCCGCACCCGCGATGTTCCCTGACCCACCGCAGGCGACGCCGAAATCGGCTTGATCCTGAACCTCGTTGAGCAAGCCCCCTGCGACCGTGCTGTGCGGCGCAGCGGCCCTGTTCGCTTCTCCGCCGGCGATCGCAGCCCACTCCCCGCTGGCGATATTGTCCGATCCGCCGCCGATGGCAGAGCGGTATCCGGTCGCGGAGTTAGCACTTCCGCCGCCGACCGTCGCGCGCTCGCCGGACGCGTCGTTGCTGTTTCCACCGCCGATTGTGGCGAAGTCGTCGGACGCGGAATTCCAGCCTCCGCCGCCTATCGTCGCCCCTACTCCGGTCGCGTAGTTACCTGTCCCACCGCCGACTGTGGCAAACGTGCTGTCAGCCGCGCCGGCCTGGTTGCTGTATCCCCCGCTGACGACCCCGTAATCCCCCATCACGTAGTTTCCCCAAAAAGAATAGAACCCACCGCCGCCAATCGCGGCACCTTCGACGCCCGCTCCCACACCGTTGTCGATGCACCCCGCGATCACGTTCGGCACGCCGGCCGTTGGCGCCAGCCGCAGGACGCGCTCGCCGTTGACCTTGACAATCAGCGGCTGGTTGTCCGTAGTGCCCAGGAAGTTCACGTAGGGGTCGGTGCCGGCGTTGCCGGTGAGACCCCAGCCGCCGACGCCCGGCCCGTTCAGCGCATACAACGCGTACGCCGTCGCCGTCAGCGCCTGTCGCGGTGCGAGCAGCGTGCCGTTGACGGTGATCTCAAGCCAGCGCGCGTCACCGGCGAAGGCACCCGCGCCAAAATCCAGCGTGACGGTGAACAGCCCGTTCGTGACCGGGACCGTGTTGGCCACCACCGTCGGCCCGACCTGGGTTCCACCGGTCAGGGCGTCCCACAGCCGGAACTCGAAGTTGGCCGGCTCGTTGTACGGTGCCCCGGCCTGCTTGAGTTGGCCCTGGTACGTGAAGGCCGTGCCCAGAGGGGTCTGCGTCTGCGCGGCCGACGCCGCCAGCCACATAAACAATACTTGTGACCACAGATGTCCTGATCTCATGACCGCACTCTCCCTTCAGTTTGAGCGCGTGCCCCCGGGACGTCACGCGGCGTCCCGGCCACGCACGGACGTGTAACAGGCACAAGTGTACCCTAATTGCCCTGTTCGATTCAAGCCGAGAATCACCGCCCGGGCGACTGGGGCTTGAGCGCCACCAGCCGAAACCGCCACGTCCTGGCGCGCCGGGAGCGGGCCGTCTGGCCCCGCACTGGCGTGCGGGGTTCTGATCGTCGCTCGTAATGTGAGCGGTGCCGGTTACGAGCCGGCCAAGAGGCGCGCGGCGCGGCGCTGCACCCCTCCCAAGCGGCGGGATTCAGGCTGGGTGCGCTGAATCCGACGACTCGGGCGGGGCGCGCGGCCGAGACCGACGGGCGTCCTACGGGCACGGTGCGCCGCTGCCGGACAGGATGGCGACGAACGGGTTGATATCGTCGAAATCAACAATGCCGTCGAGATTCATGTCCAGGTTTGGAAAGAAACACACGCCGGCCGGGTCGCTCAGCGCGGCGACGAGGGCGTTGATGTCATTGAAATCGATCACGCCGTCGCAGTTGCAGTCGCCGAGGCAGGCCGGGACGGCAGCGGGCCAGAAGCCGCCGGTCAGCGTGAAATCGCCGCCGGTCAGGACTCCGGCGTCGGGTTGGCCGAGCGTGCCGGACAACTCGTAATCGCCGCCGGTGGACCACATGTTTCCGCCGCCGTCGATCGTGTACCAACTCAGGTCGAAGTCGGCGAGCGCGGCTCCCGCACCTCCGAGCAGAAGAACCACAAGCATCTTGACGTGTATGTTGCGCATGGCTGCGCTCTCCTTCGTAAGCCGGTGTGTCGAGGACGCACCCTACAGTTCCTCTGGCGGGGTTGGGGGCGGATTCTCCAGCCCCTTCGTTTCCCCGTGGTTGCGGTCGTAGTCAATGCCCAACTCCTCAGGCAGGTCGTAAGCGGCGGGATGGAGAAACTTGCCGCGCTCCTCGGGCGACTTGTCCTCTTCGACCGGGATGCGGTTGGCGTTGGCAAACGCATCCTGGCGAATGCCGGTCACCTGCCACGAGACCTTCACGTTCGGCTTGTCCGTCCGAATGACGAACTGGTTGTCGCGGAGCTCGTCAGCGACGATGGCCTGCGCGAACTGGCCGATGACCGTGAGCTGGTAGCGGAAGTCGCGGTTAAGCGCTTCAAACCAGTCGGGGAGCGTCACCGTCGCGGTGCCGCCGGCATCTGTTGAAACATTGCCGTTGTAAACATTCATCATGTCCGGCGATTCGACAAACGAGTGGTAGAGGTACTTGTGTTCCGGGTCGAGCGGGTGGTCAATCTTGAAAGAACCGCCGCCCTTCGACAGTGTGCCGGTGACGGTGGCGTTGCCGGAGAAATAGCCGGCATAGTTGGTGGTCGCGCCGCTAGCCGACGCGTAGATACCGTAGGCCGTTGAGCCGCCGGACGCTTCGGCGCAGACGGCGTAGTTCGTCGTCGTGCCGCCGGACGCCTGCCCATAGAGGGCGCGGTGTGGATACGACGTGGTGCTGCCACCGGAATCGACCACGCCGTGCATGCCGAAGTAGTTGCCGACGCCCTTAACGCCAACGCCAAAGTCGGTTGTAACCGCGGTCCGGCCGTAGATGGCGGGTGCATCGGAGCCGGTCTGCGTGTTGTTGGCTCGCAACACGCCATCGCCGCTGGAGTCAGCCCCACTGATGTGCAGGGGCTGGGTTGGGCTCGTGGTCCCGATGCCCACGTTGCCGTTGCCCTTGATTCGCATCCGCTCAGTGAAGGCGGCGCTGGTGCCGTAGCCGAACGCGATGTCACTGTTGGAGGCATCCCCGTGGATTTGGAGCAGCGCGGACTGAATCCCGAAGCCGTAGTGGTTGCCCGACTGGCCGTAGAGCGAGAGCTTGTCACCCAGGGTGTTTGCGAAAGTCAAGGGCAAGCCGGGCGTGGTCGTGCCGATGCCGACGTTGCCAGTGAAATAGCCGCGACCCTGAAAGTACCCGGCCCAGCCACTCGCGCTGTCAGCCCGGCCGTAGATGCCATAGGTGGTGCCGCTGCCGGCATAGTTGTAGCCATAGATCGCCCGCTCGCCGTTGGTCTCGACGTGCAGCGGGTAGCTAGGGGTCGACGTGTTGATGCCTACGTTGCCGCTGAAATAGGAGCGGCCCGCAAAGTAGCCGGCGTAGCCCGTCGCGCTATTGCACTGCCCGAGAATGGCGAACGGCGTACCGGTCGTCGCGTTCGCGACGCCGCACACCGCCGTGCCCGAAGGGCTGTCAGCCTGACCATACACACCGTAGTTGTTGCTGCCAGAGGATGTCGCCGCGTACCCGAACACGCCGCGGCCGTTGGTGCTGTCCGCCCGGCCGTAAAGGCCATAGGTGGTGCCGGAGGTCGCAGTGGCGCGGCCGTAGACACCCAACCCGCCGGTGCTGTCGCTTTCGCCATAGATGCCGTACGTGCTGCCGGAACCAGCCTTGTTATCCGCGTAGATCGCGGAGGTCAGCGAGCTCGTCTCGACCTGAAGCGGATACGACGGCGCCGTGTTCCCAATACCGACTCGGCCGCTGAAGTACTTGTTCGCGCTAAACGTCTGGATCGTGTCCAGCAGGGCCACGTTGGAGGACAGACGCGTGTCGTTCAACGTGCCCCAGTTGATGTTTGTCGCGTCGCGGTAATACTGCCCATTCTGGCCGTCCAGCAGGTCCGCATTCAGGTTCGCCACCACGGTCGGGCTCGAAACGGTAAACGGCGCACCGCCGTAGGTGAAACTGGGGGCCGCGGAAAACGTCTTTGTGCCTGAAAACGTCTGATTGTTGTTCAGCAGCGCCACGTTAGCGGACAGGCGCGCGTCGGACAGCGTACCCGTGCCGATGTTGCCGGCATTCAAGCCCGTGAGTCCGGCGCCGCTGCCGACGAAGCTGTTGGTGGCATTGGAGAATGACAACGCCGACGAGTACGTGCCGGACAAGCGCGCGTCGGGCAACGTGCCGGCGTTGAGATTCGACGCGTTCTGATAGAACGCGCCGGTCTGCCCGTCCAGCAGATCGGCGTTGAGATTGGACACCAGCGTCGTGCTGGTCACCGAGAACGGCGCGCCGGCCGCCGAGAAGCTCGGGGCCACACTGAACGTCTTCGCACCCGCAAACGTCTGGGCGTTGTTCAGCAACGCGACGTTGGACGACAGGCGGGCGTCGGCCACCGTGCCCGTGGCCAGACTGTCGGCGTTCAATCCGGTGAGGCCGGCCCCGTCGCCCACGAACACATTGGTAGGGTTCGACAACGTGAGCGCGTTGGAGTACGCGCCCGCGAGCCGGGCGCTGGGCACGGTGCCCGCGTTCAGATTGGACGCATCGCGATAGAACACGCCCTGTTGCCCGTCCAACAGGTCAGCGTCGAGCCCGTTTCCTGACCCGGTGTTCAAGACGCTGTTGGGAAACTTCGCGCCGGCGTCCAGAGCCAAGAGCTTACCCGCGACGGGCGTGCCGCTGGCGTGAAACCCGTCCACGGTGTCCGCATCGCTGCTTCCGCCCGGAGCTTCGAGCGCGTACAACGCATAAGGCACCGCGCCGATCTCCTGCCGCGGCGCGAGTAACGTGTACGACCCGCTGCCGGCTGGAACGCGGACCTCAATCTCCAGGTAGCGGGCGTCGCCCCCGAACGCCGCGGAGCCAAAGTCCAGCCAGACGGTGAAAAGCCCGTTCGTCACTTCGACGCTGCCGAGACTCTGCGTCGCCGCGATTTGACTGCCGTTGGTGAGCGCGTCCCAGAGGCTGAACTTGAAGTCGGCGAAGTCGCTGACCGGTGCGCCGGCTTCCCGGAGCTGCCCCTGGTAGGTGAACGCGCTGCCGAGCGGCGTTTGTGCGCGCACCGTCACCGCCAGTGACAGCAGTACCCACACTGTCCCCCGAACCGCAACTCGTAGCCTGATCATTGCGATCCCCTTTCTTACCGCGGCGCAGCCCAGGGAGCTGTCCAACGCCGTCCTGGTCCGCGCCCGACAGGCGCCGCGACTACCGGCGCGCGGTTCGCGGACGGCATACTACGGAGTAATAGACCCGAATTGTCGTCTTTGTGACTTTGGGGGGCGACGACTCAGAACGCGACGCGCAAGCGAGCGCTGCGCTGAGTAGGCGCTCGCTTGCGCTTCGCGTTCTGATGGTGCGCCCCCCCCTGCGCTCGCTTGCGCTTCGCGTTCTGATGGTGCGCCCCCACCTGCGCTCGCTTGCGCTTCGCGTTCTGATGGTGCGCCCCCCCTGCGCTCGCTTGCGCTTCGCGTTCTGATGGTGCGCCCCCACCTGCGCT
>CAYMXT010000027.1:0-27278 GCA_964394415.1 uncultured Planctomycetales bacterium
CGGCCGGGTCAGCTGATCTTGGTGACGGAGGTGAGGTCCGCGTCCTTGCCGCTCTCAAGTTCGGATGCGATTTCTTCTACCCACGCGTCCAACCGCCCGACTGCCCGCGCGGTCTCCAGCGCCAAGCTCAGACGTGCGGCCGGGGACTCGCCCGGCGTCGTCGCCGCCAGTTGCGCACGGCAGAACTCGAATGCCGCCGCGGCCTGCCCGGCGTCGAGCAAGGTCCGCACGTAGAGCCGTTCCAGATACGGCTCCGCGGGCCGCCGCCGCCAAGCCGACTCGGCCGCCGCCGCCCGCTCCGCCAGCCGACCGGCCTGCTGAAGCAGGTCGAGTTGCTGCTCGATGCCGCCATAGGGGTGCTGCTTCAGGATTGCGGCCACAGCCTCGGTGTTCCGATCCGCCGGATGTTCCGCCCAGATGCGACGGTCGAACTCGCCGAGTGCCTCAGCGGCCGCGACCCAGAACTGCGCTTCCGCGAGCTGCGTCGCCAGCTCGTACCACGCGACGGTGACGTTCGGATTCTCAGGTTCGGTGCGCTCGCCGAGCGTCGCGCTGCGGAGATGTGCCAGGGCGCTGGGCGCGCGGCCGGCGCGCCGGTGCAGGCGGCCGAGCAGCAGGTGTGCGTCAACGGCCTGCGGCCGGCCGGCCAACGCCTGCTCCGCTGCAAGGCGGGCTTCGCCGAGCCGGCTCAGCGTCAGCTTGCTTTCCGCGAGCAGGTACAGCAGTTCATACGTGGGGGCGTCGGCCGCGTGCAGAGCCGCGTCGATTTCGGCAGCCGCGGGGGCAAAGTCGCGCGCTTCCAAGTGTCGCCGCGCGGCTTCCATGCGGTCGGCGGCGGCTGCGTTCAGCGGGCCGGTCCACGCGGTCGCCGGCTCGGCGGGCGTGGCCCCGCGAATGCCCGCGAGCGGGGTTAGCGTCTGTGGCGGTAGGGGGTCGTCGCCCGCCTGGTTCACCGGCACGAGCGCGAGGGCCAGGAGGCCGGCAACAAGGCACCGCACCGACCGCTGGCGGTGAACGGCGCGCCGGAGCAGCGCTCGTGTGAACCCATCCGTGTGCCGCTGTGTCGTGCGTTGCACGTCCTGGTCCTCCGTGATCGATCGCGTCCGCGCTGTGCGGGGGTTGCCGCGCGTGCCGTGCGCACAGGCCGAACCTGAATCCGGGCATGATAGCGGGCAATTCGGACCAGGGACTAGCGCCAAGCCGTGCGTCGCCCAGTGTGCCTCACGCCGATTTCGCGCGGCGTGCCGGGCGGCGCTCGCGTTTGCGCGCGCGCCCCGGCTTCGGCGGGGCGGGTTTCGCCGCGGCCTTGGGCGACTTCGCGGCAACCGCGGCCGGGCGTTTCCCGCTGCGTTCACTGGCCGCGCTGGGCGGCGCTGTCGGCGTGGACGGTTCGACTGCTGCGGTCTCTGCCGGGACCGGGCCTGGCCCCGCCAACTCGTCCGCGAGGCTGGAGGTTCCGCCGGTGATGGCCTGCAACATGTTGCGGCTGGTCCGATCGGGGGGGACGCTCAAGATGCGCTCGACCTCGCGTTTTCGCACCGCGGCGCCACACTCGGCCCAGGCGTGCTTCTTGATGAGAGCCACGAACTCCAGCGCATCGTCCTCGGCGACCGTGCGCTCGAGGAACTGCTGCGCCTCCAGGAGCGAGCAATGCCCGTCCACCAGCCCGGCGGAGCGGGCGTAGGCCCACATCGCTTCGTCCAGAGGGATCGCGTGAATGCGCAGCCCCAGCAGCCGAATGCGAGCGCGCGTGTACGGATCGAGGCCGTCGATCTTGTCGAGGTACGCGCTTTGGTCCTTCTTGGGCAGGCCGGACACACGCTCCAGCGACACCGAGTGTTCGGCCGCGAAAATCGTGTTCAAAGCCCGCGAGATGTCCTCACACTTCAGGCGGTGATCCGGAAAATCGTGCAGCACGCCGGCCAGCTCGATGGGCGGGATCACGCGCAGCTCGTTGTAGTCCACGACCATCCCGCGCAGCCGGTCCAGCCCCTCGCTGGCCCGCGACTCCGGGGTATCACGCGACAGCACGCCGAGGATCAACTGCGTGATCGGGTCCGTCACGGGCAGCGGCCCGACCTTGCCGAGCTTGTTGCGCAGCGAGTTGAACGCCGATTTAAGACGCTTGGCACATTCAGTGGCACCCCTCATCGCTCAGGCGTCCTCCTCTTGCGGCGGGGCAGCCGGCGGCAGCCCGTGCCGTGGCCCCGTCGAGTCTTCCCCAGCTTCGTTCGGATCGCCGGGCTCGCCGAGTGGATCGTCGTTTGAATCCGTTTCTGCCCGGTCCGCCCGCTCCCACTCGGGCACTTCGCCCAGCTCCCGCATGGCCTGCTCAATCGCCGCGGCGGTCTCGTACCCACGGCTGATCGAGTCGTCGAGCCGAAAGACCAGCGTTGGCACCTTGCGCAACTGCAATTCCGGTGCCAGCAAACGCCGCAAACGGCCGGCCGCGCCTTGGAGCGCCCGCAAGCAGAGCTTCCGTTCCGTGTCGCGGCCGAGGGCACTCACGTAAACGCACGCGGCCTCCAGGTCTTCACTGACCTCGACCTTCGTGAGCGACGTAATCAGCGGAATGCGCGGATCGGCCAAGTGGTCGCGGATCGCTTCCGCGAGGACCGTTCGGATGAGATGCCCAACTCGCTCAGAGCGTCGCGACACGCTGATCTCGTTGCGCCTAGCGCACGTCCAGTTCATAATGTAATAACGAAGTGTGCGGGCAGGCGCGAATCTCGTCTACGATTTTCGACAGCGCGCTCTCCACAAACCGCGTTTCGTTCGCGACCATCGCCAGGCCGAACGTCGCCGCCTGGCAGTGATCGAGGTCGTCCACCTCGGCGATGGAGACGTTGTGCCGGGCGGCGAGCCGGTCTTTCAGACCCTTGATGACGCGGCGTTTGTCCTTGAGGTTGCGGGCCTCGAACACGCCGAGTCGCACCCGCAAGATGCCCACGATCATCAGGTCTCCTGCACCGGGCAACACACGCGGTCGGGACTGTCGCTCGCCGCACAGACGGATCGTCTGTGCTCCACTTTCACAGACGAATCGTCTGTGCTCCACTTTCACAGACGGATCGTCTGTGCTCCACTTTCACAGACGAATCGCCTGTGTTCCACCCACCTGCGCCCCCGCCTACAGCACGGCGGCCTCCTCAACGGTGTCGTAGCTCTGGATCACGTCGTGCGGCTTGATGTCGTCGAAGTCCTGGATCTTCAGGCCGCACTCCATGCCGGCCCGCAC
This sequence comes from uncultured Planctomycetales bacterium, assembly GCA_964394415.1. Classification (GTDB taxonomy): domain Bacteria; phylum Planctomycetota; class Phycisphaerae; order UBA1845; family Fen-1342; genus JAGVEP01. Next base: position 3,239 of record CAYMXT010000027.1, read on the forward strand.
TTCGCGGGCATCGTCCTTGAACCGCTTGAGCGACGCAATCGCCTTGCCTTCGCAGACCACCCGGCCGTCGCGCACGACGCGCACCCGGTGGCTCCGCGCGACCGTGCCATCCGTCACGAAGCAGCCCGCGACGGTCCCGAACTTCGACAGGTTGAAGACTTGCCGCACTTCCACGCTCGCCCGCAGCTCCTCGCGGAGCGTCGGTTCGAGCAGCCCGGCCAGGGCCTTGCGCAGGTCGTCCAGCATCTCGTAGATCACGCGATACTGCCGCACCTCGACGCCAAGCTGCTCCGCAAGCTGCCGCGCCGGTTCCTCGGGCACCACGTGGAACCCAAGCACCATCGCGCCGGAGACCTTCGCGAGGTTCACGTCGGCTTCAGTGACCGCGCCGACCGCGGCGTGCAGGACGTTAAGGCGCGCCTTCTGCGCCGGCAGCTCGCCCAGCGTTTGCTTCAACACCTCAACCGAACCGGACACGTCCGCCCGGACAATCACGTTCAATACCGGGACCTCGCCCGCTGCTTCGCGCTGCACCAGCGCCTCGAGGGTCCGCGTCCGTGGCGTCGTGTCCAGGGCGGCCGTACGCCGCTGCTGCCGCACCTCGGTCGCAATGTCCTTCGCCTTCGACAAGCTCTCGACGACGTACAGTCGGTCGCCGGCGATGGGCAGCTCGTCCAACCCCGAGACCTCGACCGGCGTGCCCGGACCAGCCGTGGTAATCACGCGGCCGTTGTGGTCACGCAGCGCCCGAATCCGCCCGGCCCCGGCGCCACTCACCACGAACTGACCCGTGCGCAGCGTGCCCTCGCGCACCAGCACCTCAGCCACCACGCCGCGGCCCTCGCGGACCTGTGCTTCGATGACCGCGCCGTGGGCCGGCACGTCGGGGTCGGCCCGCAGCTCGAGCAGCTCGCTCAGCGTGCTCAAGTGCGCGACCAACTCGTCGATGCCTTCGCCCGTGATGGCGCTGGTCTTGATGACGTCCGTGTGGCCGCCCCACTCGGCGGGCGTCAGGTCGTGCTCGGCGAGCTGGGCGTAGACGCGGTTCACGTCCACCCCCGGCATGTCGATCTTGTTGAGCGCCACCACGATGGCGACGCCCGCGGCGCGCGCGTGGGCAATGGCCTCCACGGTCTGCGGCATCACGCCGTCATCCGCGGCCACTACCAGGACCACCACGTCCGTCATTTGCGCGCCCCGGGCCCGCATGGCCGTGAAAGCCTGGTGGCCGGGCGTGTCCACGAAGGTGACGTGCCAGTCCCCGCGATCGATACGGTACGCGCCGATGTGCTGCGTGATTCCGCCGGCCTCGCCCGCGGCCACGTGCGTCTTGCGAATCGCATCCAGCAGCGAGGTCTTGCCGTGGTCTACGTGCCCGAGCATCGCCACGACCGGCGGCCGCGGCACCAGGTTCTTCCGCTCGCGCGTGGCAAACTCCTCTTCGAGCCGCTCGTACGCCGTCTTGGCCTTCTCGACCTTGAGCGGCACGCCGAGCTCCAGGGCGAGCAACTCGACCAGTTCGGCGTCGAGCATCTGGTTGATAGTCCAGAGCCGCCCCGTGTGCTCAGTCAGTCTCTTCGCCAACCCGGAGAACGGGGAACCCACCGCCGCACAGAAACTCTTCACGGTCAGTGGAGCCGTAACGCTCACCGGCTCCCGCCGCGCGCCGGGCGCTGCGCCCGGCTGAACCGCGGCCTGCCGCCGCCGCTCCGCGGCCCGGCGATCCCGCAACCCGTGTCCGGTCGCCGCCGCCAGGCGTTCCTTCCGCTCCAGCAGATCCTGATCACGCCACTCGCGCAGCCGCTGGTCAACCTCGGTCGCGGTGCCGTGCCGGCGTGGGCTGCGCGAGCGCGCCGCCGCGGCTTCCTCTTCCTCCGTCTTGCGGCTCTTGGCGCGTCCGCGGCGCGGCGGGGGCGACACGGCGGTGCCGGCCGGTCCGGGTCGATCGAGCGGTCCGCGCGCCGCGGCAGGGCGACTGCGCGGGGCGCGATCCGGTTCCGGCGCTTCTATTCGCACAACCTTCGGGCCGCGCAGTTCGGCCGGGGCGGGGACGACTTGTGGTCCAGCCGGCCGCACCGGTGCGGCCGGCGTCACCGGCATGGGCGGGAGAATCGCGGGGGGTGGGCGCCGGGGGGCGGCGGGCGGCGGCGCGGCCTCGACCGTTGCCTCGTCGGGGCGGTCGATGACTTCCGGGACTACCTCGGTTGGTGGGAGCGCTTCCGGAGGGGGCTCGGCGACTGTCGGCGTAGCCGTGGCGGCCGGCAACATTTCCTCGACTGGCAACGGCAGCTCGACCGGAGCCGGCGGAGGCAGCTCAACGATTTCCGGGATAGCGGCATCCGCCGCGGGTGGTTCGACCAACTCAGGGAGGGTGGCCGTCGCGATCGCGGGCTCGGCCTCAGCGGCGGCAGTCTCGGCGGCCGGCAGCTCGTCCTTTGCCTTCTTGCGGCGGGTTTTGCGGACCTCTTCGACGTCGACCCGTTCAGCCGTCTCGATCGAAGTGACATCGTCCCCCACGCTAAACCACTCCCGAATGGACTCGGCCAGCCCGACGGAGATGGCCGCCATGTGGTTCTTGAGTTCAATGCCCTCGGCGTGGCATTTCTCGATGATGGCCTTGCTCGGCACGCCGAGTTCTTTCGCGATGATATGCACCCTGAGCGTTGCGGCCACTCAAAACTCCGTCGATCGACTACGCCGTCGCTGCGTCGGCCGATTCGTGCTCAGCCGGTGGCAGCCAATCCGCGCGTGTGTCGGTTCCGCCGCGGCGTTTCGCGCACCCAGACACCCTTATGCACGCGAAAGGTGACCGTCGCGGGCACAAGTTTCTGGCGGCGCGCGTAGCACAGCGCGGCCCACCGACCAACGATACGCGCCATAAGATATCATGGCCCGGCGGGTTACGCCACTGGTTCAACCCCGAATTGCGACGATTCTCCGGTCCGCGGGCGGCGGGGGGCTGCACCCCTGGCTACCAACGGCAACTCGCGTCGGAGGGCGGCCGGCGCCCGGCGCAACCGTTATGCCGCCCAATCCGGGGCTCAGGAGCCGCTCAGGAGCGCGACGAAGTCGTTGATGTCGTCGAAATCGACGGCGCCATCGGCGTTGCAGTCGCCGTTCATCAAATTGCACGCGGGGTACGCGACCGGATAGCCGGCCGGATTGGACAGCGCCAATACAAACGCGTTGATGTCATCGAAGCTGACCGCGGCGTCGCAATTGAGATCTCCGCGCAAGTCGAACCAGGCGGTGGCGCGAAATTCCAGGCCGGTCGGTTCCAGCGTGCTCGCGTCGCCCATGACGGCGAAAACCAACTCGTTCTCGCCCGCAGCGAGCAACTCCGGCTGCGTCAACGTCCATGAGTCCATGGTCGGCCATGTCAGCACGGGCAGATTCTGGCCGTCCACCCGATCCACGCCGAGGTCGGCAAGCGTCATCGCGGCCGAAATCGGCTGTCCGTTAAGGAACGCGACCGCCATGTCATCCGCATTGACTGCCAGTTCGAGTCCTTCGTCATAAAAGCCGGACGGCAACGTGAACGTGAACCGGTAGAACGCGGACTCACAGTTGTTCAGCGTCACTTCGTCCGAGAAGTTAATGAACCACAGCGCCCCGACGTACGGCTCAGCCAATGGGTCGGGGACCTGCCCGCACGCGAAGGAGGTCGTCAGGTGATTGTCCTGCCAGCCATGCACGGGCGCCCAAGTGTTCGGGTCGAACGGCGGGGGACCGGCGTTGAGCACGGCCATCTGCACCGCCGGCGTCCCGCTCACAGGGTACGCCCAGCACTCGCCGCTGCTGCGCACGTCGCGCAGGCCCGAGTGGCTGATCTCCATTTCGGTCACGGCCAACGACCAAGGCTCCGGGGCGATTCCGCTGAGTTCCGCCGTGAACGCTCGGGACCACGGCTCAGCCGGCTCATCCGTGTGTTGCCACACGGTGAACGCGCGCGACCAAGGCTCTACCAGCTCCTCCGTATCTTGCCACACGGTGAACGCACGCGAGTAGTATCCCGGGGAATCGGGATCGTTTTGCACTGTAAACGCCCACGAAACATACGCGGCGTTCGGGTCCGGCTGGGCCGGCGCAGGGCGGCCCAGCGCGCTGAACAGCAGCAGCACGGCCCACGAGCTCGCGCGGACAACCGCTGCGGGCCGGCGGGCGCTGTGGGCACTCATCGCCAATCGAGACACCATCGTCTTCGTCCCCCTATTGTGCCGCCGCACGCACCTGGATCGCCGCCACCCCGCTGGACATGGGGAGCGTGGCCTGCCAGGTTGAGAGCAGCTCGTCGCCGGACACGTAACTCGCGGTCACCGTAGTGCTGTCGCCGATCATCGGGGTGACGCGCGTTTTCACCACCCAAGTGGTCGGGATATTGGCCAGCTCGAACACCAGCACCGAGCTGGCCGGGAATTGACCAACCAGGTCGACATAGGGGTAGATCAGCCCGCCCCACGGCGTCAGGGACACCGGCTGCCCGTCCAGCGTCAGGCTGCGGATGCGCGGCGTCGACGCGTCGGGCCAGATCGTCTCGGGCAGTCCTGCGGACGGCACCGGATTGCACGGAAAACTCGGCGTGATGCTGTTCCCTTCGACTCGAATTCGGCCCATTCCTCCGGCGTAACCCGCATATCCGCCGATCGCCTCGAACGTTACATTGGACGCAATATCGATCACGTCGGATACCAGCCGAATAGCGCCGCCCGAACCGCCACCGCCTTGGTAACCCCCGCCGCCGACGCCAGCGCCCCCGTTGGCGCGCACGATGCAACTCCCCCGCAGATGCACGGCGATGTTAGCCCCGATCAGGATTGCGCCGCCGCCGGCGCCGCCGCCCCCCGACGGACAGGCCGCCGCCGCGCCGCCCGAACCCCCGACGAGCGGTTTGACCAACGCGGTGCCATAGGTTGGTCCGGCCTTCGTACCGGCACCAGCACTCCCGTAGCTGCCCCCGGACGCAATGGCTCCGTTATCCGGGGCGGCGCCGCCGGGTCCGAAGCCGCCGCCGCGCGCGCTCGACGGAGCGCCGGACGGGCACCCGCGTCCGCCGCGAAATCCGCCGGGGCCCGGCACCGCACAACTGGCGGTATCGTAGTACGCGTGGCCGTTAGCACCATTGAGCGACACCGTTCCGTAGATATTCACGTCGGTCTGAACCAGCCAGACGACCGGTGCGTTAGAAGGGTGGTTGTTGAACGTAACCACCTTGCCGGCCGCGACGTTAACGGAGCTGTACTTGAAGACCACGGCCCACATGTTGGGGTCGTAGACGCCGTAACCGGGCTGTGGCGCGGGCGCGTCCCAGGACGCCGTCGGCGCGAGCGATAGGTCAATCACGGTGTTTGCAGTGATGTTGAGCGGCCCGTCGGAACCGTCCGAGCCGACGTTGATCTGTCCAAGCGCCGCGGCAGCGGCCGTTAACCCAACCACACAAGCCAGCCATTTCGTTACTCTCATCGCGCACCCTCTTTCATCTTTGCAGTCTGATCGCTGCGTCCCACTTTCGCGCATCCCATCAGGCGCAACTGTCTACATCACCGTGACTTACATCAGGCAGCGCAGGTCCGTGCCAGCCCGCGTTTCTTCATCAGATTCACTGGGATGTGCGCCCCTCGCAGGCAGGCATCCCACCTCATTTGACCCACGACATACGCATGACACGATGCGCCGGTTACTGCTCTCCTTCCCAGATGCCTCGAGGTGCGAGTCTTCGACCCACTTGTGTCCAACCACGGCAGTATATCGCGCCCTTGGGGTGTGACGCAAGCGAGAAGTGGCTCTCACGGCGTCGAGGTGAGCGCGACGCATGGGGCTGAATCTGACCGGCTGAAGCCGACCACTTGGCCGCCACGACTGGCTCGGCCCGCCGTGAAATTCCTGCTCATACGGGGCGCTATGATCACACGCCTGCCCGGCAGCCCGGCAGCCCGGCACCCGTTCGGCGACACGACATTGACAGGCTCAGCCCCCGCCGTTAGCTTCCTCACCCGGCGTCGATCCGCGCATTCGTCCACCGGGCGCTGCTTCGCACTCCGGATCGGCACCCGATGGACACAATTGCCGAGGTCAGCCCTCAACCAGGCGGAGCCGTAGAAAGCACGCGCACGCGAGGTCCTGCATGAAAGTCCTCATGTTGGGCTGGGAGTTTCCGCCCTTCATCAGCGGCGGCCTCGGCACGGCCTGCTTCGGCCTCACGCGGGCGCTGGACCGCCTCGGGACCGAGGTGCTGTTCGTCCTGCCCCGCGCCGTGTCGTCGGACGCACCGAGCCACGTGCAAATCCTCTCGCCGGCCAATGTCACCACCCGTGGACCCGACCTTGGCCAGCTCGCCGGTGCCGGCGGCCTCTTCGCCCATACGCAGTTTCGCGCCATCCCAGCCGATCTGACGCCCTACGCGCGGCCCACTGCCGCCTCGTCCGACGACGACGCGATCGGCCCGCCCATCCCCGGCGGGCGGCTGGCTCCTGGGGCAGCCACACGCCGGCGGGCGGCGACCACACTCATCACGCAGGCCGTGGTTACTCCGCCCGGTCCCGGCGATCCCTACGGCGGTGATCTTTTCGCGGAGGTGCGGCGATACGCGGACATTGGCGGTGCGCTCGCCGGCAGTGAGCAGTTCGACCTCATCCACGCCCACGACTGGATGACCTACCTGGCCGGCATCGCGGCCCAGCAGCAGAGCGGGAGGCCCTTGGTTGTGCACGTTCACTCGACCGAGTTCGACCGCTCGGGCCTGAACGTCAACCAGCCCATCTACGAGGTTGAGCGGGCCGGAATGCACGCCGCCACCCGCATCATCGCCGTCAGCCACCTGACGCGGAACATCATCCTTCAACACTACGGCGTGGACGCGGCCAAGGTCGAGGTCGTCTACAACGCGATTGATGACAACGGCGGCGCCGGTTTGCCGCCGATCCCGCCCATCACGCGCGACGAGAAGATTGTCCTTTTCCTGGGCCGCATCACGCTCCAGAAAGGGCCGGAATACTTCCTGGCCGCCGCCAAGCGCGTCCTCGAAGTCATGGACAACGTGCGCTTCGTCATGGCCGGCAGCGGCGACATGACCCGCCGCATGATCGAGCTGGCCGCTGAAATGGGCATCGGACACAAAGTCCTTTTCACCGGTTTCCTCCGCGGCGATGACGTGCGACGGGTCTTTCGGATGGCGGACCTCTACGTCATGCCCTCCGTCTCCGAGCCGTTCGGGCTCACGCCGCTGGAGGCCCTCTCGAACGACGTGCCCGTCCTGATTTCCAAACAGAGCGGCGTCGCGGAGGTATTGACGCACGCGCTGAAGGTCGATTTCTGGGACGTGGACGAGATGGCGAACAAGATCGTGGCGGTCCTGCGCCACCCGCCCTTGCACGCCACCCTGCGCGACCACGGCAGCATCGAGGTCCGCCGCTTCAGTTGGGCCGACGCAGCCGCCAACTGCCTGAAGGTCTACCAGGCGGCGTTGGGCTCCGGGGTCGGCTAGCAGGCACCATGGCGTCGGTTTGTTTCTACTTCCAGGTCCATCAGCCTTTCCGGCTCCGGCGATTCAGCATCTTCGACCGGGGCGCGGACTACTTCGACAATCCCGTCAACCAGGAACTCCTGCGCAAGGTCGGCCAGCGCTGCTACCTGCCGGCCAATGCGGTGCTGCTGGAGCTGCTCGAACGGCTGGGCGGCCGCTTTCGCGTGGCGTTCAGCATCAGCGGGCTGGCCGTGGAGCAATTCCAGCGTTTCTTGCCGGAAACGCTGGACTCCTTCCGCCGTCTGGCGGAAACGGGCGCGGTCGAGTTTCTGGCGGAGACGTACTACCACTCGCTTGCCTTTCTGTACTCCCGCACTGAGTTCAATGAGCAGGTCGATTTGCACGCGCGCCTGATGCAGCGCCTTTTTAGCCAGCGCCCCACCGTGTTTCGAAATACAGAACTAATCTACAACAACGCCGTGGCCCGTGCGGCGGCCGACCTCGGGTACCGGGCGGTGCTTTGCGAGGGCGCGGACCATCTGCTGGGCTTCCGCTCCCCGGCGCAGCTTTACACGCCGCCGCATCTGCCCGACGTGAAGTTGCTGCTCAAGAACTACCGCCTGTCCGACGACCTCGCGTTTCGCTTCAGTCGCCGCGACTGGGCGGAGTGGCCGCTGACGACGGAGAAGTTCGCCCAGTGGGTACAACAGACCAATGGTCACGGCGACGTGGTCAACCTCTTTTTGGACTACGAGACCTTCGGCGAACACCAGTGGGCGGACACCGGCATCTTCGAATTTCTGCGCCACCTGCCCGCGGCCATTTTGGCCCACCCCCACAACGACTTCAAGACCCCGGCGGAATGCGCCGCCGCCTACCCCGCGCGCGGCAACTACGACGTGCCGCACATGATCTCCTGGGCCGATACCGAGCGCGACCTGTCGGCGTGGCTCGGCAACGCCATGCAGTCGAACGCGCTCCATGAACTCTACCGCCTCGAACCGGCCGTCAAACAGCGCGGCGACGAGGCCCTGCTGCACGATTGGCGCCGGCTCCAGACTTCGGATCACTTCTACTACATGTCCACGAAGCACTTCGCGGACGGGCAGGTGCATGAGTACTTCAATCCGTACGATTCTCCCTACGACGCGTTCATCAACTTCATGAACGTGCTCGACAACCTGCGCGGGCGGCTGGGAGTGACGGCGTGAGGGCGCACTGCAACGGGCTCGCTAACGCTGCGCGGCTCTGAATGGCACGCCGCCGGACGCGCTCAGTCCTTCGCGGGGACGGGGCCGGCGATGAGGGCGTATTCATCCAACGCCGACCGATCGCCAGTGCAGATCAGGCCACAGTTCAGGCCGACCCTGGCCATTTCGATCTCGATGAAGCGGCGGGCCACACGCTGCTTGCGGGCGCGCGGGGCGTCCGGAGCTGCGGTATTCATGCCGCGCGCCTGTTGCAAGAACAGGTGTCCCACGTAAACCGCGATCGCGGCATCGACGAGCTTGCGCCCCGCCAGATCCATATACTCCGTGCTCTGGCCCTTCACAAACGCAATCGCGCTTAAGACCTGCTCGCGGCCGGCGACGAGCTTGGCTTTCAACTCCGCCAGCAGCGGGTCCGCGTACTCGAACACCTCAAACTCGGCGATGCGCTTCTCGAACGCCCCTGAGCACACGCCGCGCACCGCCGCGACGACTTGGAGCTGGCTCGTGCCCTCGTAGATGTTGGTGATGCGAGCGTCGCGCAGGTAGCGTTCGGCCGGGTAGTCGGTCATGTAGCCGGAGCCGCCGAGCACCTGAAGCGCGTCGCTCGCCACGCGGTTGCACATCTCCGAAGCGTAGTACTTGGCCATCGGCGTCAACATGCCGTTGAGCCGCTTGTAGACACGGGCGGCTTCCTTGCGGCGCTTCGTCTCGGCCGGATCGGTGGGGGGGTGGAACTCCAGCACGATGTTGTTGCTATTCTCTAGGTCACAGACGCGGCTGGTCTCGTACGTCAGCGCCCGGGCCGCCTCGACCGCGATCTTCATGTCCGTCACCAGCTCGGCGACCGCCGGCAGCCGCTCGATCGGCCCGCCGAACTGCTTGCGCGAATTCGCGTACAGGCGGGCAAGGCGAAAGGCGGCCTCCGCGATGCCCAGCGACTGCGCGGCGATGCCGACGCGGGCGCCGTTCATCAACGCCATGACGTAGGTGATGAGGCCGCGCTGCCGCTGGCCGATCAGCTTCGCGGGGGCGTCGTCGTACACGAGCTCGCACGTCGGAGAGCCGTGAATGCCGAGCTTGTGCTCCAGGTGTCGCACGCGGATGCGCGGGTTGCGCTCGGAGATGAACAGGCTCAGCCCGCGGCCGTCGGCGATGTCGTGTTCGCTGCGGGCCAGCGTCAGCAGCACCTCGCCGCAGCCGTTGGTGATGAACCGCTTCACCCCGCGGAGATACCAGCGGCCGTCGTCGTCCTGAATCGCCTTGAGGCGCACGGCCTGGAGGTCGCTGCCCGCGTCGGGCTCCGTCAGGACCATCGCGCCCGTGAGCTCGCCGCGGGAAAAACGCGGCAGATATTCGTCTTTGATGGCGTCGTCGGCGAAGGCGTTGATCGTCTCGGCGATGCCCTGGAGGCCGAAGATGTTCATCAGCGAGGCGTCGGCCCGGCTGACCATCTCGATGGCCATCGAGTAGACCAGGTTGGGGCAATTCAGGCCGCCGTACTTGCGGGGCAGCGTGAAGCCCATCAGGTCGGCCTGGGCGAGGCGGCGGAGGTTGTCCGCGACCAGCGGGTGCAGGGTGACGGTGCCGTCCTCGTTGAGCGTATTGCCATCGGCGTCGATCTGCTCGGCCCGCAGGGCGATGATGTTGCCCGCAACGTCGCCAACGATTTCGAGCACGCGGCGGTAGTTGTCAATCGCGTCGGCCTCGTCGGCGGGGGCGTAATCGACGCCGGCCTGCGCATCGGCGAAGTCGCGTTCCTGCACGCGGGCCAGCTCAGCGAGGTCGAGGTGGTTGAAGAGGAACCGGATGTCGTCGTTGTCGGTGAAGAAATTGGGCATCGCTCATCCTCAACCCCCCTCCCTCTTAGGGAGGGGGCAGGGGCAGGGTTCTTCAAACCTCCAGTCCACACTCACACGCAATCGCCTGCACCACGCGGTTCAGGTCTTGCAGCACTTCGTCGTCGGTGAAACGCACTACACGCAGCCCCGCGGCAGCAAGGAACCGCGTTCGGTCGTCGTCGTACGCCGCGCGGTCTTCATGGCTCATTCCGTCGATTTCAATCACCAGCTTGGCCTTGGCGCAGTAGAAGTCCGCAATGTACGGACCAACCGGATGCTGGCGGCGAAACCGCATCTCGTCCAACTGGCCCGCGCGCAACCGATTCCAGAGCAGCACTTCGGCGAATGTCATTTCACGCCGAAGCTGGCGGGCACGTTGGATGGTCGTCGGTGATGTCGGGTGTCTTCTGTGATCCATACGACCCTCCCCCTGCCCCCTCCCTAAAAGGGAGGGGGTTACTTGCTCGCTGCGCTCGCTACTCCTTCGGCCTTTCCTTAATCGCTTTCACCATCATCGGGATCACCTGGTTCAGGTCGCCGACGATGCCGTAATGCGCCACGCCGAAGATCGGGGCTTCCTTGTCCCAGTTGATCGCGACGATCTTGGCGGACTCCTCCATGCCGGCGCGGTGCTGGATCGCGCCGCTGATGCCGCAGGCGACGTAGAGCGCGGGCCGCACCGTCGTGCCGGTCTGGCCGACCTGGTGGGCCTTGTCGATGAAGCCGCCGTCCACCGCGGCCCGCGACGCGCCGACCGCCCCGCCGATGGCGCCCGCGAGGTCGTGGATCACCTTGAAATTCTGCTTGCTGCCGACGCCGCCGCCGCCGGCGACGATCGTCCGGGCGCCCTTGAGGTTTACCTTCCGCGGCTCGCGGTGGCACTCGACCAGCCGGACGGCGAAGTCGCCCTCGTCGAACTTAACCTTCTCGGCGACGATCTCGCCCTTGCGCTGCATGTTCGGCTCGCGCAGCGGCATGACACCCTCACGCACGGTCGCCATCTGCGGCCAGCGCTCGGGGTTGATGATCGTGGCGATGATATTGCCGCCAAACGCCGGGCGAATCTGGAGCAACAGGTTCTTGTGCGTCGTCTTGGCCGGCGGGTCGTACACGTCGGCGATGTCGAGGTCCGTGCAGTCGGCGGTCAGGCCGCAACGCATCTGCGAAGCGATGCGCGGAGCCAAGTCGCGCCCCAGCGGCGTCGCCCCGAACAACACGATCTGCGGCTTGTGCTTCTCGATCAGCGTGCAGACGGCGCGGGCGTAGGGCAATGTGAGGTAGTGTTCGAGCTTTCGCTCTTCGACCAGGTAGACGTTATCGGCCCCATGCTGGATCAGGCGGTACGCGAGTTCGCGCACGTTCCAGCCCGCGAGCACGACGCCGACCTGCACGCCGACGCGGTCCGCCAGCTCGCGGGCCCGGCCGCAGAGTTCGAGCGCCACGTCGTGCAGGCTGCCGTCTTCCTGTTCGGCGAAGACCCAGACGTCGCCGCTGCGATTCACTGGAATCATCGTTGCTCCGCGAAGTGAAGTAAGAAGTAAGAAGTCAGAAGTCAGAAGTCAGAAGTTCAAACCGAGAGCCATCTGCCGCGCGATTCCTGACTTCATGCCTCCTGTTTCTGACCTCTGACCTCTGACCTCTGACTTCTGACTTCTGACTTCTGACTTCTGACTTCTGACCTCTGACCTCTGACCTCTGCCTTCCGTCTGCTATCCCAGCGTATGGTCCACGACCAGCTCGCGCACCAGCCGCCGGACACCTTCCTCCGTCGGCGGTATCTCCGTGTAACCCTGCTTGGTGAGCACGATCGACTGCACGCGGTGGACCTTGGTCGGCGAGCCTGCCAAACCGCACCACTTCAGGTCCGCCTGAATGTCGTCGAGATCCCACTGCTCCAGCATCAGCCCGCGCGACCGCAGCGTCTCGGCCTGTCTTTCAACTTCAGCTTCGTTCTCGTTGGTCGCGGCACCGGACCGAGCGGCGTCCACGGCGGAGACCAACTCCGCCCGCACGCGTGCGTGCTTGTATTTCATCACGCGCTTCGCCGCCGGGGGCCGGACTTCGTTCGCGCTGTCCAGCACCGTGACGAGTACCGGCAGCTTGGCTTCGACAATCTCCCAGCCGTTGCCGACGTTGCGGCGGATGCGGGCCGTGCGGTCGCGGAGGTCGAGAAGCTGCTCCAAATAGGTCACCTGCGGGATGCCGAGCTTCTCGGCGCACTGCGGGCCGACCTGGGCGGTATCGCCGTCGATCGCCTGCCGGCCGCAAAAGACGAAGTCGTAGTCGCCGATCCGCCGAATCGCCTGGCTGAGGATGTAGCTGGTCGCGAGGGTGTCGCTGGCCGCTGCCCGGCGGTCGGTGATGAGTATGACGCGGTCGGCCCCGCGATAGAGGCAATCGCGGAGGACTTCGCCGGCCTTGGGCGGCCCCATCGTCAAAACGGTGATTGTGCCGCCGAAGCGGTCGCGGACATCGAGCGCGACCTCGAGGGCGTGCAGGTCGTCGGGGTTGAAGATGGCCGGCAGGGCGGCCCGGTTGACGGTTCCGTCGGCCTTCATCGCCTCGCCGGTGATGTTGGCCGTGTCGGGCACCTGCTTGATACAGACGATGCTGTGATAGGGCATCTTCGCTTTCCCTCGCTGGGCCACGAGTCGCGGCGAAAGTACCGGCCGCCGGAGGGAGCGTCAAGGGAAGCAGAAAAGCGGACTCCGGTCGCGAGGCGCTGGAAGCCGTCCCCCGCCCGCGCCGTGTCGCGGCCGGCGTGTAACGCGCCGGCCCGACATGGAGGGGCCGGCGGCGCAGGTGAGGCAGACCCGCGCCGGCCGGCTACGAGAGAGAGTCTCTTCACACCGCCACGGCCCGGCACGCCGGACAAGTCGTCCAACACCAGTCCGACGCCGACGCGGCCACGCCGCTGCCGGTCCGTCACGCCGTGGCGGGTTCGGCCTACCGCTCGTTCAGCGGAACCACTTCGCCTTTCTCGCTGGTCACGTCCGGCAGGGGGGCGGGCGGCAGCCGCGCCGGCGGCTCGCACGCATTACAGGCCGCCAGAACCAACGCCAGATCGCGATAGTCCACCACACAGTCGCCGTTCAGCCCGCCGACCAACAACCGGGCGCCAAACCCGCCGGCGCGGGGCGGGCGGCGTCGGCCAGCACGATCCCACGCCCTGCGACGACGGAGACCCTTGCACCACGCATGGTTGCAACGACGGCACGTGCGTCCACGAGTGGAATTGTCCGCAGCCCGGGCCGACTCGCCGCCATCCCACCCCAAGGCCGCCGCCCAGAGTGTCACGGCCGGGATCGCTGGCCGGGGCCGTGCTCTCTTGACAACGTCAGTCTCTGAGGCTACCCTCAGCAGGTCAAAATTGATGTCGGTGCGCACACGAGTGCCAGTGAGGCCGAAGCGGACGGGAATTGGGTTGGCACGTAACCCCTGTCCACAGATCTCTGATCGGAGCAGCCCCGCGCGTGCGGCTAAATGGCAATGAGGTGAGCTATGCCATCGCACTTTTCAGCGTCCGGGACGGAATTGCCGACAGCGCGGCAACGGTGGCCAGAAGGTCGGCCATCCGCCTCCGCCGCGGCGACCAAGACCTCCCCCACCGACGCGTATGATCTGGCGCAGTCAAAACTCGCGTTTCGGGTCGCGGGCGTCGCGGACGACGATTTTCAGGTTTTTCGCTACCGCGGCACCGAGGGGTTATCCCTTCTGTTTCGTTTCGACATTGAAATGTCGGCCCCGCCGGCCACACGCCGCCTGGACGACCTGGTCGGTCGGCCGGCGACGTTCGTGCTGGAAGCTCCCGGCGGCGTGCGCCGATTTCACGGGGTCGTGGGGCGATTTCAATACATCGGAGAGCACGGCGAAAAGGCGTACTACCGCGCGGAACTCATGCCGTTGCTGTGGTTGCTCACGCATTCCTACCACTCGCGTATCTTCCAGCATAAGCCGGTGCCACAGATCGTCGCCGAAGTGCTACGCGCGGCCGGCCTGCTGGACGCGAGCTTCAAGCTCGAGCCGTGCCTCATCAACAAACATCCGCCGCGCGAGTATTGTGTCCAGTATCGCGAGACCGACTACAACTTCATCGCCCGGCTCATGGAAGACGAAGGCATCTTCTACTTTTTCGAGCACGACGAGCACGAATGCCGCATGGTACTGAGCGACTCGGCCATGTTCCGCGGACTCGACGCGGAGGACCGCAGCCTGCCATATCAACCGCCCTCCGGACTGAACGCCCAGCAGCCGCATGTGTTCCACTTTCAGGAAAGTCACGAAGTGCGGCCGAGCCGTGTGGTGCTGCGCGACTACAACTACGTGAAGCCGTCGCTGGATCTACAGTGTCACGGCGGTCACGGGCGCGACGGGAACATGGAGGTCAGCGATTACCCCGGCAAATACACGCGACAGGCCGACGGTCACCTGATCGCACAGATCCGGGCTGAAGAACTCGAGTGCCGCGGGCGGACGGCGAGTGGCAACAGCAATTGTCAGAGGCTGGCGGCCGGGGTCACGTTTAAGTTGCGGGACCATCCAAACAGCGCATGCAATGCCGAGTACCTCGTCACGCGCGTGGTGCATCAGGGCCGCCAGGCCATCGCGGGCACGTTTGACGAAGCCGCCGGGGGCCAGGCTGCGCTCAGCCCGAGCGTGGCGCAAGCCTTGGACCGGGCCAGCCGCCATGAAGACCCGGCGGTACGCGACCTGGCGCGCTGTGTCAATGAACTGCTGCGCGCTGCCGGCCGGCCAACCTCGTCGGAACGACGGGCGCTGGGGCTGTGGCTGATGCATGGCGGACAGGTACAGACCGATCCGGCCGCGCTGGCAGCCGCCCGGGGCGGCGACCCCCTGGATTGGCTGACGACTCTGCGCGAACTCGCGGGCCGCGACGGCGAGCGAGAGCTTGGAAGTGAAGCAGCCATATACGAATGCGAATTCGAGTGCATTCCGGCGGAGATCACGTTCCGTCCGCCGCGCATCACGCCGCGTCCGCTGATGCGCGGCTCGCAGACGGCGCTGGTGGTGGGTCCCAAGGGCGAAGAGATTTTCACGGACAAGCTTGGGCGCGTGAAGGTCCAGTTTTACTGGGACCGGGAGGGGCAGCGGGATGAACATTCGTCTTGCTGGATCCGCGTGTCGCAGGCGTGGGCCGGCGGTGGCTTTGGCGGACTGAATATCCCCCGCGTGGGACAAGAGGTCATTGTCGACTTTCTGGAAGGTGACTCCGATCAGCCCATCATCACGGGGCGCGTCTACAACGCCGAACAAATGCCGCCACAGAGCCTGCCCGGGAGCAAGGCCCGTACCTCGCTGCGGTCGAATAGCTACCCCGGGGGCGGGGGCTCAAACGAAATCACGATGGATGATACGAAGGGGCAGGAGCACTTTTACGAAAAGGCGCAACACGACAAGACCGTCGAGATTGGCAACAACCGCAACACGTCGGTCGGCGTCGATTCGACCGAGGTGGTCGGGAACAACGTGACCGAATCGGTCGGGAATAACAAGTCGACGGACGTCACCAACGCCTACAACGTCAACTGCGACACGTTCTTGCTGAATGCCAAGACGTCGATTACGCTGGTCTGCGGCGCGGCGCGGATTCACATGAACCAGGCGGGGTTCATCTCGATTACGGGGACGGTGATCACGAGCGCTGCCACGGTCAATAACAGCATGGTTGCGCCGATGACCGAAGTGGTCGGCGCGGTCATGCTGTCGCAGGCCGGCGCGGTCGTGCTCATCGAGGGCGGCGCGACGCATGTTCGCGGCGAGGTGCTGGCGGCCCTGAAGGGCGCAACGGTCAACGCCATTGCAAACGGGGACAATGTCGTGCAGGGCGGTCTCGTCAAGATCAACTAGGCGGCCCGCCTGGGAACGCAGGCATGAGCAAGCAGCCACAACGGACGAGCGAGAAGCCGGCCAAGCGCCCGAAGCTCGTGGGCGTCTACGTCCGGCCGCGCGAAGAGCACTGGGCGGAACTCCTTGGCTCGGTCGACTCCGCGCAAGCCGCGCTGGACGAAGGTCGCTTCGCCCCGGAGCAAGTGGCGCTTTCCAAGCCACGCATGCAGCCCGTGTACGAGACGGAGGATGGGCAGCGCGTGCTGGTCGAGGAGACGCCGAGCGGGCTGGTCGCAAGGCCATTCAATAAGGGCCCGCTGCTCGAGTTCACCAACTCGGATGGACTCACGGGCGGCTACTTGCCGATGAAGCAGGCCCCGCCGCTGCCACTTGTCGGCGGTGCCAGTGCAGCCGATTGGGTGCCCGGCTATATGGCCCGCATTCCCGAGTACACCGATCTGGGTTGCTCGCGGGAACGCTGGGGATCGGGGACGCAGGCCGTCACCGACGCGGTCGCGGCACGAACGTCTCCTGAGCAGGATGAATGGCGGCGTCGGTACTTCGCGGCCGTCCGCGACGCCGCGGCTAAGCGAGACCACGATCATCGCTCATCCGACGTTGCACCAAAGAGCCCGCGCCATTTCACGAACGGACCCGAGTGGAGCGCCGAGGAGTATCACGGCGGCCTTTTCAAGCAGCATGCCAACGCGGCCGAAGATGCGCGCCACGACTCGGCCACGGCCCGTACCGCCGCTCCGGAAGGCGTTTTCGCGCATTCCCCGACGTCGCGCCTGCTCGCGCTCGCGGGGGCGATCCAGAAGAACGGCGCCGACCTGCCGGTCCTGTTTCATCAGACCCTCGAGCCCGAACTGTCGGCTCGCCTGGGCCACGCGCTCCAGGCCCACCTGCGCGAACAAGCTCAAGCCCAGGATGGCCAGGGTGCAGCGGTCAACAAGCTTCGCGGCGCACTCGACATTCTCAAGAAGCTCAACGAGGTCGGCGCCGGCAAACTGCTGGCGGGCATGCTCGAGAATCTGGCCAAGAGCGACGGGCAGGGTGCCGAACTCGGCAAGCTCAAGGGCGCTTTCATCAAGAATCTGGCGCAAATGGGGCTGAACCAGGGTCTCGAGAAGCTCATGGGCAACGACGCCGCCAGCCTGCTGGCCGGCACCGGCGTTACCGGCCTGTTTGCCGACGCTGCGAAGAACCTGGTCATGGACGAGACGCCCGGCCTCGTTGACGGGGCCGAGAAGCTACTCGCGGGTTTGCCGAACAAGGTGATCGATATGGGCTTCGACAAGCTCCTCGGTGAGGTTGACGACCGCTCGTCGATGGCCAAGCAGCTTTTGGCCAAATACAAGGACCAGATCACGAGCCTGCTGAAGAAGCTGATCTCCCCCGGCGGCCTCGACGATTTGCAGAAGAAGTGGGACGCGATCTGGAAAAGCGTGCCGTCGAAGGCGTGCGTGCCGCTGGGGTTGGCCGAGCCGATGGGCGGCACGGATATGGTTTACATCAATGGCGTGCCCGCCACGCGTATCGGCGACATCTGCAAGTGGCCGATGGTCCCCGACGCCGGGCCGTTTTTCCAGGGTAACCCCACGATTCTGATCAACGGCCTGCCGCCGTCGGGTGCGATCCACGCAGCCAAAGGTGCCGCGGGGACGATCGGGACGCCGCTGATGCTGTCGCCGAATGTGCTGATGGGAGAGGCGACGGTGTCGGTGAAGATCAGGGTATCTGCGCAAGCTCCGTCGACAGGGCAGTCGACTTATAATGACGACTCAGGTTCCTCAGGGGCGAGCAGTTCTTCGAGCTCCAGTTCGGCGCCGTCAAAGCCAACTCCAACCGAGCGAGGTCTGCGCCAGATTGACACACGCACAGGGCCGAATGGCAGGGCCATACCGGTGTACTTCGACCCAGACCTAGTTCCCAGAGG
Organism: uncultured Planctomycetales bacterium; assembly: GCA_964394415.1. GTDB lineage: Bacteria > Planctomycetota > Phycisphaerae > UBA1845 > Fen-1342 > JAGVEP01. The sequence continues at coordinate 21,533 of CAYMXT010000027.1, forward strand.
CCAATATCACTCGAACAATGATGACCCCTACATACTGGTCGGACCGCATGCAGAGGTGCCGCCAGGCTCCACTGATGCAATTCTGGGTCCCGACGGGAAATACTACAACCCTTGTGTAGTAGCCCACGAGATGGGGCACGTTCGTACTGACTGGGGGGATAACAAGCAGTATGACGGCTCACCCCCAGATGACGAAACGAATGCAGCTGTCGCAGGTCTTAACTGCGCCAAGGAGAAAGGATACAAAGGTTATGCTGTCAGCCAAGCGCGGAAGATCAACATGGAGCGTATTCCAGAATGGGTGCGAAAATGGCTCATGGACGGTTCCCCGCCGACCAGCGGAAGTAGCAGCAGCGAGGAGTCTGGCAGTACGTCGGGGCGAAATACGTGACTAGTGCGCAACGACATGCGAGCAGTGTCGAGAACACGACGTGAGCAGTTCTAGTATCGTAGCTGGCGGCTGTGACCCAACGCCTCCGGCATTAAATGGCGACTCCGATCTGTCCGGTGCCCTGGGCGCCGTCGGCGGGCTCGCTCAAGCCGCGATGAGCGGCAATCTCAGCGCCGCGCTCAAAGGCATGGCGATCGAGCAAGGCAAGCAGCTCGCCACTGCCGCGCTGATGAAGGTCTTCACCGTTAAGCCCGCCCCCAAGTCCGCCAAGCCGCCCTGGCCGGCCATGGGGAAGGTCGCCGCGCCCGGCAGCGCCATCGCCGCTGCTGCAACGGCAGCGTACAACTCCGTTCACACCGCGCCGCCCGCACCGGCCGCCAGTGCTCCCAGTGGCGGGGGAGCTGCTCCGCCGGTTGCGGGCGGCGGTCCGGGCAGTGCTGCCGGCACCGGCGACAAGGACGGGCTGGGTGCTATTTTCGGAAATAACAACGGCGAGGGGACGCCTGGCGTAGTAGGAGTCGCCTTTTCCCTGGCCAATGGGCTTTTCAGCGTGCTCGATCTCGGCGATCTCAACCAGGCGTTCGAAGACGGCCAGGAGAGGCACGACCAGAAGACGGGGATTGATGTAGCTACGGGCCAACCCATCCCGGACGACAAGTCAAACGCGCTCAGTTCGGCCGCGCAGACAATCGGCCAAATCCTAGGCATCCTTGCTCGAAACATACGTCTGGGTGACCCATTCTATCAGTTGGTGACGCGTGTTATGGGGCCGATGAATGGTTACGGCTTCGTGACCGGAGTCTGGCAAGGCACCCACCAAGGATCGCTCTGACCGAGCGAACTGGTTCGATCCTAACCCGGCTTAGCTGGAACCAAAAAGTCTATGTTCTTCACGCCGCCCGCCCGCCGCCGGTTTCGCCACGAGGCGCCCAAACTCCGCCACATCCACCCACACGGCGGACCGCCGCAGCAGAACCGCCGCCGCGCGGCCTGGCGGCTCAAACAACGCTGGCAACGCCTGGCGCAGCTCCCACAAGAGCCGGCTGAGATGTCGGCGGCCCAGTTCTTCCGGCTCGTCCGGCCACAGGTCAGCGACGACCTGGTTCCGCCCCGGCGGCGTGTCCTGCGCCAGGAGATAACCCAGCAGCAGTTGCGCTTCGTAGCGCAACGGCGGACCCGACTCACCCCCGACCCGCTCCAGTCGCAAGCCGCCCAACAGGCGCGCCCGCCAGGCTACCGGCGGCGGGCCGCCCGCCGCGCCAGCCCGAGTTGCCGCGGCCAAGCCCGGCTCGTCGCGAGGCGGAGCTTCGTGGCCCCCGGTACGAGGCCGACCTTCGCGGTTTCCGGCCGGGTCCGGTCGCGTGCGCCCGGGACGCGTTCTCGCGGCGCGTGCCACTTCACCGACCTCGCCCGCACCGACGACCGCACGCCTCGTTTGCCAAAATCGTCCCTCTACACCTCGTCAAACATCTTGAGGTAGCTGTAGTACCGCCGTGCGCTGATCTGCCCCGCCTCGACGGCGGCCCGGACCGCGCAGCCGTCCTCATCCCGGTGCAGGCAGTTTTTGAAGCGGCAGCGCTGGATGTGCGGGATGAACTCGACGAAGCACGCCTCCAGCTCCCCGGGCGCGACCGACCAGAGGTCGAACGCCCGAATGCCCGGCGTGTCCACCACGAACCCGCCGAAATCGAGCGGCAGAAGCTCGGCGAGGGTGGTCGTGTGCCGGCCTTTCTCGTTCTCGTCGCTGACTTCCTGCACCCGCAGATTCAGGCCCGGCTGAAGGGCGTTGAGCAGCGAGCTTTTTCCGACGCCGCTCTGACCGGACAACACCGTGAGGTGATCGCGCAGCACGTCACGCAGCTCCGGCAGCCCCGCCCCCGTGACCACGGACGTACACAGGCAGGGATAGCCGAGTTGACGAAACTCGTCGATCACCTCGGGCACCGAGCGGCGAACCGGCGCGTCCTCGTCCTCCGCCGGCGGCAAATCGTCCGCCAGCAAGTCCATCTTGTTGAAGCACAGCACCGGCGTGAGCTGCCCCTTGAGGGCCGCGACGATGTAGCGATCCACCAGGTGCGGCGGCAAACGCGGCTGGGCCACGCTGACGACGGCGAGCAACTGGTCGGCGTTCGCAACGATGGAGTGGGCGCGCTTCCGGCGGTCGCGCCGGGCCAGCGTCGAGCGGCGGGGGGCCACCCGCTCGATCACGCCGCTGCTGCGCCCATCGTGGGCCTTGCTCTGGTCGGAAAGCCACACGCGGTCGCCGACGCACAGCGGGGCGCGACTCTCGATCAGGCGAGTGCGCAGGACACGCCGGACGCTGCACTCCCACGATCGGCCGCCGGTGCCGGTGACGTAGGCGACGAGCCCGTGGACCTTGGTGACGATGCCGGAGAGCCACTGGGTCTCGTCCACGACCGGCACATCGTGTTCATCGACGAGGATCGTGCGCTTGCGCGAGAGGTCGCCCTTGGCTCGCACGGTCTCCGAACGTCGGCTCTCGAGCACCCCGTCGTCGCCGGCGCGGTAGCGCTGCGTCCAGTCATCGCTCCGCCCCGGAGCCTGCCGGTTCTGGCGGAATTCGACGCGGACCTTGCGGCTGGGGCGCTTGCGGGGCACGACTACCATTCTACGCGAAGGACGGTACAATCCACTTGGCGGGGGCTCGCCCGCCAGCGAGGTAGGCTGTGCCTGACCGGATCACCATCGCGCCGGCGACTTGCCACGGAAAGCCTGTGGTAGCCGGCACGCGCACCCCCGTCACGGTCATCCTTGGCGCGCTGGCCGCCGGCGACACGTTTGCCCAAATCGAACAGGACTACGGCGTCACAAGCGATGACATTCGCGCCTGCCTGGCCTTTGCGTCTGAGGAACTGAGCCGTCAGGCCTATTACCCGCTTTCAGCCTGACCCGTGATACTGCACTTCCTGGTGGATGCGAGCTTGCCCCGCGCGATCGCAGATGTGCTGCGCGCCGCGGGTCATCAGGCGACCGATGTGCGGGACGTGGGGCTGGGCGCGGCGGACGATGGGACTATCGCCGAGCATGCACGTCAAGCGGGCATGTGCCTCATCAGTCGGGACGGGGGCTTCGGTGACATTCGTGCGTACCCGCCGAGGGATTACTCGGGGATCGTGATCGTCGACGCCCCGTATCGCGCGGGGCGGCAGCTCCTCGTCGACCTGGTCGAGCGTCTGGTGCGCATACCGGGTCTGGCCGAAGAGCTGCCGGGTCGGCTCGCCGTGGCAGACCTCGTGCGCGTGCGAATCCGCTGACCGCGCTGCGGAGCACAGAACTCGGCGGCCGCTACGTGTGCGGCACCACGCGCCCGCGGGCGTCCGTACAGGCGATCTCCACCTGGTCGAGGCTGAAATTCGGGTCCGGGCGGATCGAGATACTCCGCCGATACTTGCTTTCCAGCTCAAAAATCAACGACCGCTTGCGGTTCTGAAGCAGGTACGCCACGTCCGGCGAGACGGTGATCTCGACCAGCCGGATGTGCTCGCGCGTGACGGCGAGCTGAATCAGCCGCATCACGTCCAGCGTGACCGACTCGATGGTCTTGACCAGCCCGGTGCCGCGGCAGTGGCGGCAATCGCGGTACACGCTGCGCGTCAGGCTGGCGCGCTGCCGCTGGCGGGTCATCTCGATCATGCCGAACGCACTGGTACGGAGCACCTTCGCCCGTTCCTTGTGCGTCTTCAGGTTCTCGATGAGCCGCCGCTCGATGTCGCGCCGGTGCGCCTCGAGCCGCATGTCGATGAAGTCGCACACGATCACGCCGCCCAGGTCGCGCAGGCGAAGCTGCCGCGGGATTTCATCGGCGGCCTCGCAGTTGATCTTGTAGGCGGTGGCCTCGGCGTCGTCCTCGGTGCGGAACCGGCCGCTGTTCACGTCGATCGCGACCAGGGCCTCGGTCTGGTCGATGACCAGCGACCCGCCGGAGCGCAGCGGGACGTGCCGCGAGTGCAGGCGTTCAAGCTCCGCCTCGATTCCGTACTTGTGGAAGATCGGCTCGGGATCGGTGTAGAGCGTGACCAGGTCTTCCGAATTCGGGCTGAAAATCGCCAGGAACTCGCGGGCCCGCGCCAAGACCTCCTCGTCATCCACGATCAGCCGCTGGATGTCGTCGGTGAACACGTCGCGGATCGTGCGGATGACCAGGTCGGATTCGCGGTACAGCTCGGCGGGGGCGCGGTCGTTCTGGATGCGCTTTTCGACAGCGCGCCACAGACGTGTGAGGTAGTTCAGGTCGTTCTGAAGCTCACGCGTGCTGCGATCGAGAGCGGCGGTGCGGGCGATGAAGCCCATGCCGCTGGGCAAGTCCAGTTCGCCGAGGGCCTGCCGCAGTCGCCCGCGCGAATCATCTTCCTCAATGCGGCGTGAGACCCCGAGGCGGCGCATCCCGGGCATCATGACCAGGAAGCGGCCTGGGATGCTCAGGTAGGTCGAGAGCGTCGGCCCCTTCGTGCCGATGCCTTCCTTGGTGACCTGCACGAGCATTTCCTGCCCGCGGCGCAGGCAGCGCTGAATCGGGGGACGGTTCTTGCGCGGCATTTTGCGGCCGACGTTTTCGGTCGGTCCGCCGCCGTCGGGGAAGTACTGCGGGTGCAGGTCAGAGATATGGAGAAACCCGTTCTTGCCCTGCCCGAAGTCGATGAACGCCGCCTGGATACTGGGCTCCACGTTGGTGACGATGCCCTTGTAAATGTTCCCGACGTGGTTCTCCGCGGCGGCCCGCTCGATGTAGATCTCCTCCAGCCGCGGGCCTTCGAGGATGGCGATACGGCATTCCTCGCGCTGCACCGTATTGATGATCATCTCCCGCGGCGGGGTCGCAGCTCCGGGTGCCGGGGGCGCGACGACCGTCACGCCGCGCGCCCCTGGACGGGGCGCGGCGCGCTCCGGCGCGGCTTGCGCGCCGGGCTCGGGCGGGTCGCGCCGGCCGGAATGCCGCCCGCGCCGCCGGCGCCGGCGGCCGCGCTCGGCCTCGGCGGGCTCCTCGACTGCGGGTTCAGCGGTGACCGCGGGCTCGGCCGCTTCGTCATCTGACACGTCCGCGGCGCGTTCCTCGCGGATCGCCTTCGGCTCGATGATCTCCAGGTCGTCATCTCCGGCGTCCACGACCTCCGACTTCAGCACATCGACATCCTCGAGCCACGGGGCTGGATCGTCGTCGACGGGATCGAAGGCGGTCTCGGATACGAACGCGGACACCGGGGGCGGCGGTTCCGGCGCCGGCCGGCGGTGCGGGGGCGGGGCGGGCTTGGGCGGCGCGCCGCGCGGCGGGGCCGTCGTTGCGGAGCCTTGGGCGAGCGCCTCTTGGTGGCGGTGGCGACGCTGGCGACGACGCTG
>CAYMXT010000028.1:0-27003 GCA_964394415.1 uncultured Planctomycetales bacterium
TAGAGGGAACCGGCCACCTCCGTCAGCGCCGGCAGGTTGAGCGTCGTCGCCGCGCGGGCGTAGAGGGAACCGGCCACCTCCGTCAGCGATTCGCTCGACGCCTTCTCACACTCAATGATCAGGTTGCCGGCGACACGGGCTCCAATGGCGTCGAGTTCTTTTTGAGTAAAGACGTAATGCCAGCCGCTCGCCGCCGCCAGCGCCACGCACCGCTTCATAAACGCCTTTCGGGTGGGATAGGTCTTCATGACCTTTTCCCTGATCTTCTTGGCGTCGTCGCCGGAGACGGCATCACGCACGACCAATTGATCCGATCGTTCCGGCCACTCGATCTCGATCCAGTTCTTGTCCTTATCGCCGATCTTGAGCGCCTCGCGGGTGTCGCTGTGGCTGTCCAGGTTGGCGGCGACAATGTCGCCTTTGGTTCGGTGATAAAGGGCCGACGGTCGATCGCACATGATTGTCATCCTCGTTGTCAATGCACCACGACGGGAGTTGACATACAAATGGGTCTGCAATCTGAGCCGTGGGGATTGAACCCACCACCGGGCCGTGGTCTGCCGCAAGGCGTCCGACCGTTCCCGTGATCAGGTCTTTCCGGCCCGTTGCAGGATCGCCTGGAGGCGAGCCACGGTGGTCAGCCGTGCGGGCCGGAAAGGTTTCCAGGCGATCTCGGCCTGGGCAAAGCCGTGTTCAGACAACAGCGCCTGCCCGCACGATCCGCGGCGATCGTTGCGAACCTTCATGGCTCCTGCGCTTCGGCCGCACTCCGCGCAGTCATCGCCTCCTGAGTAATCGATCACGGCGCGACGTTGTCGTAGCGGCGCGTGGCGCCAGATGACGGAAGGTCGCTGTTGTCGCAGGTGACGCCGACGGAGACCAGCGCTCCCTTGCCGAGCATCAAGCCGAGCGGGATCGCAAATGACTTCTTGAGGCCGCCGCCAATCGGCTCCGACGCAGCCGCGGCAACCAGGCGGTAGGTGCGCGGGTCGTGCGCGTCGGTCACCGCCAAGAGCTGGCCCGTGGTGAAGTCGCGGTAATACTGGACCCCATAGACGACCTCGCCGCCGTCGTGCGCGTAAACCTTGATGAGCACGTTGCTGGCGACGGCGCCGCCGGCGTTGATGATGGTGAAGTCGAGCTTGCCGCGGAGCACACGGTCGCCTTCCAGGCTGACGATCAGGTTCGGCTTGAGAGTCGCACTGACCGTCTTTGATTGCCTTTGCACGAGGGCTCCAACCTGAATCTCGAAGTCGTACGCGCCGGCGGCGGGGAAGTTCAGTGTGACCGGCCACGACTTGCTTGAGCCCCTGGCGATCGTCGTGGTCGTGCCCACAAACTTTTCGACCCACGGCGAGCTGTCATCGACCTTGTCGGGGCGAAAGCGGACTGAAATCGTCAGACCGGCGTTGACCGCCTCGTCGGCGAAAATCCTGACGCCGAACAGTTCGTCGTTGCCGGCCGTCAGTGCGGAGGTGGGATTCAAACTCAAGAACATGGAAGATTCCTTTCCGGGCTTGTCGCCCTGGTGTTGGCCCGCAAACGCGGGAAGATTGTTGCGGCGACGCGAGCGGTGCCACCGTTCGCGTCGGATCAATTGATCATCACTGCTGGTCTAGGTCGGCGTAGTGCGCGGCGTTGCGCCCAAGAGCGCGGGGCACGTAGGACGGCGAGCCGCGCACGACGGTCCAACCCTGCAACGCCTCGCGCAGGCGGACCGCCTCGGCGTTCAGCCGGCGGCGGTGAATCTGGCCCCAGGTCGAGCAATGCAAAGCGAACGTCAGAGGCTTGCCCGGTTCCTCCGGGACGATGACCTCGACCTTGATGTCCGCCGTCGCCCAAGCGGCGCCGTCTAGTTCGTCCTGGCTCAGCACCGGCACAATCAGCGAAAACGCCTTGGGAAACCTCACCATCTCGGCGCCGGCGGCCACGCTCATGGACACGCCGACCGTCGCGCCCATGTCGCGCAGGTCGCTGTCGTGAATCACCGTGGCGGTGGATTTGACGGATCCAATTGCCGCTAACAGATCGCCGCCCACCAGGTTGTGCTCCTGTAGCCGCAGCAAGGCGCCCATCGCCTTGTGCGACATTGGCTTGCCCAGACTCTCCGACCAGTTCTTCCAGTCGGCGGACACGGCGTTTTCCAACTCGATCATCTCACGGATGCCCACCGGCTTCTGCTCGTCCAACACCAGCACGCAGCGGTCATCGCCGACGAACACAAGCGACTTGTCCTTGTCGCCGTAGCGCTGGCAAAACGCGATGAAGCTGTCGGTGTCGTCGATGTCGTGGCCCCGGTACGCCGCCGGCGCCTCATACTCGTCCACGGGCCGCAGCGATTCGACGACCTCCACCTTCCGCCCCGCGCCATCGGCGGCCACGTCCAACACAAAGCCCCGTCCGCGCCGCGCGATGGTCTGCATCAGCGCCGCCGCCAGGTCGTCGATCGGCGACTCGGACCGCAGCGCCACGGTCGCAAGGTTGCCCCCGATCGGCCCCGCTTGATTGATCCCATTTGTGCCTGCCATGTTCCTGCGTCCTTTCGTTCCGCGCCATCGCGCCGGCCGGTCGCGCGACCAGCCCATGCACGAGTGATCTCATTCAGCCCGTCCGTCCGGTCAGCCTGCCCGCCACGCCCTTGCCGTCGGTGCGTGCCGAGTAGTCCTCGCCGGTCACCGGATCAACGCCGGCGATCGGCTTGCCCGTCGCATCAAACAACAGCCGCTGATCGGGCGTGTCGTGGCTGGACCCCTGCGGGCGGCACAGCAGGCGCCCGCCTTTTTCCTTGACCACGCTGGAGACCGTGCTCGTGGGCACGGTTCGTTTCAGCCCGAAGTTGATGGCGTAATGCTCCTGCATGTCTTTGGCCCGCTTGATGGCGATCGTCGCCACCACCTTGGCCACGCCGGTGCCGCTGCCGGACTTCTGCTCGTACTCGCGCAGCTCGTGGAACGCCTTGCGCAGCGCGCCGTCCAGTTGCTTGAGAAAATCGCCCTCGCTGATCTCGGCGGCGCCGAGCTCGACGAACATCGGATCGGGCATGACAGGCTCCTGTTGTTAGGTCACGCGAAATAGCGGGCCGTGGAGTCGAACCACGATGGCGCGGCTTATGAGGCCGCATTGGTTCCCAACCTGCCCGCCAGACTTACATCGTCGCCACGTACCAGAGCAGGCCCAGCGCACCGAGAATCGCCAGCGCCAGACCCACATCCAGCCACGTCTCGTCGTCGTCATCGAGCCACTGCTCGTAACAGCCCTGGCCGGTGCGGACGATCGGCTCTTCACAATCGCGCATGGTCATGTCGGCGCCGTCCTCGATCAGCGTGTGATCGCAGGCGCGGCGGGCCTGGTCGGAAATCTCAACCGTGTCTCGCTTCATGGCTCACTCCTGATCGAAGTCCATCACCACCGTGCTCCGCCTTTCCACCCGGCTGACCAAATCGTCGCCGACGAAGGTGAACCGGCCCCCGCTGTTGCGCTCGGTGATGTCCGCGATCACCCGATTGGTCAGCGCACGGTCCTTCCGAACGCCGTCGCCGACGGCCAAGGCTTTGCTGCTCGCCGACTCCTGCCGCCTGATCCGCAGGCTTTGGATGTCGCGCGGTAGCTTCATCGCCGACCCTCCAGCTTGGTCCGCACCTTGCGCCAGTACCCGTCCGTCGCCCCCGGATTCCGCCGCCAGCCGCAGCCGCCGTTGTGCGCCCGGGCGATCACCTCCGCGTCGCCCCGAGCCAGGGCCGCCGGCTCGTAGCGGCGCATGTAGGCGATCACCACTCGCCGGCTGTAGTCGAGGCGTTCGCAATCGGCCCACAACCCCGGAAGTCTCGCGTCACGCCAGTAGCCCTCGTGAATCTGCAGAGGCCCGCGGGCACGCCCGCCGTCGCCGCGTGGCGCAACCGGACGGCCCGACGATTCAACCTGGTGGATGGCCGCCAGCACGCGGTCCACCGGCTGGGTGGCGGGCGGACGATTCAGCGGTGCGGGGGTCGCAACCACGATCACGGCGATGGTGGCGATGACGATCATCACGCGCCCTCCGCCATGCGAGGCGTGCTGATGGCCTGCTCCAGACGCGCCATGCGGGCCTGTCGCCGCTGAATCGGTTTCTCGGCGGCGATCGCGGCGCCGAGCTGGTGGGCGATCCTCACCGCCTGGCGGGCCAGCTCGACCTGCTCGGAGTGCTCGCGCTGGTCCAGCGTGCCGTCCCGCCTGGCTGCGACCCTGGCGCGGATCAGGTGGGCCACCGACTCAATGACCGCGGCGGCGTCCAAATCGGGGTCGTTGGCTTGGCCGCTCGTTTCCAAGCACACGGCGATCATGCCGCTGGCGTCGCCGGCGGCGTACTGGTGCAGCGCCGTGCGCACGCCGGTGTCGGGCGAGGCGGCGATCCACCCCCGGATGTGCTCGACGAGAAGCGGCGACGCGCCGCCGAAGATGCGGTAGGCGGTGCGCTCCTCCACGCCGGTGGCGGCACAGAACTCTCGGACGGTGCAGCCGTGGTCGCGCTGCAGCGACCCGAGGAACGCGGCTTGTGGCTCGTTGAACATGGCGAAATCGCTCATGGTTGCGACATCCGTGTCAGGTGGCTGGGGTTACGCTTTCCGGTGGAGGTGGAGGATGACCTCAGTTGAGATGCGGAGCTCGAACGCTGACGGTCGGCGGGCACGCCGCCGGATCGGGCGGCAACATGATCCGTGCCTGGGCGATATCGCGGCCCAGCTCGCGGCAGGCGCCCAGCACATCCGCCCCGCCCCGCTCGGCCAGCTCGTTCCGCCGGGCGGCCAAAGCCGAGCAGCGCTCGGCAATGGCCAGGTAATCCCGCGCGTCGCGCGGGTCGGCGGCGCGTTTCGCCAGGTCGATCGCTCTCATCGCCGAGATCAAAAACGTCTGCGCCTCGGCTTGCGCGTAAGCGGCCATGGCATCGAATGTCGGCATCTGGCTCTGGCTCATGACGGCATCCCTTACGGGCTTGAGTTCTGGCCCCGCCGGTGCGTCGCGCGGCAGTCCGGCGGGGCGTTGGTCGAGGCTCGCCGCCTCGTTATTTTCAACCCGCCTTCCCGGCCCCCGAAAGTTGCTGCCTGAGGGCGCAATTCCGGGGGCGGGGTTCCGGGGGCAAATCCGGCTGGCGCTGATCCGCCAGCCGGGTAAGTGAGCGCGGGCCGTTGAGTCCCGTGCAATTGGGTCTAAGCGGCGGCGCCGGTCGCCGCCCCCGCATCAGTTCCAAAGGGCACGGACGCCGTCCAGCTTCTCGCTGAGCCACCAACCCGTCGGGTCGGCGGCGGCATCCCAATCGCTAGCAAGCATGAGGTCTCTGAAGTGCATGGCGTTTTCTCAGGCGGCGTGAGCGGGCACGGCCGGCGTCTGGTTGACCTGGGTTGCGTCCGCGCCGCCGGTGGCCTCGGATGGGTCGGCCTCGGCCCGGGCCGCGCCAGCGGGCGAATGCGTGCCGCCGGCAACCTGTGACCGCAGGTCGGCCAACTCGGGGTCAGTGGCGATGAGGTGTTTGACCGCGCGCTCGACCACGGCGACCTTGGTCCAGGTCTTGATCTCAGCCACCGGGGCCACGAGTTCGTCAACGCGATCGGGTACGGTGAAGGCCATGATTTCGCTCCGTAGGACTGCCAGACATAGTAACCGCTATTGGTTGCTTGTCAATAGCAGATACTAGCATTTACAGTCACATGCTTCATTTGACTACAACCATAGGACGCGACATGGTTTCCATTGTGGAAAAAGGCACCAAACAAAAAAATCTGAACATGCCGGTCAATTTTCTGGCGGCGTTCGAGAAGTTTGCGGAACGCACCCGAATTGGGCAGGGCGACGCCGCGGCGGCGGCGTTGCTGCGATTTATGCGTATTTCCCCCGCAGAACGTGAAGAATGGATGGCCGAACTATCAGCGTTTGAAGGCGACGCAGGCGTGGCCGGCAAAATCGACCCAGGGCCACGCCTCCGCGAGGCGGCGGCGACGGACCCAGACCACGAAGACCATGCGGCAAAGAATCGCGGAAGGCGACCGCCGCGCTAATGCGCAAGGGGGCCGGAACATGTCAGACGCTGAAAATCGCGCAACGCCTCGACAACACGATTTCGCTCGTCGGCTTGATGCGCCACTACGCCGCAACGCCAGCCGCGAGGAGGCTTCGCAGCGAATCGAAGAGAGCAAGTACAACGTGTTCACCGGGCCGGCCCGAGTCGAAAAGAACATGCGGATGCTTGAGGGGATTCTCAAAGGCATCGCTGTCGATGGTGTGATTCGGCCTGGCGAAGCCGAGGCGGTCAATGCCTGGTGTCAGCGACATAGCGATATTGCTCATCGCGAGCCCTTCAAGCAGGTGGTTGAGGCACTGAAGTCTGCCATGAGCGATGGCGTGCTCACTGACGAAGAGCGCACCGACCTCTTGTGGATGTGCAAGCAGGTCGAAACGGACGAGGGAGGTTACTTCAGCGCAATCACCGCGGACTTGCAGCGCCTGCACGGCATGTTGGGCGGAATCGCAGCCGACAAGGTGATCGAGCCGAGGGAGCTGCGCGGAATCGCCCGATGGATGGAGGACTACGAGCATCTCAAAGGCCACTGGCCGTTTGATGAGATCGACGCGGTGATCACGAAGGTGATGGCTGATGGGACAATCGACGCACAGGAGCACCGGTTCTTGCTGGACTTCTGCAAGGAGTTCATGAGCTGGCGTCCGTCGCTTTTGCTTGAAAAGGCCGATGATGATCTGATTCGCCACGGCGTCTGCGCCGCTCAGCCGCAGATCATTTTCCCCGAGCGCACCTTCTGCTTCACCGGCAAATCGACGCGGGTGACACGAGTTGCGTTCGAGCAACTCGTAGCCAAATTGGGCGGCGTCGCTCAACCCAATGTGACAGAACATTTGCACTATCTCGTTGTCGGAGACTACGGCAACGCCGCCTGGGCGTTCTCCTGCTACGGTCGGAAAATTGCTAAAGCCATGGGCTATCGAAAGTGCGGGCACACAATCGTGATTGCTCACGAGTTGGACTTTTGGGATGCGGTTGAAAACGTTGGCAGTCAAAGACCTGCGGGCAAAGAGTCGATAGAATGAGTACGTATGCCCATGCGAACGAACAGCATCCTGGCCGGGATGGGATCCATTCTGGTGATCATGCCGCCGGCGCTTCCGCCGCAGATCATTGCACCGCGGCGCATGACCGACGCGGACGCTCTTGCCTCGGACTGGCGGCGTATCGGCGGAGATTTCCGCCGCGCCATGGCGGGGGTGGATCGTGAGCAACAAGCTGGGCGGCCAACGCAGGAAGCAACTGGCGATGCAGGGGCAACCTCAAGGCATTGAGCGCACGATCACCCGGACTTCGATCGAGCACACCGCATTTCAAGGCCCGATCCCGGCTCCCGCCGACCTCGAAAAGTACGAACGCATCGTGCCCGGCCTGGCCACGCGCTTGATTGCGATGGCCGAGTCCGAGGCGCAGCATCGGCGCGAGTGCGATGCGAATGTGCTGGAGATGCAGCGCAAGGCGCTGGAATCCCACTTCTACCAGCGCGGGCTTGGCCAGGTGCTTGGCTTCGCCATCGTGGTCATTGCCCTTGCCGCGGCGACCGTGATCGCCATTGTTGTGCAGACGGGTGCGGCGATGGCCGCCGCGGCGACCATCGGCGGCGCGTCGCTCGCGGCTCTGATCTACGCCTACATGCACGGTCGCAAAGTCGAGGGCAACGAGATCGATGAGGCGGTGAAGAAGGCGGCGGGCGACAAGCCGATCGCCTAATCCACGCCGATCATCGCCGCCTCGGGATGGGCCGCGAGAAACGCTTCGACCTCCGCGCCCCGATGATGCGTGGGCAACGCGGTGGCGACGCCGTTGGGAACGCCGTCGGGCGTGGCGCCCTCTTCCCATTTCTGGATGTGATCGCAGCGCGGGCAGTAGATGCGGCGGATGACGACCACGCCGCCGGCCTTGATCGACCACATAAGATCGCTGGTCGCCGCCACGCCGCCCGGAAGCGCGACGCGGCAGGCAGTGCAGTGGATGATCTGGGCGCTGGCCCGGCCCGGTCCGGGCGCGGGCACCGCCTCCTCATCGGCAAATGGATCTTCGAGCGGCACCACGCGCCGCTCGGCGACGCACGCCCCCCCAACGGCCCCGGGAACCCCAGAGGCCACAAAAGTTCCGGGGGCGCGGCGCGAGCGGGCGAGCGACGCCGCCAACTCCGGGTCGGGGAGCGGCTCATCGGACGGCGCAAGAGCCTCGAGCGCCGCCCGGCCGCCCTGCTCGGCGAGCTCGTGCTCCGCCGTGCTGGCAATCAGGCTGAGCAGCCGGGCCTCATCCTCCTCGTTCGCCGGCATGGGCACCCACCAGCCCCAGCAGTGCCGCAGCTCGTGGAGCAGCAGCGCGTGCCGCAGTCCGGGGGCGACGCGGGCGGCAATCAGGATTTCGTGCGTGCTGTGCTTGGCCAGCGCCAACTTGCCCTCGGGCACCCGGCGGTGAGTGATGCTGAGCGTGACCAAGTGGGAGCCGATGCGAAACTTCATGGCAGAACACCCCCGCCGACTTGCCGGACCTCCCTGCCCGCCGCGCCGGCACTGAGACGTGCGACCGCATTTCCGGGGCCGCGTTGGATGCTTAACAGAATACGAACAGTCGGCGCGATGTCAAGGGCGTGGTTTTTCACACCCACGCAACCCCCAGCATGTCCGCGACTTGCGTCGCGCGAAAAAATAAATGAAAAATCGCTCAAGTGTGGTTGACACCCATACCGATTATGGTAGTATACACGCAGTTGATTGAGGCCCGGCCAAGCCGGGCAGCACCGCAAAGCCCGGCGAAGCCGGGAACACCAAACGCCGGCCAGGCCGGCAGGAGCACGAAGATGACGATTACCCGCCGATTTACGCCGCTGGCTCGCTTCGCCCCGCTGGGGCGAGCGATTCACGAGATTCGCCTGACTGATGACGGCAAGGCAATTTACTGGCTCCAGCCTCCTGCGGGCAGCGAAGCCCCTCATGTAGAGGTGGTTTTTAGCGGCGGCCACACCGAGCAAGATTTCGAGGCTGCGGTGTCGCGCGGGGAGCTGTACGAGCTCCCACTCCCACTCCCATGATTTTCGCCCCGCCTCGCCCCTCACAAGGGGCCGGGCCGATGCGCCTCGCGGGGCGCGCCGGCCCGACCGCCGCCTACGTCTGGCTGGCCACGCACGCCCAGGAGGAACTCCGTGATTGACTTCCGCTCCGAATACATCACGCGCCGCGACGCGCGGGGGATGAGCAACTACGAGGTGGCGCAGGCCAGCGGCGTGCCGCAGACCACCATCAGCCGGTTTTGCCGCGGCGAGTCGGCTCTGAATCACGACGCGCTGGCGCGGCTGCTGGCGGCGGTCGGCGTGGTCGCCCTCAGCGCGGCCACGCCGTCGTCGCGTGCAGCGCGGCGGCGGCGCGAATGACGACGCCCAGGGCACGCTTGGCGGCGCGGCGGCGGGTGTAGGCCTCGCCCGACTCGGCGATGATCCGGCGGTTGCGCGAGCGGAGGCGCCAGCGCCAGCCGTCGCGGGAGGGGAAAATTTGCGGCAGGGCGGGAACGCGGGTGGTCTTGGCCATGGCGATTCCTTTCATGGCGATTTCCCGTCGCGCAAAGACTGGAGCCAACGAGTGCGCTCTTCGATCACACCGAGCTTAGAATCGATGGCGTGCATCAGCCGATCATGCTCCGACTGCCGCGCTTCGATCGCGGTGACGCGGCGCTCAGTCGCCTCGAACCGCTCGGCGACTCGGCCAAACGATGAGGCTCGCGCCATTGTTTCCTGCGCGGCGTTGAAAAGGTAACCCAACAGTCCCAGCGCAAGAGTCGCTACGGTGAGGATCCCGGCCCAGGTCCATTTGCGCGCGCGAATGCTCATGGCTGCGTGGTCGCTTCCTGCATGGCCGCGTGCCATGCGGTGAGGTCTTGCGGTTGCTTCGCCTCACCCTCGCCCTGCTGGCAGGCGTGGCAGCCGGATCGCGGATGCGGGTCTGCCGTTGTGTTTGGCGTCTTGATCTCGATCTCCTGCGCGACGAGCTTGCCGGCGGCGTCCCACTCGACGCGGAATCGCGCGTCGGCGGTGGCGCCTTCGACAACAATGCCGCCCTTCGCAGTCCTGTACGACCGCTGACTCATGGCGTTACCTCGCCAGTACCGGAGTAGCCGGCCAGGTTTATTGGGCCGCAACTGGTCATGTCGTTGACGAAGGATCGCGTTGGTAGACCATCGCACTCGGTGATCGCCAGCGAGCGGTGAAACAACTCATTCTGGTAAGACCCACCACCCGGAGACCATGTACCGACCAGCGACGCAATCAGTGTCATATATCCCGGAGAAAACACAACCGAGATCACCAGCCTTGCCAACGATGTTCGGTTTGTAAACATGGTGCAGTTCGACAACGCATACGCCTTGAGCGAGTAGGCGTCGTAGAATTCCGCGAACAACAAGCATGGATTACCAACGTCTCGCGTCACGGTGTATGAACCGTTCACGGTTCCTGACACAATTTCGATGTAGTGTTCTGGAATGCTTGTTGCGCCGGCCTTGTAGCAAGAACAGTGTACGATGTCAGCCAGCACAACCGATAGGGTCGCTGGCGGGTTGTAATGGCATGGCGATCCGTCCAAACACGAATGGCAACAACATGCGCGATGATGGCTCACGGGCAGGCTCCATCATGCGTGACCGCCGGGCCGAAGTAGCCGTACCGCGTCACGCTTGCGAAGTCGAAGGGGTACATCCGCACCAGCACGCTGAGCCGGTGCGTCGTGGCGTTGCCGCCGCCGCCGACCGGGCGCACGCCGAAGGTGCTCGGGTAGCTCGTGGTCGTGTTGCTGCTGTTCGCCTGGATTCCGCCGGGATACCACGCCGTCGTGCCGCCGGGGTTGGCGACGTGCGTGTACTCCCAGACGTTGAACGCGCCGCCAAGGTCGCTGCCGCTGGGCGCGGGGATGGCCGTGCCGTAGCGCCCGCCGGTCGTGACGTAGGTGCCCGCCGCCCCGCTGCTGGGCAGGATCGATGTCCAGCCCATCACCTCAGCCCACGCATACCACCACCGCGCCGTGTGCCCGGTCATCAGGGCGTTGCCGGTGATGATGGCGGGGAATGAGTTGTCGCCGCCGGCGCTGCGCCGCACCAAGTCAGCGTCAATTCGCGCCACAATGCCGGCCGGCGTGTTGGTAAACGCCTTGACCGCCGTGCCCTCGATGCGCAGCCCGCGCACTCGCGCGATGACATCAGTGAGCACGTCTTCCATCGCTTTCGTGATGTACTTGCCACGGGCCATGCTTATGCCGCCGTTCCGTCCGCAAGCACCCAGGCGGCGCCGGTGTCGATGTTGATTTTGCCTGTGGTCGTGTTCCAGATTGTGCGGCCGGCGATGCTCGCCGCCGGTCGCGTTCCGCTGCTGAAGTTGCGCAGAACGGTGTCGGACCAGCCGCGGGCCCGGACATCGACGATCGCGGTGATCGCGCCGCTGGCCATCGTCACCTCTGCCAAGGGCATGTGCACCGTCGCGGGCCAGCCGGTGCCGTCGATCGCCGAGGCGATCGCACCCGCCGAGGTGAGCCAGATGTAGGTGGTGTCGTTGTTGGTAAGGCCGTCCACCGCGGGATCGGCGCCCGCGTAGGTGATGTCGCTGCCGCCCAGGCGAACCCGGCCGGCCTTGATCGCCACGGCGTCGGCGTTGCCGTCCACCTCGCAGACACGAAGCTGGTTCGACCGCGATGAGGCCGAGAGCAGGCGGTGCATCCAGCGGAACATCGTCGCCGCCCAGTTGTTGATGGTCAGCGTGGGGTAGACTGCCCCGGTCGGGGCGTCAGTGGTTCCCGACAGCGCCAGCGCCGTTGCGTCGCTCAGAATCTTTTCGCTCATGGGTGGATCCCTTTGTTTCCCAGTTGATTCGGCTCAATGGTCCGTGCTTGTCGCCGCGGAGAGCGCCGAGGTTGGCGCAGTGAATGATGTAATCGGTCATCGTCGAACCGCAGTGCCAGGCCGCCCGGCCGAGCCGGTTGAACTCCCGCGGCAGCACGGTCAGCGGGATGGACAGGTCGGCGATCGCCACATTGACCGCCGTCTGTTCGTACATCGCATCGACGTGATGGTCGGGCAGCGTGGCGCGGATGTGCTCCCACACGCGGCCGTGGTCGGGCAGGTCAAACACCATCACGCCGCCGTTGATGTAGGTCTCCGGCCGGTAGCGGGACGACGACCTCATTCGGGCCGCGACCGCGATGTAGGTCGAGGCGTGGTCGGGAAACGGATCGTCGCCTCGTGGCCCGTGCGTGTCGTTCTGGAAGTTGCAGACGCCGCCGAAATGTCCCGGCGGAATTAAATCGAACAGGCTGGGGCAGTCGTCGCGCACGAGCGTGTCGGCGTCGAGCCACACCACACGGCCGAGCAGTGGCAGGCGATCCATCTCCAACTTGGTGGCGAACACGCCGTGATGAGACAGGCGGCCCCACGGCTCCCGCAGCTCGATGTAGACCGCGCCCCACCGTTGCGCGGCGTGCTGATGTGAGTCCCTCGAACTGGCGCAGAGTGCGCCGCCGGCGTTAAGCGTCACCACGAACTTGGAGCTTTCGAGAATCACGGGTCGCTCCAGTCCCAGGTGAGGGTGTTGCCGGTCAGCGCGAGGTTGAAGGGCGGCGGCGGCGGCGGACGGTGCTCCAGCGTTACCACGATCGACCAATCGCCCAGGTTGCCCAGCGCGTCGATCGCCCTCATGCGGATGGCGTAGTCGCCGGCGACGAATCGCCGCACGCTTCGGTGCTCGGCGATTTCGGCACCCTGACCAAAGTAGCCAGCCCCGAAGGCGCCGCTGCCGAACGCCAACCCCGTGGCAAACCCGAAGCCCGAACTGCTGTCGGCATCGCGGCCGAACCCCAGGTGGTCGCGCAGCGCCGTCCAAATCGTCACCGAGTCCGGCTGCAAAAGGCCATCGACCTCCAACTGCAGGCGGTCGTCCTGCAGGTAGTCGAAGTCGCGGATGAAACGAACAGTGAGTGGCGCGGCCACGGCTAAATTCCTAGGTTGGCGAACGTCTTCTGCTTGGAAACGTAGTAGATAAGGTAGACGCCGCCGCCGGTGTCTACCGCCGTCGCACCGGCAGGAACTGGGTTGGGGGTGTTGCCGCTGCCGTACAAGCCGCCGCGCCCGTTGAGCAACTGGCCTTGCTCGTCTTCGTCCTTGATCACCGTGGGAAATCCGTCTTCGCGCGCCTCAAAGCGCGCGATGTTGAGATACTTCTGCGCCTCTTCGATGTATTGCGGCTTGATGCCGACGCATCGAGCCTGGCCCAGCAGGATGCCGTGCCAGGTATCGAGATTCGTAGCGCCGGCGTACTGAACGAACGTGGCGATGAGGTCGGCGTCGGTGTACCAGCGGACCTCGAGCGTGACCACGGGGACGGTCGTCGGAGCGCCATCGCGGTACGGTTGTTTCTTGGAGTTGATGATCGGATTGCCGCCGCGCTCCAGCCACGTCTGCACAACGACGATGCCGACATCCCACAGATAGGCCGGAGGGCCGCCGGGAATGGGATCGCGCCGCACCGCCCGGGAGTTGTGGCCCTCTTCGTATTGCACATCGACGCGAAACATGCCGTCCACGGCAACGGAGTGGGGCACCCAGGGAGAGGGAGTCAGCGAACGGCATCGCAGGTTGGCGTTGGGCACGTTGCCTTGCAGGTCACGGTAAACCGAACCGCGCTGGATGCCCTCGATCTGATGCAGCCTGGTCAGCGCGATATGAGGGGCAGAGGCAATCACGGTGAACGCGCGCGTGGCGCTGGTGCCGTCGATGCCGACTTGCATCTTGTTTTCGATCGGGATTTCGCTGACGATCGGGAGCGTCATGGGTTCATGGGCTCCAGTGAAGTGCCTTTGACGGCCTCGATCAACTGCTTGAGCAGTTCATTGGCGGTCGAGGTGTTCCCGGATGTCTTGTCCGCCGCCTCCGCCGCCTTTTGCTGCGCCGCCACCGCGGGATCGGCGGGCGGACCAAACGCGCCGGCAGCGCCGCCGCGAACGTTGCCGACCGCCACGCCAGCAAGCCCGCCGCCCCAGGCTCCGACCGTCCGGCCTTCGCCGAGCCGGAAGTTGCCCAGGTTGGTGCGCGGCGATTTCTGCTTATCCATCAGCGCGGCTTGCTCTTCCTCGAGGTCGCGCATCTCTTGGAGCTGCTTGATTCTCGCCGCCGCATTAGCGCGGAGATTCTGTTCCTCTTCGCCGCCCTTGGGCAGATTCTCGAGTTGCTCTTCCAGGGCCTTGGCGATCGCCTTGCCCTGCTCGTCATAGCTCCGCTTGATCCGCTCAAGACTGGCCTCCAGCGTCTTGCCCTCAGCCTGCAACCTCCGCTCGCGGGCCTCGCTTTGCAGGTTCAGCAGCGCCGCCTCTCCATCGGCCACGATCCGGGCGCGGTCGGCGTAGGTGTCGCGCTCAAGGCCGGCAATCTTGGCCTTCATCTGCGCGTCGAGAGCCGCCGCCGTGTCCTGCGCGTTTTGCTGAATCGCAATCCGCTGGTCATTGGTTAGATTGTTGTCGTTCAGCAGCTTAGCCGCGTTCTCGGCGATCGCCTCCTGTTGCTCGGCGTAGGACTGCTTGATCGCCAGGACCTGCGCCGTCAGGGCGTCGCCGTTCTGGCGCGCCTGCTCGGCTTGCGTCTCGAACATGATCCGGGTGCGCTCGGCCTCCCCCTTGGCCATCGTGTCGGTGTAGCGGTCCTGAGACTTCTCGACGATCGCCGCCAGCTTCGCATTCGTTTCGTGCATCAATGCGGCCTGCGCATCGGCAAACGGCTGAAGCTCGCGCCGCACCTCGGCCTCGATATTGTCCATGTTGGCGCGGGGGCCGCCCGCCGCCACCTTCTGCGCCGTCAGCGTCTTCTCGGCTTCCCTACGGGCCGCTGCGATCGCTTTGCCCTTGGCGTCCGCCTCCTGGGTGATTTGCAACCCCTCTCGGTCGGCGGGATCAGCGGCCAGCAGCGCGACGGTGTTCTGCGCCGAGCCGGTCACGCTCAGCGCCTGCGCCTTCGCCGCGCCCACCGCCTTGTACGCGGCAGCCAGGGCGTTGGCCCGCTCCTCCTGTTTCTTGATCGCGGCGTTGGTGGCGTCGAGTTCGGCCTGCTCGCCGCTGAACATCTCGCGGATGGACTGCCCCAGCCCGGCTGCCGCGCCGATGATGGGAATCTCTTTGAGCTTGGCCTGAAACGAATCGAGCTTGCCCAGCGACCGATCGATGTCGCCCCGCATGTAGAGGACCGCCGCCCCGAACCCATCAATCGCCGCGGTTGCCGTCTTAGCCCCGATTTCAATGGCGCCGATCACCTTGGCGACTTTACCCAGGTCGCCAAGTGCTTTGCTGGCCTCACCAAGCCCGCCGCCCTTGGCGCTGGTATCGCTCATTCGGTCGCGCAGGTTGGTCATCGCCATGCCGATCGCCCTGATCGGCTGGCTGGCCAGGTCGCGCACCTTCATGATGATTTCGAGCGTCTTGTCTGCCATCATCATCCCTTGCCGGCCAGTTCCGCCTTGACCATCGCGTCCTCACGCTCAAACCAGCGCCGCGCCGTCACCCACGCGTGGCACTGATCCAGCACGCCGCCCGACACCGGCAGCATCCCCTTGCGGGCATCCTCGAAAAGCTCGATCGCCCGCCAGGTCGCGTCGTCCACCAGCTTGCCGGGGCAGTGTGCGATTTCATGCCATCCGCTCCCGTTGCAGGCCCCGCACGTCTGATCCTTCAGGGGCTCGCCGTTGCACCGAACACAAGGCACCAGCATCGGCTCGATCGCGGTTGGCTCTACGCAGCTTCTGGGCTTGCAGCGGCAGTAGACGCCGTTTCTGATGCCGACCGCGATGCGGATTTTTTTAGGTCGGCCTCCGCCAGTTGGATCGAGTCCAGCATCACGCTGACCAGCTCGTCCTTTTCCGTGCGGGTCAGGGCGTCGTTGATCCGTGGCACGTCGAACGGAATGGCGTTGCCCGCCGGATCGCGCAGGTTTGACCAGCCCACCAGCGCCATGCCGAGAATTCTGTCGAGATAGGCGTTTCTCGCCTGATACGTCGGCTCGGACGCCGGCATGTCGAACAGCGTCTGCCACTCGCGGCACGTCATGAACCTGGCGCGGTACACCGGGCGATCAGCCTCCGGCATGCGCGCATCGCGCGGGTGGGTGAAGCTGACAACAGCATTTGGGTCGCTTGCTAGGGGCATGAGGTTCCTCAACCAAAAACAATGGTCAGTTCGTCGGAGCCAGCGGACTTGGCGGCGAAGCCTTGCACTGGGTGCGTCTGCACGCCGTTGCGGTCGCCCTCATTCACACTCGTGAGTTGGGCGTAGGGGAGGCTGAACGTCACCGTATTGCCTGCGACGCTGCCGATCACCAGTTGCAGGGCCCGCGTGGTGCCGGCGAACATGTCAGCGAACGGGGCCTGCGTCGCCACCAGCACCGCCTCGGGGTCCATACTGAACTTGGGCACGCCGCGGATCGCAACCGCGTGGACGATGCCGCGGGCGTTGGGCGCCGGCCGAGTCACCAGCGAGTTGGCGTAGTCGATTTCGAGGCTGGACATCAGCGGGGTGATGCCGCCGTAGGTGCAGGCACCGCTGCCGACGATCGGCGGAATGGCGGTTTCGTGGGTCGGGGTCAGGATCGGGCCGTCCGCCACGGCCGTGCTGTAGATGCCCTGGAACGTGAACTCCATCTTGGCGATCTTGCCGGCCGGCGCCGTCAGCTTCCAGGTGCCCATGGCGCCGTGGAGCGTCTTGATTAGCCCGTCCTCATAGCAGACCAGCGTGACGGTCCCGGCGCTGGCCAGAGCCTCCTGCGGGCTGAACGTGGCGGTGCTCAGCGACATACGGCAGGCGGGTAGCAGCACCGTCGCCCAGTCGGGCAGGCCGGTGGCGCCCTTGCCGCGCACGTCGATGGTGAACGTGCAGGTGCCCGGCTGCGGACCGCGCACGCCGGTGTACGAGCCGGCCGACGCGCCGTCGGCCTCGCGCGGCTCCACCTCGGCGGTGGATTGCATCGTCAGGCCATAGGTCATGATCTTGGCATTGGTGGCGTCAACAGATTCGGCGGTGCCGGGCGTAGCCTCGGCTTTGACCGCCAGCACGCGGCGTCGGGTTCCGATGGGCATGGGATATCCTTCCTCAAATGGGCGTGTACGGGTCGGTCTTAGGGTGTCGGTACTGAATCTCGATCTGGAGCGTGGCCACGCACTCGGGCTGGTCATCGCTCGAATCTGGCGAGACTGTGCCCACAACGTCCGTGTCGTGGGCCAGCTCGCCGCGCCGGGGGTCGGCAATTAAGGCGGCCTCCAGGTTGCCGAGCCACCGATTGATGATGGCGCTGGTATTTGCGCTGCCGTCTTCGTCCTGCGCCAGCGTGATCGCCACGTCCAGCGGCAGGTATTTCATGATCGTGCCGTAGGGCTGCTCGTCGCGCACGGCCGTCTCATCGTCGGCGCGGATGACAACCGACAGGGCGCTGCGGGTGTTGCTCCGCGCGTCCCACCGCTCCACCGTGCCGATGCCGGTGATAGCCGCCAGCGTGGCCAGGACGTTGCGCTCGATCCGCTCGCGGAGCGTCAGCCGTTCCAGGGTGAACGTGCCGGTGCCGTCGTCAGAGAAGTTGATCGCCCCGGTGCCCGCGCTGGCCGCCGCGGCGGTCGCGTGCAGCGTCAGCGTGGCGGACCCGGTAGAGCGAACGTAGTACACGCCCGACAGCGACAGGGCCGGTGTGGCGACGGGCAGCACCGCGGCGTCGCTGCCGAAGATGCCGACCGCCCAGGCGGTGGTGAAGCCGTGCGCCGCCGTGGTGGTAATCACGTCGGTCCCGGTGTCGATGGCGCTGATGATCGCGGAGGGCATTAGCCTTGCCCCCTTCCGCCCATGCCGGCCTCGGGGTCGAATCGCAGGGCCTGAGACACCGCCGCCTCAACGCCGGGCCCGCCACGGGCAAACATGGCTTGGAAATCCCGATAGAAACTCAGCACGGGACGCCGCGGCGTGGACTTGATGAGGATGAACATCGGCGCCCAGGTGCGATGCGCGCCGACCAGCAGCCCGTACTTGTTTGCGGCCCGGATGGTTTTGACTTGCTTCTCGGGCAGCACCAGCATCTTGAACTTCTTGGTGGTGATGACGATCAGGCCGGGGAAGTTTTTGGGGTCGCGCCACTTCTTCTTCACCCGGCCATCGGCGGTAAACGCCTTGGGGTTGATGGGAACCGCCATCGCGCCGCGCCCGACGATGGTGCCGCCGCTTTCGTAGAGCTTGCCGGCCTTCCAGCGGGTAAACACGCCGACGCGCAGGTTGTCGAGTTTGTCGCCGGCGGCGTAGACCTTGAACGCATTGCCCGCCTTGGTGCGCCGCGTCTTGAACTTGCCGGCCAGCCCGGCGCGAAACTCCATCAGATAGCTGCGAGCCTGCCGATACAGTCCGTCTTTGACCAGCCGCGCGAGGATAGACGGATACCGCTCGATTCCCTTTCTCGTGCCCTCGATGGACGCGATGCTCGCTGGATCGACCTCGACTCGTACGGCAATCCGGCTCACTTGCTCAATCCAATCGTTAGGGATGTCGGGTTCTGCGCGATCAGGTGCGAGGCCCGCCACGTCACCGGGGTTCCGCCGTACACCTCCGCCACGCTCACCGTGTCGCCGTTGCGGTTGAACGGCTCCACGTCGCCCCGCTTGACCGTGATGGTCAGTGCCCACGACAGCGCCACGCCGCCATCCGTGGGCCGGGTGGTCAGTCGCTCACGATTCACCAGGGCGTTGATCGACTCACCCGCCCCGCCCTTGGGCGTCCACGTCACCGCCTCGGCGAACTCGTCAGGGTTGAGGAAGACCGCCGTCATGTCGGCGTCGAGTTGATCGCGGAAGTCGCTCACGTCAACCTCCGTCTTTCGGCAGGTGCCGACGCACGGTGACGCCGTGCCGTTCCGTCGCCCATCTGATCAGCGCCGCCCAGATGGACGCCTCATCTGCCCATCGCTGGGCGTGCCGCCCTGCCGCGCCTTCCAGCCCACGGCAGTCGCCGAATCCGCCCATGTCCACGCCGTAGGCGTCCACCTCCCGGGCCTTGAGGTGCACCGCCAGAACCAATGCGGCCGGGCCGCTGTAGGTCGCCCAGCCCTGCGGTGGCCCGAGCTGGTTGCCCACCTCGCCCCATCTGACGATCGGGCCGTCGAAATCCGCCGCCGGCGATTGCCTGCCCTCCAGGTGGTCGGCGCTGTGTTCCAGAGTGAAAAGCCTGGGGCGTCCGATCGGGGCGATCGCCTCGACGCCCTGCCAATCGCCGCAACACCACCAGTGGCACGCCACCAACTCGACCGCGCGGTTGACGCCAACCAACAGGTCATGCTGAAGGCGAATGCCGGGGTAGGTGGCAATGAGACTCGGACCGCTGGAGAGCAGGGCGACACGCATGACAGTTTGAGCGTTCAGGCGTTGAGATCGACCGACGCGGTGGTGGCGGACGCTGAACTCTTGGCGCCGTTGGCCACGCCCGCACGGGTGTTGCCAGTCGCCGTGGTGGTCAACTTGCCGGTGCTGCTGTTCCAGTAGAGCACGGCGCGGTTTGACCAGGTCTTACCCGTGCCGCTTTCGGCTGAAAGCGTCACGCACACGCCGCTGGTGTAGCAGGGCCCGGAGGCCGCGGCGGCGATGTCGTTGATGGCGACAGCAATTTCGCCGCTGGTGCCGGATCGGCTGACGATCACGCCACCGGACACAGTGCCACCGGTCGGGGCGACGATGGTGCGGATTTGAGGAGCCGACAGAAGAGTTACATTTGTGGCCATGGTTCAATCCTTCTTCGAGTGAAATGCGGGTCATGCGAAACGGCAAACGGAAAAGTCCCACAACGCTGCGTCGGTGCAGCGTTGTGGGATAGGGAGCGGCTTAGGTGCCGGCGTTGCGATACAGCGGGCGGAAATCGACGCACTTCGCGCCGAAGTAGTGGCGGACCTTCATCTTCCGCGCGTCGTTGTTCCAATCGTCGTTCTCCTCGATGACCGGGGCCTCCTCGCCTTGGAGGAACACGCCGACGATGGACGGCATCGAGGTCGAAACCAGATACCAGGGCGTGCTGGTCAGGTACTGCGAAGAGATCGGAATGAGGCCCGCGCGCTGGCCGGTGGCGAAGGGGTTGATCCCGCTGCTTCCGCTGGGTGTGAAGTTCGGGCTGGTGTACTGCCACGCCAACTGCTCGTCGTCCACGCCGACCAGCAGGAAGTTGGGGATCAGGTCGGCAGGCTGATCGGTGGTGCCCGGCCGCTTCTGCTTGCGGATCATGGCGCGACCGACGCCGAGGCTGTCCACGCTGATCGCGGTGCCCGAGCTGGTGAGGTTCCCGTGGCCGCCGGCGGTGGTGATCGCGGTGGCGTTGAAAATCGCGCCGGTGTCCGACATCGTGGTGGTGGTGCCGTCGTTGAGGATGCCGTAGATCACGGACTCCTCGAGCGCAATGACGCGGTTCATCACCTCGACGGGCAGGCGCTGCAGAGCGCCGAGGTCGTCGTTGATGAGCATTTCGCGCGTGAAGGCGAAGGCCTTGCCGTACTTGACCAGCGAGAGAGTTTCCTGCGAATCGGACAGCGAGCCGTAGGTGTACTCCTCGCCATGCTCCATCGAGGACAGCGCCGACGCCCCGCCCAGCGTGACCCACTTCTTGGTCTTGAAGTCAGGGTTGGTGTCGGTGGTGCACCACTGCCGCCAGGTCGGCTGCGCCAGGGCGTAGGCGGACGCCAGGGTCTTGCCCATCACATCGGCGAGGATGTAGTCGAAGTCGTTGGTGCTGTGCGCCAGGTAGACGCCGGGCATGGCCCGCTGCATCGCCGACCGGCTCATCAGCAGGGTGGCGAGCTGAGCCGGCGCAAGGTTGGCCGCTTGCTTGTATCCGAGAGCCAGCAAAAAGCGCCGGCCCATCTCGACCATCCGCTGACCGCGGAACTCGTTGGCGCGGGGGTGAGGATCGCGGGCCACGGGGCTGCGCACGTCCAGGCCGGTGCGATCATCGCGCCGAGTTGAAAGCATAATGGCGCCGGTGTGCTCGTCAGTCTTGTGCAGCGGCGCGTTGGCGCCGAGTAAAAGTGCATCGCGCAGAGCCAGGTGCAGTGATTCGCGGTTGAGGTCGGAGCCGACCGTCACACCCGTGCCGGTTCCGGCCTGCTCGATGGGCTTCCACCCCTCGGCCTTGGCCTTGAGGGCAACCTTGCGGGCGACCTCGACCTCCGTGCCGTTGACGATCTGCTCGGCGGCCCAGGTGTCGCCCAGGCCGCACATCGTCGCCATGTCGCGGATCTCAGCCACGCGCTTTCGTTCGGCGGCAAGTGCCAGCGCAGCGGGGTCAGCGACGGCCGTCGCTTTCGCGCCGGACGTGGCGCTGCCACCGGCGGCGGCCCTGCTCGCGCGCGCCTCAATGAAATCGGAGATTGCGAGGAAGGTCTCAGCACTGAGCGAGGCGAGAGTCAAAGGCTTGTTGTCCGTTCCGGCCACCGCGCCGGTCTCACTTGCGAGGCGGTCCAATTCGGCGACCTGATCCGGGGTCAGCGTGTCCATGAAGGTCTTGACCTCGGCGGACTTGGCGCTAAGAGCCAGGCCGAGCGACTGAAGGTACTTGAGTTGAGCGGGGGTCATGTGAACTTCCTTGTTTAAAGTGCTTCCGTTCCGTTCGGTGCTAAGCATTCCCGCCGGATTCGCGGCCGGAACGCTGACCCAATCGACGGCGCTCAACGCCTGCACGCGCAGGACGCGGCCCGTCGGTGTGTTTGCCGGTGTGAGACACATGCCGTCTCTGGGGCAGACGATGGACAATCCAGCGTCCGTCGGTGCGTCTTCGGCCAAGCCGAAAATGAACTCGCGCAGGTTTCCCTTGGGCGAGTGCTCGGCGTATGCCCCCAGATGGACATCGGCGACGACGCGGCCCGCCTCGATGCGTGCGTTACGAACCTTGCCAACCAGCTCTTCGATCCCGTCCTGGTTCTCCAGTTCGGGGTGCGTGATGCGACTTTTGATTCCCGCGCTGCTGGCGTTGATCAAATCGGCAACCTGCTTGAGCGTCACCGCGTCCACATCGAACGGCTCAACGCCGTTGCCGCTAATGCGAGTGGTGCCGGCGGTGATGACGGAGACGCCGCGCACAACTCCCGCCTGGCGATCGACGCTCAGAGAGCCGCCGACGCTTGTGCGGAGGGCGAACACCTTGGCGTTGAGATATAGGCCGCTGATGTTCATGCCGGCACTCCTGCCAGTTCACGTCGTTGCTGCGATTGCGGTTCGGCGGCGCCTGCATCGATCGCGGCCGGGGCCTCGTCGGTAATGCCGAACGTGACCGCATCGGCAACGACTGCCGCCGGGGCAAGGCCATGCTTGGCCCGCGCCTTGACTCGCGCCGCCTCGCGGTACGCATCGATCTCAGCCTGTTTGTCGGCGATCTCAAATGCGTCATCACCGTGGCTGTCGGCCACGTCGATTGTCGAGGTGATGCCTTTTTCAACGGCGATGGCCTCGGCGTCGGCCTCGTTCTTCTTGTCCACCCATTCCCAGGCCTGCGGCTGCCAGTTGATGTAGTGGTACAGGTCGGGATTGCGCGAGTAGCCGGGGGCCTTGATGCGACCTTCGATAACGCTCAATTGGATGAAAGCCTCGGCAATCGGCTGGCAGAGGTGCACGATCAAAAGGTCCTGCAACGGCTCGAACTCGCGGCGATCCTCGTTGCTGGTTTGCCGCTGGCTGGAGTAGGTGCCCTTGGAGAAATCACGGGAGATTTGCTCGTATGACAGACCAGAGCCGGCGGCGATCGTGCGCTTTTGCTCGGTGACGTACGGTTCGTACAGGTTGCCAGGGCGCGTGGGGGTGAAGCCGGTGACGGCCTCATTTTCGCCCAGCCGCGCGACCATCATTGGCTGCATCGAAAGAGGATCGTTGCCGTCGGCATCTGTCGCCGGCTGCGCGCCGTCCTCGGCCAGACCGATCCGCTGACTGCCTGCGGCCTGGGTGATGATGAGGCCGATGCACGCTTCGGCCTTGGCCGCAAGCAACTGGGCAAAGTCGTAATCGTCCAGGTCGCGCATCTTGCGCATGACCGGGGCCATCCGGGACACGCCGCGCGTTTGGCGCACGCGCTCGGGGTCGAACAGGTGCAGCATCCGCTCGGCTGGGACACGGATGGATT
Source organism: uncultured Planctomycetales bacterium (assembly GCA_964394415.1). GTDB lineage: Bacteria > Planctomycetota > Phycisphaerae > UBA1845 > Fen-1342 > JAGVEP01. The sequence goes on from CAYMXT010000028.1 coordinate 23,191, forward strand.
CCAGCGAAAACGATGAGCCGGAATATCGCAAGCCCAGGTAGTCGTTGGGGTGGCGCGGGTAGATCCAGTAAGCCACGGCGGCGCCGTAGGCGTCCACTTCAACGCCGCCACGGACCTCGCGCCCCTGATACTCCAGACGAATCGTGTCGAGCTGGTCAGCCTCGACCGGTTGAAGCACCAAGCCGCAGTGGTGCGGCCGCGACTCGTAGGACTCGACCATCAAAGCCTCGCCGACTTCGATCATTTCGCCCAGCGCCCACCGCTGAATGCCGAACAGATTGCGCCGCCGTTCGCGGTCCACCAGCTTGGGATTGCGCGCCCAGTCGTAGAACTGATCATTGAACGCCTTGTTGAAGGCGTCCATCGGCTTGCCGGCGGCGTCGCGGGCGGCAGCGCGGCAGCTAATTCCACGAGCGACGACGTTGCGGACATAGGCGCGGCGCACGCTGTTGGCATTTGGGTCGTCGCGCACGAGCTGGCGCGAGCGAGCGTCAAGGGTTTTGCGGTCGCTGATGATCGCCGCGTCCGCGCTGCGGTTGCGGGCGTTCCAGTCGCGGGTCAGGCGGTTGATTTCGGCAGCGCGGTACGTAGCCAGTTGCAGGCCGACGCGGGACTGTGCCCGCCGCAGCGCCCAGCCAGGAGCAACCGCGCCGATCAGGGAATCAATGGCGCCGGACAGGTTCACAGGGGCCTCCGAAACTGCCCCAAGGCGAACATGCCGCCACCGCTTGATTGCTCCCGCTGCTGCCGCGTGAGCAGCCGTTCCTCGCGCGCGTACAGCGTCGCCAGGTCGGCGCGGGTCAGGCTGCGCCCATCCTCGGAATACGCCTGCGCGCCGCTCTCGACCTTAGCAATCGCGGCCTGCACGGAGGCAAGTTGTTCGGCGGTGGTCGCCATCACACGCGATGATGGCGGCGTTTCTCGAAAGTTCAATGATTGGTGTTACAGAATCTGTAATGTTCATCCAAAATTGTACTACACCAGCACGCACTTGAAGAGCGTGTTGCAAATGCGGCAGCGGCGGTGCTGCCGCTGGCATCGGCGATCGCGCCCATTTACGGACATCTGGAATCCCTGGCTGGTCGTCGCGTAGGTGTCGGTGCCGTGGCAGGCGGGGCACGCGGGGCGGCGCACGACAACCGGCGTCAGCGCCGCGCTGTCCATCCGCCCGTCACGCGACTCATCGGGCGAGGCTGGCGCGGGGCCGGTGTTGGGCCGGGTGGCCGCGGGGGACTGTCCGGCGTGGGGTTGCTCGCCCCCAGGACCAGCCGACGCTGCGGGGAGTGTGGCCGCAGCGCTTGGATGGCCATCTCCCCCTCCTGCTCCAGCAGTTCCACCAGGGCGAGTTGGTAGACCTCTGCGTCCAGCCAGTGATTGGGGCGCCCGACTTGTTTTGGTTTCCATGACCAGCGTTTCCTTCCGTGGGTGTCAAACTCTTCGACAAAGTGTTCGCTTGTCAGATGCGAGAGGTATGCCTCTGACGCATCCGCGTTCAGTCTCCACGCGCCAGGCTTGTCGGCGTCCGACTTCATCAGACGCGCCAGCTTTTCCTTGAACAGCGACGTGTTGATGAGCCAGATGGCCAGCGGCGTCGTCGCGTCGCGCGTGGTGACGACCGATCTTTCGACCGGACGCTGCCGCGAGTCGTATCCCTTCACCGCCACGATCCCGCGATGAGCACGCACGAATGCGTAAACCTCGTCGGTGCGGTAACCCGAGTCGATCGCGCCAGCATACGCAGCCATGCGCGCCGTCGAGTCGGCGACCTGATAGCCCTCGTCGAACGTGCGGCGATAGAACCCCTCCATGCTGCTGACCGTTCCAGCCTCAATCAACCAGGATTCGCCGAGCGCGCCCCAGGCGCGCACGACGTAGTACAGTTGATCGCGCTGCACGTCGGCCGTCGCCAAGATCAGCTTTGCTTCCGCCGGCACAATTCCCTCTTTTGCGCCAACGATTTTTGGGGTCAGCGATCGCTCGTCCGGCGATTCGACGGCGTTGGCCCAAGGCTTGGCCATCCATGAGTTGTTAAAGGTGCGCAGCCGTTCGGGGTCATCCTTGCAGGTCAAAAACTTGGCCGCGATCTGCGACCATGTGCGCCAAGGCGAATAGAACGAGTTGATCCAGTACCCTCGCCGCCTTGTGCGCGGCGCCTCGCCTGCAATCGACGGCCGCCATGGGTTGCGCCAGTCCGCCGCCTGCGACATTGCCGCGGTGTCAGTCACTGGCAGCACCTCTTCGATTCGCTGCGCGGCTGGAACCCACACGCCGCGATTCACCATCCACGCCTGCTTCGAGTGCTCGAGCGGAGTCTGACAGTGCTCGCAGTGGTAGCGTGACAGGTCGTTGCTTTCGATCTCGTCGGGCGTCGCGCCCTTCGGCCATTTGAGTCCGTCCATGCGCAGCGTCTGGTACCCGCCACACGCCGGACACGGCACCCAGAACTGACGGCGATCGCTCTGTTGATAAATCTGCCACCCACTCGCGCCCTCGTGCGTAGGCGTGGTCACGCCCACGTGCTTGGCGCGGTAGCCGTAAGTCGCCAGCCGATCCGCAACCAGTTCCCATGTGTTGCCCAGGGCCCCGGCTGCCGCCTGGCAGTTGTCCACTTCGTCGAACAAAACGACACCGCAGGTCTTGCGGATCAGCGTGCCTGGCGATGATGCCCAGCCTCCGTAGATCGTCAGCGTGTCTAAATCGATCTGATCGGCGGTCTGCCAGGTGCCGCCGGGGATGTGTCTGGTTAGCGATTCGCTTTGTTCGAACACCCCTTTGATGCGGCCGCTGAACTCATCTCGCACGTCGGTCTCTCGCGGAAGCACGTACATGATCGGCATCGGCCTCGCCTCGACAGAGTACGCAATCACGTTATTCAAGAGTTCGGTCCCACCTACACGCGAACACTTTATGAAGACGATTGACCCGACTGATGGATTTGCAAACGCATCCATTACCTCGCGCAAATAGGGCACGCGCGACGTGCGCCATTGTCCGGGTTCGCTGCTCATCCTTGCGTCAAGATGGCGATTCGCGTCGCACCACACCGAAACGGTGCGCCGTGGCGGCGAACGCAGCCTGGCGATGACAGATGGAGGCAGGTGATAATCGGTGGCGAGTGTAGTCATAGGCCGATCATCGCCTGGGCGATTCGCAAGTCTTCCGGCGAGTCAATATCAACCACCTCTCCAGGCTGCGTGATGATGGCGCGGCGGTCTTCGCCGAGGAAGCGGTGTGGCTCCTTGCCGGTGGGGTCGAAGTTGAAGAGGTTGTGGCGGGTCATGGCCAGCACGCCGGCGTCGAGCATGTAGCAGGGCGGCAGGTCCTGCCGGCGGTAGATGTTGTTTTCCTGGTACATCTCCAGGCGATCGCCGAAAGTGCCGCCGAGCTTTTTCATCCAATACGGGTGCATCTTGCCCACGGGGTAGACGCTCTGCACGCTGTCGGCCTCGGTCTCGATGAGCTTTGCCAGAGCGCGGTCGGTGAGGTCGGCGGGGCGGAGCGGGATGTTGCCATAGAGGATGGCGACGAAATCGACGGTCTTGGAATGGTCGCGCTCCCAGCACTCGACGCCATGCCGGGCGGCGTCATCGACGGTCGAGGTGTCGGCGGCGCGGTGGGGCGGGCGCTGGTAGGACGGCACGCCGTAGCTTCGGCCCACGTCGAGGATGTCCTGCCCATCGGAACTGACGACGACGGCATCGACGCGCTTGGACCCCAGCGCGTGCTCGATCGTCCAACCGACCAGCGGCTTGCCGGCGAGGCGCGACATGGCCTTGTTTCTCAGCCCCTTGCTGCCGGCACGCGCGATGACGA
>CAYMXT010000029.1:0-10639 GCA_964394415.1 uncultured Planctomycetales bacterium
AACCCCGGACGCAAGTCCGGGGCGTATCCGAACCCCGGACGCAAGTCCGGGGCCGCCGGCTGACGACGCCACGCATCCCGCCCCCTTACCGCCGCAGCCAATCGACGAATTCCGCCGCGAAATACTTGGGCGTGAGCGGTTCGCCTGTCGCGTGTCGGGTCAGCTCGTTCCAGGACCACCGGTTCCCGGGGCCGAAAACGCGCTCCCGCAGATACCGGCCGACCTCCGGCTTGCCGAAATAGCTCGGCGGCCCATCTCGGTGCCCCTCGAGACGCACCTCGACCTTCAGAACTTCGCGGTGAATGTACGCCCGCACCTGGGCCGCAAAGAGTTCGCCTAGCATATAACTATGGTAGTAAGCGGGACTTGTGAGCACATGGACCTTGGCCGCATAGTCCGGCCGGGTCGTCGTCTCCGGCGGGTTCAGAAGCTGATACCGTTGCTTGAGGCTCCACCAAAGCTCCCCGAGGTTCTGGTCCGGATCCGCGTACATCGCACGCTCAAACCGCACCATCACCTGCGCCCAGCGGCTGAACATGAGCTGACCCACGTGCCGCGAGATGCGCCCCTGACCACCATACCGCGCGGCCACCGGCGCCTCCAACCCGCCGACCTCGCGGAGCCATTCCTCGTTGCGCACCAGCCCGCCGAACAGCTCGGCGATGCCTTCCGTGGTCAGGCCGTGCGCCGCTCCATGTAGCAGAAACGGCGCATTGGGGTCGATCCACTTGTCGTAGACCGCGTGCCCCAGTTCGTGCATGAGCGTGTTGGCCCAGTACACGTTCGGCTTCAGGTTGCACAGGACGCGGATGTCGCCCTGGCGATTCATGTCGTGGCAGAACGCGTGCGGACACTTGCCGGGCTTCTCGTACAGGTCGCTCCGCGCGAGCAGATCCTCGACCGGCAGCTCCAGGCTCGCGTAGTACTTCCGCGCGAGTGCGACGAGGTCGGCGTCCTTGAACACGTCGTCGAGGTTCGCCTCCGGGATTTCGGGCACCTCCTGGAAGAACAGGTCGCCGAAGTGCCAGGGGCGCAGCTCGTCCTGCGGGAGCTGAAACTGCGCCGAGCGCGCGCTGTCAATCTTGGATTTCATGCCGGCGAAGGTGGGGGCGGTGAGCTCGTCCAGCTCGTCGAACAGCCGCAGTAGCTCCGCTTCGTCAATCTCCTGAAGCGCAAGCTGCATCGCGTAGTAGTTCGCGAAGCCAAGCTGCTTGGCGACCTGGTTTCGCAGCCGCACCAGCTCCGTCAGCTTCGGCGCCGCCAGCCGCCCAACCTCCATGTACGCCTTCCACGCCGCCTCCGCGGCGGCGGAGTCCGGCGTGCTGGCGAGCAGCTCGCGCACGTCATTCTCGGTCAGGCTCCGTTCGCCGACGCGCGGGCGAAACGTGTTGAAAAGCTGCTCGACGTCGTTCTCCAGGTCGACAATCTGCTTCTGAACCGCGGGGTCGGCCTGCGCCGGCAGCAGCGTGCGGTAAATCACATCCAGCTCACGCCGCAACACCGGATCTGTCGGCGGGGCTTTCTCTCTCATCTCCTTCAAGCGGCCGAACCGCGCGTGATCGCTGTGCAGGTCGATCAGGGCCTTGTCCAGCTCCTTCTTGCGATCATACGCGGCGTCGCGCCCCGTGGTGTTCGCCTCCCACCAGACCGCCGCTGATTCCAGCCAAAGCGGCTTGTATTTCACCAGGTACGCCTCGCGTTCGGCGACGAAGGCATCGTTCGTCGGCGTGCGGTCTTGTGCGTTGACGCTCACCATTGCCAATCCGCCCACGATTAACCCGACCCAGGGCCTGCTGCGTTGCATACATCTTGCTCCTCGAGTCAACTCGGCCACGCGCCGGCATCCTACCCGCCGGGCCTCCGAGCGCCAAGCGACCGCGCGCCGCGAGCGCCAGCTCGCGGACTAACTTGCGACCGCTCGCGCGGTCGGCTCGGATCTGCGCCGCCGAATCGCGCACCGGGATTCAGCGGCGCGACAGCAGCGCAACAAATGCGTTGATGTCGTTGAAGTTGACCACGCCGTCGCCGTTGCAGTCGGCGTTGAAGACGTTGCATTCGGGGTAAGCCCCGACGTAGCCGTTGAAGTTCGCAAGCGCGAGCACGATCGGGTTGATGTCATCGAAATCGACCGCCCCGTCGCAGTTCAGGTCGCCGGGGTGGATCGGAATGCGCGTCACGTAGTACATGTAGTACGTGTTGTCTTTGAAGACGACCGCCGAGTCCTTAACATAGGTGCTTTCCAGGCCGTGGGACGTGTCCAGTTCCAGCCGGTAGCCCGACTCAACCGTCCAGCCCTCGCCGTCGGGCGAGTACAGCGATCGGATGCCGCCCTGCGCGACGTTGGCAAAGCCATAAAACCGATAGCCGCTGCCCGGCAACGCCAGACCATTGGCCATCATCAGCCCCGCGGCACTGAAGTTCGGCTGCTGTGTGAAGTTCAGTCCGTCGGCGGAGTGGGCGTGCCAGTTCTGGCCCGGTGGAGCGCCGCCGGCGAAGTACTGGAGCGTGCCGCCCGCCCACAGCAGCGACGGATCCAAGACCTGGCCGCCCGCGACGGCGAAACGAACGCCGGTCTCGCGCGTGAAGTGAACGCCGTCCGTGGAAACGGCGGAATACGTCTCCGGCTGCATGTCGCCGGTCGGATCGCCGGTGAAATAGAGCCGCCACGTGTTGCCGCTGACGATGACATCCGGGTCGCACGGCCGGCCGAGCCAACCTTGGGTGTCCGTGATGGTGACTTGGTGAAATGTCCAGCCGCCCAGGCCGTCGGGCGAAATCCCGACCAGGATGCCGTCCTGCGTCGGCGTCCACAGTCCCTGAAAGTACACATAGACCTGCCCGTCCGGGCCGATCACCGCGTCCGGCACGTCGGCGTGGTGGACAAACACCTCGTTCAGACGTTCCCAACTGAGCCCGTCCGCCGAAACGGCCTTGAGCACGTAATTCTGCAGCGGCTGCGCGGCGAGCGGCCCCGCCGCGGCGCCCAGTAGCAACATCCAGACGATGTTTTGTCTCACTGGTTAACTCCCGGCGCCCAGCAGCGCCACGAAACCACTGATATCCTCAAACGTAACACCGCCGTCGGCATTGCAGTCCGCCTTCCACCAATCACACGTCGGGTACAAGGCCTCGTACCCGGCCTGTCCGCCGAGCGCCAGCACGAACGCGCCGATGTCGTCAAAGTCGAGCGCGCCGTCGCAGTTCAGATCTCCGTCGCTGGGCAGCCGGGCCATCTGCGCCAGTTCGACCAGGTACTCACGCTGGGCCTGCCCGACGTTGACCGACTCGGCCAGGTACTCCGGTTGGTCCGTCATGGAGTAGACCGTATTCGGCACATTGTTTGTATAGCCGGTCGCGCTATTGCAGCGTGTCCACAAGCAGTCGCCGAAGCCGCCATAAACAGTATGGGTGGCTTTGTTCAGCAGCTTGATGGCATGTTCATTGTCCGATTGTACATGATCGACCACGCTCTGTACCCGCAAGTAGCGGCCGGCGAAGTCAGCGATGAAATTCGTCGGCTCGCGCTCGTACCACCAGGCTTCGTCGTTCGGATCGTGCGGCACGTGACCGTTGGGCTGCGCGGTATCCGTGCGGTCAGCGGGGCCTTCCCAATCCATGAGGTGCCGGAGCGGAGGACTGTTTGGAAACCGCCCCGCAACCCCGGCGCCCAGCGTAATACCATACGAACTGGTGATAATGCCCAGATTGGAGTTGTCCGTCTCCGGCAGAGCGGCCAGGTACAGCAGTACCTGGTGCATACCCTCCTGCTGAAGGTAGCCGCAGTAATCCTCAGTCGTGTACGAGCCGCCGTTCGTGCTTTGCCCGCGGCCGTCGGGGTCAAAATGCATGACGACGAAACCCAGATCCGCATAGAGCTGGGCGGTGTTGCCGTTGTCGAACGAAGTTCCCGTCCCGCTGCCGCCCGGCGCGAGCACGACGGCGGGGTACTTCAGCGCAGGGTCAAAGCCCGCCGGCCGATGCACGTGGCAGTACAGATTCACGCCCGTGGCGGGGTTATAGACCCACACGGTCTCCACCGTCCCCGCCGCGGGATATGACCAGACCGTCACGCCGTTCGGGTCAACTTCCAGAATCTGCGAACCCGCCGACAGCAGCGTGTTGCCGTTGTCCAGCCGATCGGCGTCGTAGCTTGGACCAGGCGTGTTACAGCTCCACACGACATTGTGTGCGGCGGTGACCTCAATGAGGCGATTGTTGTTCGAATCATCGATCAGGGTGTTACCGCTGGCCAGCCGGTCCGCGTCGCGCGGCCAGCTCAGGCCGCCGCTGTGGACCCAGATGAGTGCGCCCGCCGACGAAACCTCGATAATGCGCTGGTTGTCCGAATCGGCAATGACCGTGTTGCCGTTGGCGAGCCGATCGGCGTTATGCGGCCGGCGGAGGCGCGTCGCCCCACCGCCGGGCACGCCCGTCACGCCGAACTGCCAGACCTTCGTGCCGGTCGGCGTGATTTCGAGCACGCGGTGATTGTCGCGGTCGGTGATGAGAATGTTGCCGCTGGTCAGAAAATTCGCGTCGTTTGGGTAACTCAGGGCGCTGCCGTCGCTGAGCGGGTGGTCGTCGCTGTTCCAGATGATCTGTCCGGCGGAGTCCACGACCAGCACGCGATTATTGCCGGTATCCGAGATGATGACGTTGCCGGCGGCGTCCTGGTCGGCGTTATGTGCCCAACTCAAACCGGCGGTGTACGACCAGACGATGTTCCCGCTGCGGTCGATTTCGTAAATGCCGCCCGTGCCGGGCTGGTTAATGGACCCGCCGTCGGTGACGAGCAAATGGTCGCCGGGCAGCAGGTCCACATCGTGGACGGTCCGCGGCTGGTACAGCTCTGCGACGACGGTGGCGGGCAAACCGCCGAGCGTGCCGAGCGCAACCAGCAAGCCCCGCAGTAGTCTTGGATCGGCGGACAGCGCGTGCATCCCATGCTCCTCCTTGGGGCGTTGGGTGGATCGGTCTCCATTGTACCCGCGCGCGGTCGCGGCCCGACACGCGGCAATGAGAGGATAAACGCAGCTTGGGCGGCGTTATTCACCGGAATTCTCGCCCGTCGCGCCTGCCGGGCGACCTGATCCAACGGTTCCGCCGCCGAATCGTGCTTGCCGCCCGCGTCGTGTTGCGGGCCACGCCCACGCTGTGCGGGCTTCTTGACACCCGTGCGCGTGCCCGCCGGCCAGACCTCGCACGCCGGGCCGGCGCCGTGGCCTACTCTCCCGGATACTGCCGCACCGCCAGCCAGTAGGCCCGCCGCGGGCCGCTCAGACGGTCGGCGACCTCCGCGGCAATCTCGCGCAACCGCCCATGCCGCTGACTGGGGACATGCGCCAGCATCCCGGCCGCAAGCTGTTGGGCGCTCAGGCCCTCGCCGCCGCCGGGGCAATCCGACACGCAGGGTTGCCCCAGGAAGTTCGGCAGCAAGCCGGCGTCGTCGAAGTCCAAGTCCCCGTCGCAATCCAGATCGCCATGGTAGATATACGGGCCGGAGGCGAAGCCGTCGCCCGCGATTCCGCCCAGCCCGGGGTTGGCCAGCGAGTAGGCTGCCGGGTCGCCCAGCGCCAGGACAAACGGGCTGATGTCGTCAAAGTCCGCCGCGCCCGAGTTGTCGAGATCCGCAAGGCAGCCCGTACATCGGCGGATATTCAGGCTCGGCGTATCGCCGCCGCACGCGACGCCGTTGACAGTGATCTTGGCGTTCGGATCCCAGAACTCCTCCACGCCCTCCTGCCAGCCGTCCCAGCTCACCGTGATGAACTCGGTTGCGATGGCATAGGCCGTTTCGATGGTGATGTTGGCGGTTCCGCGCAGTGAGTCATGGATGCGAATGTGTCCCGTTTGAAGGAGGTCATTGGGGTCATCCAGGATTCCGGCCACTGCGAGCAGGCCGTCGTTGAATGATCCGTTAACGACGACCGTGCCGGAGATCGACCCGTCCGGAATTCTGGCGTAGGCTTCGAAGTCGCCCCCGACGACCAGTGTGCCGGACAGGTCCCCATGGTAAATGGTGAAATCACAATTGTAGGGCGGCTCAGCACCGCAGGAATTCGAGGGATGATGGTAGAAGTTGCCGTCGATTAGCAGTGCGCCGACGAGGCTCGCCAGGCCGGCCCACTCGTCGCCCTCGTAGCCGATGACCACCTCGCGCGTCACGTCGCCTTCAACGTGGCATGCGCCCAGCAGGTCGCCGCTGAATCCGGCGATCTGCACGTTTCCGCCCACGTGGACCTGACCGCGTGTCAGGCCGTAGACGTGGAAGTCCGCCGCGTCGCCCACAATGTCCAGCAGGCCGTCGAGTTGGGCCGCGTCCGGCGCATTCGGGTCCTCGTTGCAACGCACAAAGCACGTGTTGTGTATCTGCGGACCGACACTGCCGAACCGCGCCACGGCCGCCGGACCGATCCCGTTCTGGATGTTCGTGTACTTTGAGTTGCCGCTGACCTCGACCAGCCCTTCATCGCGAAGACCGTTCGCGACCTCCAGTTTCACCAGGACGGACCCGCCGATACGAACCTGTCCCTGGCCTGCCACCCGCACGAGCGCTACCTCCTCGACGTCCGTATTGACCGTGACCGTGCCGGTGACCATGTCGCCTTCGTTCTCGCCGATGTGAAGCAGCTTCAGGGGCGGGCTTTCGGTCAGCCCGCCGATCGTCAGGGTGCGGTCGTAGCCGGCATGCACGATCAACGTCGGACTGTCCGCGCCCGGACAGCCGGGCAGGACCGTGAAGTCGTGTAGGGTGTTGCATTCCAGCGTGCCGCTGAAGCAGCCCAGTACGATCGGGTTCAAAACGTGTCCGGTCTGGGGGTCGTTTTGGTCGCCAATGAGACAGTGACCGGCGATGTTCTTGGCCGCCACCGTGTCAAGGGTGGCGAGGTGCCGGCTCAGCGTCACATCCCCGATGGCGCCGTCGACGCCGGTCGCGTCTAAGGCGATCGTGCCCACGTCGCGGGCACCGTACGTATGCCCGTTGTGGCCGACGATCGTGATTTCCACCGGACCGGCATCATCCAATGTGCTGATCACCCGGATGTCACCGGGGTCAACATACTGCCCATTCTCCTCGAGCGCGGCCTCAAACTCAAACGTCTCGCCCTGTACCCCTGCGAGTATCCTGACCCGGTTTTCCGGCGGCCCGAAGATTTCGTAGTGAGTACCTTGGACCAAATTCGAGTTGTGCTGGTAGATCACATTCACCGGGTCGCCTAGCGCGGCGATTCCAACTCCGAGTGCGCAGACCCAGACTAGTGTTTTCATGGGGCGTTCTCCTGCTACGATTGCCACACTACCAGATGATGCCGGGCGGGGGTCTCACGCACGCGATTTGAGAACCAAGACACCACCGCCCAGCACCAACCAAAACGTAAGCGGCTCCGGCGCCACGCCGAAGCGCATGTAGTCCCAATGAGTCAAGCTAGCCCCCCCGAGTGTATTGCTGCCCCAACTGACGAACGACGTGCTTCCTACCGACGACCAGAAGCTGCCGGTGTGTGCGAGCACACCGTCGACATAGAAGTTGTACGTCAGCACGTCAACAGTGCGCACCTCGAACTCATGGTAAAGCCCTGCTTCGAAGGTCGCGATCGGCGCGCCTTCGCTGGCTTCGTAGACCCTATCGGTCCGGAAATCAAATGCAACGGCCCTATGGTCATCGGAATACACGCCTACCGTCGGATCAAAGAAGCCCTGCAACTCGTCGATGCGCAACCTCCAGGATACGGACAACCACTCGTTCGGCGCCTGCGGGTCGAATTGCCCCACCGGACGGTACCAGGCGTACACCTCTGTGATTGACGGGCTGGCCCGGGAGTCGATTACCAGCGCGCCGTCGTCAAACCAGCGCTGGGCGCCTCCAGCAAGTGCATACCGCATCCAGCCTTCGTCCTCTGGAAAGGTATTCTCCGCCTCGTAGCTGACCCAGTACTGCTCGGCCGTAGCGACCGCCGCCGCGCCGAGTCCAAGCAGCACCACTATGATCTGACGGAATGCGCACACGGTCACTCTCTCCGGCGTGCCGGCAGCCCCGCACTGGCCTGTCTGCCGCGTGTGGGCCGAGCCGTCTGCACGCCCGACGCCAACAGTTACTCTCACGCTGGTGTCGGGAGTCCGCCCCGGTCTGCACAAGCCCCGGGGGTGCAACCCTGCACACCCTATAAAGTATAGTCTGAAAGACCGCGCCCGCCAAGCCCGCTGGCGTCTTCTTGTGTACGGGGGGCGGGTAACTCGTTGCCCCCGCATGATTTACAACCGCCAACATGCCGCCCCACGTCGGCGGTAGAGCGGCTGGCCCCGCCCGGGAGCCGGATCGGCGCCGTTGCCGCAACTCACAGCACGGGCCAGAGGCCCATGCTCCCCGTGCGAGGCAATCACGGTGAGACACTACGGTAACGCGTTCACGTCACCGGGTCTTGCGGCCCGCGCGGGCGGCGCGCCGCACGCGCGGCCGGCGGCGCGTGTCGGGAACCTCGCGCCGCTCCGGGTCGAACTCGCGGTCGGTCGGCACCAAGTCGTGGCCGGGGTAGTGCCGCTCGAGCGCCATGCGGTGGGCCGTGACGTAGTAGTAGCCGAGGTTGTTCCAGTCGAAGTGGTTGGACATGCTCTCGACGCGGTTGCGCAGACCGATGCGGTCGCGCCGCGACATGCGCGTCAGCCAGTAGAGCCACTCCGCCACCTGCCCCACCGTCGCCTGGAAACTGACGTTTCGCCGGCGGGCCACGAACAGCCCGTGCGAATCGTGCTCTGGGAAGTGCTGCATCACGTAATCGCCGAAGCCGCTCAGGTCGCTCGTCACCGCCGGCACGCCGCGGACGACACATTCGAGCGGCGTGTAGCCCCACGGCTCGTAATACGAGGGGAACACGCCGACGTGGCAGCCGCGGACGAACTGGTCGTAATCCAGGCCGAGCAGCGGGCTGGTGACGGACATGAACTCCGGGTGGTAGACGACCTTGACGCGGTCGTCGGCGCCGTTGAAGAGCTGCCGGTGCCGCAGGTGTTGCAGGACGGGGTCGTTCGCGTCGTCGATGAGGTCGTGCGTGACGATGGTGGGCAGGGTGTTCGTCCGCGCGGCCTGCATCAGCCGTTTCAGGCGGATGATCGCCGACTCATCGAGCAACTCGCTGAAGCCCGGTAAGCGGCCGGTGGCGACGGTGTAGAACAGCCGCTGGCCCACCTCCTCCTGGAGCGACTCGCACGTGTCGCGCAGCTCGTTGAACATCGCCTGGCGGTTCAGCGTTTCGACGTTGATCGCCCGGTACGGGGCGCGCGTCACAATGAACGCGACCACCGTCGCGGTCGCGCCGTCCGCCCGCATCCGGCGGTTCAGCTCCGCCAGGGCCTCAATGAACACGTCGAGACCCTTGTTGCGGTACTCGTACCGCCCGGCGGTGAAGACGTAGAGCGTGCGGTCGAGGTCGAACGTGTAACTCGGGAAGAAATGCCCCATGACGAACTCGTGGATGCGCTCCTTGTTCGAGCGGTGCAGCACCTGAAACTCGTGCGGCGCGGCGAAGGTCTCGACGCTCAGGCCGTTCGGCAGGATCAGGTCGGGCTTGCGGCCCAGAAAATGCTGGGACTCGAGCCCGGTGATCGACGACACCGTCGTGAAGGTATCCGCGCTCACCGCCGCCGCGCCTTCGAGCGCGTGCCGGTGCCCGAAGCCATGCTTGGCGGCCACCGCCCCGGCGTCGATCCGCGGCAAATGGTCGTACATGTCGGCGTTCGCGGCACAGAGGTTTCGCCCGACCATCGTCGCGTGCGTCGTGAAGACCGTCGCCAGCGGCGCCCGGCGGTGCCGCAGCATCGGCAGCGCGGCCCCGCCCTGCCATTCATGGAAGTGGGCGAGAAGCGCCCGCTGCGGTTCGTGCCGCTTCAGCGTGAGCAGGAACTCGCTCACGGCGTGCCCGAAGCCCAGGGCTTCGTCAAACTCGTAGTCGCCCGCCGGGGCAGCGATGCCGTTGTCCTTCCACAGGTGGTACTTGATCTTCGCCAGACGCGGCGCGACGGACGCGAGATCGACGAGCACCACCGGCGGCCGGCCGGTCACCAGCCAGCGACCGTAGCGCAGCCGCAGCCCGCCGCGGTGCAGTTCGTCCAGGACATCGCGCAGCGGCTGGGGCGGCGTCTGCGGCTCGAATTCGACGTTGGCCGAAGACTCGCGATACGGCCCGATCAGGCAATAGGCGTCGCCCCAGCGGCGGACCATCACCGGCACCTTGCTCCGCAGCACGGTGTAGATGCCGCCCACGGGGGCGCAGACCTCCCAGGCGGCTTCAAACAGACGTGCCCCCGGCGGCTGCGTGCCGGTGCTGGCCGGGGCCGGTCCGGTTGTTGAAGCGGAGGTCATAACGCGAAACGCCGTGGTCCGTCGCCGACCCGTCCGACGGTCGGCCGGGCGCCGATCCGAACCCCGGACGCAAGTCCGGGGCCGGCGGCCCGCTACTCGCGTGGCGGGTTCTGCCGGCGCCTCCAAGCGCGGGGCAATGTACTGGCGAACCGACCGCCGTGCCAACGGTCCGCCGGCACGCAATTGAACGGCTCCGCGAACACGGGTACAGTCGCCAGCACCAGCGGCGCGCAGGACCGCCATCCGAACCCGCCACGCAAGTGGCGGGGCCGGCGGACCAAT
>CAYMXT010000029.1:10739-26485 GCA_964394415.1 uncultured Planctomycetales bacterium
GGCCGGCCGCAGCGCGCGTGGCCGGCGTGCCCCGGACTTGCGTCCGGGGTTCGGAAAGGCGTGGCGGCGCGCACGACCGCCATCCGAACCCGCCACGCAAGTGGCGGGGCCGGCGGACCAATGGCCGGCCGCAGCGCGCGTGGCCGGCGTGCCCCGGACTTGCGTCCGGGGTTCGGATGTGCTGTGCGCTGCGTGGAGAGCGTTCGCATGAAGGTCGTCATCCTGTGCGGCGGGCTTGGCACACGCTTACGCGAAGAGACCGAGTTTCGCCCCAAGCCGCTGGTCGAAATCGGCAGCCGGCCGATCCTCTGGCACATCATGAAGCTCTACGCCCACTACGGGCACAACGAGTTCGTGCTGTGCCTGGGCTACCGCGGCAACATGATTAAGGAGTACTTCCTCAACTACGAGGCGCTCAACAACGATTTCACCATCCACCTCGGCCGCAAGACACTGACCACCTATCACGACGCCCACGGCGAGCAGGATTTCCGCGTCACGCTCGCCGAGACCGGCCCCGAGACCATGACCGGCGGACGCCTCAAACGCATCGCCCGCTACGTGGACGATGACACGTTCATGGTCACGTACGGCGACGGACTCTCCGACCTGAACCTCGCGCAGCTCGTCGACTTCCATCGGCGGCACGGCCGCATCGCGACGCTGACGACCATGCGGCCGGAAACGCGCTATGGCATCGTCGATCTCGACGACGCCGGCCTGGTCCGCCAGTTTCGCGAGAAGCCCACGCTCGAACACTGGGCGAACGTCGGCTTCTTCGTTTTCCACCGCCGCATCTTCGACTACCTCGACGGCGACGACTGCATTCTCGAGCGCCGGCCGCTGGAACGGCTGGCCGCCGAAGGTGAGCTGATGGCGTTTCAGCACGGGGGCTTCTTCTACGCGATGGACACCTATCGCGAGTACAAAGCCCTGAGCGAAATGTGGACATCGGGGCGGGCCCCGTGGAAGGTGTGGACTTGACTAGCGCTTTCGCCGACGCCTCTCGCGGCCGGAGTATCTTCGTCACCGGTCACACCGGTTTCAAGGGCTCGTGGCTGGCCATCTGGCTGCATCGGCTGGGGGCGCGGGTGACCGGTTATGCGCTGCCGCCGCCGACCGAGCCGAGCAACTTCGCCGCAGCCGGCGTGCGGGGCGCGCTGGCGGAACATCACGAGGCGGACCTGCGTGACCTGCCGCGGCTGACGGATGCCGTGCGCGGCGCAGATCCGAGCGTCGTCTTTCACCTCGCCGCCCAGGCCATCGTCCGCGACAGTTACGCCCGGCCGCGTGAGACGTTCGAGACCAACATTCTCGGGACGGTGAATCTGCTGGAGGCCGTCCGCAGTCGCGGCGAGCCCTGCGTGGTCGTCATCGTCACGAGCGACAAGTGCTACGAGAACCGCGGGCAGGTCTGGGGCTATCGCGAGTGTGACCCCCTGGGCGGGCACGACCCGTACAGTGCTTCCAAGGGGGCGGCCGAAATCGTGACCGCGGCGTACCGGCGTTCGTTCTTTCCGCCGGAGCAACTCGCCACGCACGGCGTCCAGGTCGCGACGGCGCGGGCCGGAAACGTGATCGGCGGCGGAGATTGGGCCAAGGACCGCATCCTGTGCGACGCGGCCCGCGCGCTGGCGGCGGGTCAGCCGGTGCCGGTGCGGAACCCGTCCGCCATTCGCCCGTGGCAGCACGTGCTGGAGCCGCTCAGCGGTTACCTGACGCTTGCGGCGCAGATGCTCCGTTCGCCGGACGCGGCCTGGTGCGAGGCGTGGAACTTCGGTCCGCGCCCGGAAGATGCGCTCCCCGTGCGGCAGCTTGTGGAGCAGTTTGTCGCGGCCTGGGGCGGCGGCGGCTGGGTGGACCAGAGCGATCCCGCGCAGCCGCACGAAGCGGCGATTCTCCGGTTGTCGATCGATAAGGCGCTCGCCCGGCTGAATTGGCGGCCGCGTTGGTCCGTGGCGGACGCGGTGGCCCGCACGGCCCGCTGGTATCGGCGGTTCTACGATCAGAAGAACGCGCCGCTCTTGTCGGCGTGCCACGAGGACATCGCCGCGTACGAGGCGGCTTCGTGACAGAATGAAGAAAACCACAGAGGCACAGAGACGCAGAGAAGCAGAGAAGAAGAGATCGAGAGATCAAGAGTGCGGCGGCGGTCTCGATCTCTTGTTCTCCTGCTCTATTTCTCTGCATTCTCTGTGTCTCTGTGCCTCTGTGGTGAAATGAAGAATGGCAAACGCGAAAACCGAGCTGCGCGACCGCATTCTGACGCTGGTAAGCGAGTACCACGGCGTCGCGCACACGCCGCGCCCGTTTTTCGGGGGCATGTCGCCCGTGCCGGTTTCGGGCCGCGTGTTCGATGCGGAGGATATGCAGTACCTCGCCGACGCCATGCTGGACTTCTGGCTGACGACCGGGCGGTTCGCCAAGGAGTTTGAGCAACAGCTCGCCCAGGTCTTCGGCCTGCGGCACGCCCTGCTCGTCAACTCCGGCTCGTCCGCCAACCTGCTTGCCATGACCGCCCTGACGGCGAAGGAGCTGGGCGACCGGGCCTTGCGCCCCGGCGATGAGGTCATCACCGTCGCGGCGGGCTTCCCGACGACCGTGAATCCGATCATCCAGAACCGCCTGGTCCCGGTGTTCGTTGATGTGGTCGTCCCGACGTACAACATCGACGTGTCACAACTGGAAACCGCGCGCAGCGACCACACGCGGGCGGTGTTCGTCGCACACACGCTCGGCAACCCCTTTGATGTCGCGGCCGTCGCGGCTTTCTGCCAACGAAACCACCTCTGGCTGATCGAGGATTGCTGCGATGCCCTGGGCGCGACCTTTGGCAGCCAGCACGTGGGCACGACCGGCTGCCTCGCGACCGTCAGCTTCTATCCGGCCCATCACATTACGATGGGCGAAGGCGGCGCGGTGTTGACCGACGACGCCCAGCTTCGCCGGATCGTCGAGTCGTTTCGCGACTGGGGCCGCGACTGCTGGTGTGCCCCCGGCTGCGACAACACCTGCGGAAAACGGTTTGACTGGCAGCTTGGCGATCTGCCCTACGGCTACGATCACAAGTACATCTACTCGCGGATTGGGTATAACCTCAAAGCGACGGACATGCAGGCGGCCGTGGGCGTTGCCCAACTCAAGAAGCTGCCGTGGTTCATCGACGCCCGCCGGCGGAATTTCGCACGCCTGTACGACGGCCTGGCGGATTTGCAGGAGTTCTTCATCCGTCCCGAACCAACGCCGGGATCGGAGCCGAGCTGGTTCGGCTTTCCGCTGGCCGTCCGGCCGGAGGCCCCGTTCACGCGCGATGAGCTGGTCGAACACCTTAACGACCGCAAGATCGGCACGCGGCTGCTGTTCGGCGGCAACCTGACGCGGCAGCCGGCGTACCAGGGCGTCGAATATCGCGTTGCCGGAGCGCTGGCGAATTCGGATTTCGTGACGGACCACGTCTTCTGGCTGGGCGTGTATCCCGGCTTGACGGCGGAGATGCTCGACTTCGTGGTCGAGACGATCCGCGGCTATTGCCGGCAAGCCGAGCCGCGAGCGCAAGCGAGCGATCCGCGGAGGGCGTGAGGCTTTCCTGGGGGCGGTCCGACGCGCTGCGCGGATCGCTCGCTTGCGCTCGCGGCTCGGAATTACTCGCTTGCGCTCGCGGCTCGGAATCGCTCGCTTGCGCTCGCGGCTCGGATACCATGTCCCTCGCTTGCGCTCGCGGCTCGGATACCATGTCCCGCATGGCCCCGCTGCCGATCCGCGACCTGGAGCACGTTCTGCGGCACACCACGCCGCACTGGGAGGAGCTGCGCGACGGGGCGCTGTTCCTCACGGGTGGTACCGGGTTCTTCGGCACGTGGCTGCTGGAGTCGTTCGCGCATGCGACGGATGCGCTGGGTTTGAAAGCTCGGCTGATGGTCCTGACGCGCGACACGGACGCGGCCCGCGTGCGCCTGCCGCACCTCGCCGGTCGCCGTGACATCGCATGGCTCGCCGGCGACGTGCGGACGTTCGCGTACCCCGCGGGTGAGTTCACGCACGTGATTCACGCCGCTTCGCCGATCGCGCGGCCGTACCCGCCGGCGGAGGCCCTTGACGTGCTGGACACGATTATCGCCGGCACGCGGCATGTGCTGGAGTTTGCGCGGGTTTGTCACGCGAGAAAGCTGCTTTTCACGAGTTCTGGCGCGGTCTACGGCCGCCAGCCGCCCAACCTGCCGCATATGCCCGAGAACTTCGCCGGGGCGCCCGCGTTGGACGACCCGCGGGCCGCATACGGCGAAGGCAAACGCGTCGCCGAGTGGCTGTGTCGGATGCACGCCGCCCGCGACGGGTTCGAAGTCAAGATCGCCCGCGGGTTCGCGTTCGTCGGCCCGCGGCTGCCGCTCGACGGGCCGTATGCAATCGGGAACTTCCTCCGCGATGCTCTCCGCGGCGGCCCCGTCGTTGTCAGCGGCGACGGCACGCCGTATCGTTCGTATCTCTATGGTGCCGACCTTGCGATCTGGCTGTGGACGATCCTGCTGGCCGGGCGGCCCGGCGTGGCGTACAACGTCGGCTCGGAGCAGGCGGTGACAATCGCCGAGACGGCCCGGCGGGTGTGCGCGGTGGTCGGTAGCGGTGTGGTCGAGATTCGAGAGACCCCCGTGCCCGGACGACCGCCGGAACGGTATGTGCCCTCGACCGCGCTGGCCCGGAGCGAGCTTAGGCTGGCCGAACATGTGTCGCTGGACGAGGCTCTGCGGCGGACGACGGAGGCATTGCGGGCTTGAGCGGTGATTCGGTCGAGTTGGCCAAGCGGGTCCGGGCGCAGGCGCTGCGGATGGTGCATCGCGCCCAGGCGTCGCACATCGGCTCCTCGCTGTCCGTCGCCGACGTGCTCGCCGTCCTGTACGCCGAGGTGCTGCGTGTCGATCCGAGCCGCCCAGAATGGCCCGATCGCGATCGCTGCATCCTGAGCAAAGGCCACGCCGCGGCGGCGTTCTACGCGGTGCTCGCCGAGCGCGGCTTCTTTCCCCACGGTCAGCTTGAAAGCTACTGTGCCGACGGCGCGCGGCTGGCGGGGCATGTGACGCACTACGGCGTGCCCGGCGTGGATTGGTCCACCGGCTCGCTCGGGCACGGCCTGTCGGTCGCCTGCGGGATGGCCCTGGCCGGGCGGCGCGACGGACGCGCCTACCGCGTCTTCGCGATCCTGAGCGACGGCGAGTGCGACGAGGGCTCGACCTGGGAGGCGGCCCTGTTCGCCCCGCACCAACGGCTCGACAACCTCGTCGCGATTGTGGACTACAACAAAATCCAGAGCTTCGGCAGGGTCAAGGACGTGCTCGACCTGGAACCGCTGGCGGACAAGTGGCGGGCGTTCAACTGGGCTGTCCGCGAACTGGACGGGCACGATCACGCGGCGCTGCGCGCGGCGCTGCGGGCCGTGCCGTTCGAGCCGGGGCGGCCGTCGGTGCTGATCGCGCACACGGTTAAGGGCAAAGGCGTCAGCTTCATGGAAGACCAGCTCGCCTGGCACTACAAGTCGCCCGACGACACGCAGCTCGCGGCGGCTCTCGCGGAGCTGGAGCCGACCGCATGAGGGCCGCCTTCATCAACACGCTGGTCGAGCTGGCCGCCGCGGATGAGCGCGTCTGGCTGCTGTCTGGCGACCTCGGCTATTCCGTGCTGGAGCGTTTCTTCGAGCGGTTTCCCGAACGGTACGTCAACGTCGGCGTGGCGGAGCAGAACCTGACCGGCGTCGCCGCGGGCCTGGCGAGCTGCGGGAAGATCGTCTTTACCTACTCGATCGCGAATTTCCCCACGGTCCGCTGCCTCGAACAGGTTCGCAACGACGTGTGTTACCACCAGGTGCCCGTAAAGATCGTCGCGGTCGGGGGCGGGTACGCCTATGGCCCGCACGGCTACACGCACCACGGGCTGGAAGACCTGGCCCTGCTGCGGGCCTTGCCGGGCATGACCGTCGTGGCGCCGGGCGATCCGGTCGAAACAGCGCTCGCGACGCGCGCCCTGGTCGCCCATCCGGGACCGTGTTACCTGCGGCTGGGCAAGGCGCGGGAGACGGTGGTTCACACGCAGACGCCGGCGTTTGAGCTCGGGCGGGCGTTGCGGCTGCGCGCGGGGCGCGACGTGACGCTCATCAACACGGGCGCGACGCTGGCATACACGCTCGAAACCGCCGAGCGCCTCGCGCGCGATCACCGCGTCGAAGCCCGCGTGCTGAGCATGCACACGCTCAAGCCGCTGGACGACGCGGCGGTGCGGGCCGCCGCACGCGAGACCGGCGGAATTGTCACCGTCGAGGAGCATAGCATCACCGGCGGGCTGGGGTCGGCCGTCGCGGACGTGCTCGCCGCCGCCGGCGGCCCGCCGCCGCGCTTCCGCAAGTTCGGCGCCCCCGACGCCGTGCGGCACGAAATCGGCCGGCAGGCGCACCTGCGCGACTTCGGCGGTACGCTGCTCGACCTGGTTGTCGATCTCCTGCGGGGATCGACGGCGTCCACCGGTTGAACGACACGCGAGGAGCCGGCCTGTGGCCGACCGCAAGCTCATCAGCCTCATCACCCCCGTGTTCAACGAGCAGGACAACGTGGCGGACTGCTGCGCGGCGGTGCGGCGGGTCTTCGCCGACCTGCCGCAGTATGACTACGAACACATCTTCTGCGACAACGCCTCGACGGACGCGACCGTGGCGGTTGTCAAGGAACTGGCGGCCGGCGACCCGCGCATCCGGCTGATCGTCAACGCGCGCAACTTCGGGCCGTTCTGTTCGACGTTCAATGGGCTGCTGGCCGCCTGCGGCGATGCGGTGCTCGTCATGCTGGCGGTGGACTTGCAGGACCCGCCCGAAGTCATCCCCCAGTTTCTCAAGCACTGGGAGGACGGTTACGAGGTGGCGTATGGTATTCGAGCCAACCGCGAGGAAGGGTTGGTGATGCGGACCGTGCGAAAGCTGTACTATAGACTCGTCAGCTATTGCGCCGGAATTCACATTCCGCTCGATGTGGGCGAGTTCCAGCTCATTGACCGCGTGGTGGTGGAAGCTCTGCGCAAGTGTGACGACTACTACCCCTATATTCGGGGCATGATTGCCAGTTGTGGCTTTCGGTCGATCGGCGTACCATATACCTGGAAGGCGCGTCGCCGCGGCTTCTCAAAGAACCGCCTGTACCATCTCGTCGACCAGGGCCTCAACGGGTTGATCTCGTTCACCAACGTGCCGTTGCGGCTGTGCCTGTTGCTCGGCTTCGTGCTGGCGATCCTGAGTTTCAGCGTCGCGGCGGTACATTTGGTCCTGAATCTGATCTTCTACCGCCAGTTCGCACCACCCGGAACTCCAACGCTGATTGTGGCGATCTTCTTCTTCGCGGGAATACAGCTCTTCTTCTTCGGTGTGCTGGGCGAGTACATCAGCGCCATCCACTTTCAGGTGCGCAAGCGGCCGCTCGTGGTCGAGCGCGAACGCGTCAACTTCCCGCCTCCGCCCCCGGTCTGAGCGGCGCACTCCGGTTAGCCCAAGTTAGACACTCTTGAGCCTGAATCGGCCCTGGCGCTACACCAGGCATGTGGCGGGCGGCCCCGGACTTGCGTCCGGGGTTCGGATCAGCACTCCTAGCCGCGCTCGCGACGCGGACGTGATTCAGCGCGGCGCTTGCGCTTGGTCGGCTGGCGACCAGGCGTTATCGGACGACGTGCAGTAGGCACCGCAATCGTCTCGCGCTCCGCGAGATACGCCCCGGTCAGCGACTCGGGCGTGGACATCACCTCTTCCAGCGTGCCGGACGCCACGACGTGTCCGCCGCGCGCCCCCGGCCCCGGCCCGAAGTCCACCACGTGGTCCGCCGCTTCCATCGTCTCGCGGTCGTGCTCGACGACGATCACCGTGTTCCCGGCGTCGCGCAGGCGCTGGAGCGAATCGAGCAGCCGTCGATTGTCGCGTGGGTGCAACCCAATGCTCGGTTCGTCGAGCACGTAGAGTACGCCGACCAGGCCGCAGCCGATCTGGCTGGCGAGCCGAATGCGTTGCGACTCGCCGCCCGACAGCGTTGGCGCGGCCCGCTCGAGCGTGAGATAGTCCAGCCCGACGTCCACCAGAAACTGAAGGCGGGCGCGAATCTCTTTGAGCGGTTCGTGCGCGATCAGTCGTTGCGTTTGATCCAAAACGAGATTCTGAAAGAACAGCAGCGCACGCCGGATCGGCAGCCGAAACGCTTCCGCCATGTTCAACGTCTGCGGATCGCTTTCCGCGCCGCCGGGCCGACCGGTAAGCCGGACCGCGAGCGCCTGCGCGTTGAGCCGGGCACCGTGGCACTGCGTGCATTCGGCCTGCCGCATGAAGCGTTCGTAAAACCGCCGGACAAGCGCGGAGGTGGACTTCTTGTGCTTGGCGTGCAGGTCCGCAATCACCCCCGCGTACGTGTCTCCGTGCCGCCAGGTACCCTGCCGCCCGCGCCACTCGTACGTGATGTGCGCGTTGCCGGTGCCGTACAGCAGCGCCTGCCGCGCGCTGGCCGGCAGCTCGCGCCAGGGTGTGCGCAAGTCCACCTCCAAATAGCGCGCCACGCCCTCGTAAATGTGCCGCGCCCACCGGCCCGGCGGTTGCCGCAACGCCGCAACGCACGGCGACAAGAAGTGCAGCGACGCGTCGGGCACGAGCAGCTCCGGGTCGAAGTCGTAGCGCGTCCCCAGCCCGTCGCAATGCAGGCACATGCCCTGCGGGCTGTTGAAGCTGAACATCTGCGGCGTCGGCGGCTCAAAGCCCAGATCGCACGCGGTGCAGGCGAAGCCCGCGGACAACAGAATGTCGCGTGCCTTCGCCGCAGTCCGTGACCGGCGCGGGGGTTCCGGCGCCGCATCCGCGGCGATGATCGCGGTGCCGCTGCCCGCCGCGAGCGCGAGGTCGAGCGCCTCGGCCAGGCGCGGCCGGACGCCGTCGGCGATGACCAGACGGTCGACAGCGACCTCGATGTCGTGCCGACGGTAGCGGTCGAGGGTCGGGGGGTTGGACAGATCGATGATCTCCCCGTCGACGCGGGCCCGGATGAAGCCCTGGCGCAGCAGCTCGTGGAACAGATCGCGGTACTCACCCTTCTGCGCACGCACCTTCGGCGCGAGCACGGCGATGCGCGTGCCCGCGGGCAAGGTGAGTACGCGCCCGAGCATCTGCTCGCGGGTCTGCGCCGCAATCGGCTGCCCGCATTGCGGGCAATGCTGCGTCCCGGCGCGGGCGAAGAGCACGCGGGCATAGTCGTGAATCTGCGTGATGGTGGCGACGGTGCTGCGCGGGTTCCAGCCGCCGGTCTTCTGCTGGATCGAGATGGCCGGCGCGAGGCCCGTGATCTGATCGACGTCCGGCTTCGGCAGTTGTCCAAGAAACTGGCGCGCATACGCGCTCAGCGATTCGACGTACCGCCGCTGGCCCTCCGCGTAGAGGGTGTCAAATGCGAGGCTGCTTTTTCCGCTGCCGGACACACCGGTGAAGCAGATCAACCTGTTCTTCGGCAGGCGGAGCGAGACACTGCGCAGGTTATGTTCGCGCGCCCCCGCGACGACCAGCTCCAATCCAGAATCCAAAATCCAGAATCCAAAATGGGACGCTGCGCCGCGCCGAACGCGACCGCCAGACCGCTAGGCCGGCAGTTCGATGATCGACTGCGTCTTGACGATCGTCCGCTCGTGCGGGAACGCGTGGAAGGCGTGAACGTGGAACTCGCGATCGCGGGCCTCGTGGTCCAGGTACGTGAACGGCGCCATGTCGCCGTCCGCCCACGCCTCGTAGGCGCAGAACCAGCCGCGCTTCTCGGTGTGCCGCAACAGATCATGATGGACGGACTTATAGAGGGCCTCGTCCATCGTCTCGACCTGGGTGCTGACCATGTAGCCCCAGCCTTCGGCGGTCCGCCGCTCGTGATCGCGTTCGCCTTTCAGCCGAAACCGGGTCAGGATGCCGCG
Organism: uncultured Planctomycetales bacterium; assembly: GCA_964394415.1. Classification (GTDB taxonomy): domain Bacteria; phylum Planctomycetota; class Phycisphaerae; order UBA1845; family Fen-1342; genus JAGVEP01. Next base: position 20,694 of record CAYMXT010000029.1, read on the forward strand.
GGTCGGCAGCATCTCCGTCTCGCGCCCCAGGTATTCAGTGAGCGACTTCTGATCGCAAGTCAATGTCACAACGTGACTTAGGCCGGTGATCCAGATTTCCGCCTGATAGCGACCCTGCGCAACCCGGTACGTCCCGAAGCGTTGGAACAGCTCCGGGTGCAGGGCACGCTCGAAGACAAACAGGTGCAGATCGACGGCCTGCAACGTCGAGTGACCGATTTCCGTGTTTCCCAGTGCCTTGTCTGCCAAGGTCAAGACCTCACTGCTCTTGAGATTCGCATTATATCGTAGCGCTACGATTCTGCCCACAAAAATCCGGGCGCCGGCTAACCGTCCTTACGCTCGCAGCGGGGCCGCGTTCGTTGTTTCCTGTCATTGTTGCGTTGCGTCACAACCCAACGCGTAAATCAGCTCATAGTCATAGATGCCCGCGTCGTGTCCATCCTGCCAGAGAATCCGCACCGCGTATTGCCCGACCAACTCTGCTGCCGTGGCCACCGCGGACGGATTCCGGTCGATTGGCTGGGGTGTCCGCCGCTCCCGGCAGAGCGCACACGGGCACGCCGCGCGCAGCCGCGCCAACGGGATTACGCTCGTCGTACCGCCGGCCCAGCGGACCCGCAGCTCACGAACGCGATCGAGCTCGATCTCGATCGGATGCAGCATCGCCCGGCAGCTTCTCAGCTCGCACCGTTGCCCGCCCACACCGCGCCTTCCTGCCTACGTCTGCGTCGGGGTCGCGACGGCCTTTGTCCGCCGCGGCCGCTTGATCGCCTTCGCCTCGACCGTCGGCTGCTCCGCGTAGAACGCACCAAGCTTCCGGATCCGTTCATACCGCCGTCGCAGTAGCGAATCGGCTTTCAGCCGCCTCAGATCGCGGAGCGACTTGCCGATCCACGTTGCCAGAGTCTGCGCCGCCGCCGCCGGGTCGCGGTGCGCGGCCCCCAGCGGCTCAGGAATGACAGCGTCGATCAAATCCAGGTTCTTCAGATCGCCGCCGGTCAGCTTCAGCGATTCCGCCGCCCGGGCGGCGTGCTCGCCGGATTTCCACAGAATGGCCGCACAACCCTCAGGACTGATAACCGAGTAGTACGCATGCTCCATGACGGCGACCTGGTCGGCCACAGCGATCCCCAGGGCACCGCCACTGCCACCCTCACCGATCACCGCGGCGACGATCGGCGTCGGCAATCGCGACATTTCCATCAAGTTCACGGCGATGGCCCGCGCGATGCCGCGTTCCTCCGCCTCGACGCCGGGGTATGCACCCGGCGTATCGATCAGACAGACGATGGGGACACCGAACTTGGCGGCAAGCTTCATCTTCTCCAGGGCTTTGCGATAGCCCTCCGGATGTGCGCACCCGAAGTTGACCTCGATCTTCTCGCGAGTCTCCCGGCCCTTCTGGTGTCCGATAAGCATCACCCGGTGCCCGGACATCCGTGCAAAGCCGCACACCATCGCCTTGTCGTCGCCGTACAGCTTGTCGCCGTGCAGTTCGCAGAAGTCCTCCGCGATCATGCGGATATAGTCGCGGAGCAACGGCCGGCGTGGATGCCGGGCAATGAGGACCTTCTCCCAGGGCGTCAGCTTCTCGAACGATTGCCGCAGGGCGTTCTGCAACTGCTCGCGGATGTTCGCGATGACCTCAGTGTAGTCGCGCCCGGACTCGGCCTGGAGCGACTCTAGCCGGTGAATCTCCTGTTCCATCTTCGCGAGCGGCTTTTCAAACTCCAGCACGTGTACCCCCACGCTGGATGGGGTTGTAGTCATACCTGCTTGTTCGCTCATAGGCTCCTCCACCAAACCGACCGCGCCATGGGCCAATGCCCGTACCCAGAAACACGCCTATGCTGGTGCGGTATGCTACGACGGTCGAGCCGGTGATGCAAGCGGAATCTTGGTGTCAAGGGACATTGTGGACGGATTTTCGTCGGCCGGGTCATGGTCAGCATCCAACATGTTGCGTCGGCTTGGTTTGCCCTACCCACATATTGACGTGAGCGGTTGCGCAGTTGCACGCATTGGTGTCCGACCAAGCGGGCGGCAGCGCGGGCGGCGGCTTGGTATGATGCTGGTCCGAGCAGCGGATTGAGGGCGCTCGCGAGAGTGGATGGTGGCGAAAGATGACCGTATTCAGGGTTGAGATCGCACCGCTGACCGCGGAAACCGGAGGCCGCGACACACGCCTGTTGCGTGAGCTTCGCGAGGCGGGGTTGCCCGGAATCGTGGGGGTACAGGCGACGCGCCTGCTGCTCCTGGAAGGGGCGCTCAGCCGCGCGGCGGCCGAAGCCACGAGCAAAACCCTGCTTCGTGACCCCATCCACGAGCGTGTGCTGGTGACCGGCGAGACGGATGTCATCGCCGCCGATCCGCCGGACACCTGCGCGCTGGAGGTGCATTTGCGCCCCGGCGTCATGGATCCGGTTGCCGAGAGTACGCTCGCCGAGCTGCGGGCGGAGGGGATTCCGGTCTCGACGGTGCGAACCGCCCGGCGGTACGTTATTCACGGCGCGGTCAACGCCGACGATCTACAACAGGTTGCCGGCCGCGTGCTCGCGAACGACTGCATCGAGCAGGTTGTGCTCGGCACGGCGGGAGTGCGCCCGGCCCCGGCACCACTGGTGCTGGAGTTTCGTCTCCAGCACGTGTCGTTATCGGGCCTGGATGATGCGGGCCTCGAGCGGCTTTCACGCGAGGGGCACCTGTTCCTGTCGCTCGCCGAGATGCGGGCCATCCGGGCGCATTTCGCCGAGCTGCGGCGCGAGCCGACCGACCTCGAAGTCGAGACGCTGGCGCAGACCTGGTCGGAGCACTGCGTCCACAAGACGTTGCGAAGCGCGGTCGTGTATCGCGGGGCGCCGCTGCCCGGCGGCGAAGGGACCCGCCGGTACGAGAACTTGCTGCGAGACACGATCGCGCGGGCGACCGCGGAGTTGGTAGCGGCGGGGCGGGGGCCCGAGTGTCTGTCGGTGTTCAAGGACAACGCGGGCGTGATCGGGTTCGACGAGCAAGACGCCATCGCGTTCAAGGTCGAGACGCACAATCATCCGTCCGCGATTGAGCCGTACGGCGGGGCCGCGACGGGCATCGGCGGCGTGATCCGCGATGTGATCGGCTGCGGCCTCGGCGCGAGGCCAATCGCGAGCACCGACGTCTTCTGCGTTGCCCCCGCTGACTGGCCGCGCGATGGCCTGCCGAAGGGTGTGCTGCACCCCCGGCGTGTGCTGCGCGGTGTGGTGGACGGCGTGGGTGACTATGGCAACCGCATGGGCATCCCCACCGTCAACGGGGCGGTCTATTTCGACCCGCGCTACCTGGGTAACCCACTCGTGTATTGCGGCTGCGTCGGGCTGATCCCACGCGACAAAATCGCCAAGGCCGCGCGGCCCGGCGATCTGATCGTGCTCGTGGGCGGACGCACCGGCCGGGACGGCATTCACGGGGCGACGTTCTCGTCGGGCGAACTCACGGACACCCACGCCGATGAGTTTTCGCACGCGGTGCAGATCGGCAACGCCATCACCGAGAAGCGCTTCATGGAAGCTGTGCTGCGGGCGCGGGACGCCGAGGGTGGTTCGCTGTACTCGGCAATCACGGACTGCGGAGCCGGGGGGCTGAGCAGCGCGGTCGGCGAAATGGGGGCGGAGGTGGGGGCCGCGGTGGATTTGGAGCAGGTGCCGCTGAAATACGCGGGGCTGCGTTACGACGAAATCTGGATCAGCGAGGCGCAGGAACGCATGGTGGTCGCGGTGCCGCCGGCAAACCGCACGCGTTTCCTGGCGCTGCTGGCGGCCGAAGAGGCGGAGGCGACGGTCATCGGCACGTTCGGCCACGTCGTCGCGGGCCGGCCGCGGCTGCTGGTGCGCTACCAGGGGCAAACGGTCGGCGATCTGGACATGCAGTTTCTGCACGAAGGTGTCCCACGGCAGGAGCGTGTGGCGGAGTGGTGGCCGTCCACGCCGACCGCAGCGGAAGACCCGCCGGACGATGATGCTTCCCCAGCGAATACGCTCGAGCGGCTCGTACAGGAGCTTGAGCGGCCGAACGTGGCCTCGAAGGCGTGGATTATCCGGCGATATGACCACGAGGTGCAGGGCGCGAGCGTGATCAAGCCGCTGACGGGGCCGGGGCGCGGGCCGGCGGACGCGGCGGTGCTGCGCCCGCGGCTATCGTCCGCACGCGGCATCGCGCTCGGGTGCGGGCTGGCCCCGCACCTGAGCGACATCGATCCCTACTGGATGGCCGTCGCGGCGATCGATGAGGCCCTGCGAAACGTGGTGAGTGTCGGCGGCGATCCCGCGCGGACCGCGATCCTCGACAACTTCTGCTGGGGCCGCACGGACGATCCGCGACCGCTTGGCGCGCTGGTCCGCGCGTGCCAGGCATGCTACGACGCGGCCGTGGCTTACGGTCTGCCCTTCATTTCTGGCAAGGATTCGCTGAACAACGAGTTTGCGCTGGACGCGGCGGACATTGAGGGGCTGGTCACCACGTTGCGCGCCTACGCCCAGCGCGACGATGCAGACGCACGCCACTGGCGGGCGCATCTGAAAACGTGGGAAGAACAAATCCACGCGCGACAACGGCTGGCGATCCCGCCAACGCTACTCATCAGTACTTTGGGCCTGGTTGCGGACGTCGGGCGCTGCGTGACGTTGGATCTGAAACACGCGGGTCACGCTGTGCTGCGGGTAGGCGGCTTCGCGCCGACTGGCTTCGCGCTGCCTGCCGCCGCGGCGGTTCACGCCGCCGTCGCGGAACTGATAGCGCGGCGCCTCGTGTGCGCGTGCCACGATGTATCCGACGGCGGCTGGCTGACGGCCCTGGCTGAAATGGCCATCGCCGGCGACCGCGGCGTGCAAGTTGCTTCGCTTGCGAACGCGCCCGCGCCGTTTGAGGAGTGCTGCGCCGCGTACCTCCTGGAGGTATCCGACCCCAGCGCCGCGACGGCGTTTTGCACGGCGCGCGGCGTGCCGTTCGTGAGGGTCGCGCACGTGAGCGACGATCCGCACGTGATCATCGCCGGCCAGCGCGGCTCGGTGGCCAGCCTGCGTGCGGCGTGGTCCGGCGACGGCGCTAGCGACCCGGCCGCGCGGCGGTAGAATGGTCCCGGCGGCACGCGCCGGGCCGGGCCGCGAAAACGAGCACGGATGTCTGCTGAATCTCGCACCCCGAGCATGGCCGCAGAGGCCGACGAGCGCATCCTGCGGCGCACGCTGAGCGAGCGGCGCCGTCGCGTGCTGCGCAGCGTGGCGACGGTCGCGTTCGTCTCGCTCGTGATGACCGTGCTGGCGGCGCTGAACCGAGACCGCGAAGCCATCGACAGTTGCGAGCAGCGCATGCGCCACGCGGTCCGCATCCTCCAGGACAACCACAAGGACTGGCTGAAGAACACGACCCGCTTTCCGCTGGACATCGTGCGCGACCGGCTCGGAGAGGCGTGGAACTGGAACGTGTTCGAAAACACGCGCTTCACGGAACAGGCCGCCTACCTGGCCGCCGTCGGCGTGTGCTGCTGCGAACGGCCGCACGGGCGGCTTTTTCGACCGGGCCTGCGACACGCGATCGTGTACCGCGTGCGCGACGAAACGTATGAACCGCGCACCCTGACCGAAAGTGAATTCGCGCAGCAGGCGGACGCCCTGGGCCTGGGCGGCGTGCTGCTCTTCCGCTGAGTCACTCCATTCCATGCACGTCTGGCGCAGTCTCGCCGAGTTCGTCGCCCCTCCCCGCGGGCTGGTGCTGTCGATCGGCAACTTCGACGGCGTCCACCGCGGACACCAGCGCCT
>CAYMXT010000029.1:26495-26811 GCA_964394415.1 uncultured Planctomycetales bacterium
GCCTGCTCGAACAAGCGGGCGAGTGGGGCCGGCGGCTGGGCGTGCCCGTGGCGGCGATGACCTTTGAGCCTCACCCGCTCGCGGTCGTCGCGCCCGAGCGCATGCCGCCGGCGCTGACGACACTGGACGAGAAACTGGCCCTGCTGCGGCGGGCCGGAGCGGAACACGTGCTCGTGTTGCACAGCGAGCAGCACCTGCTCCGCGAGACGGCGGAGGAGTTTCTCGAGCAAGTCGTGGACCGCTGTCGCCCGCGGGCCCTGGTCGAGGGGCCGGACTTTCACTTCGGGCGCGGCCGCGCCGGAAGCGTGGACACCCT
>CAYMXT010000030.1:0-26713 GCA_964394415.1 uncultured Planctomycetales bacterium
CAGCTTTCTGCGTTGCCGGAGGGCGTGTCGGAAGGCGTGTATCACGCCGCCTGCGGATTCAATCAGCACATCGCGCTGTTGATGGAAACCGGCCCCGGCGTGGCGTGCGTCCGGTTCGGCCGCCTGGATGCGCCACCCGCCGAACCCACGCGCACGCTCGCGGAGATTCTGGGGGCGCGCGTGCGCCCGCTGGCGGAGCGCGGCTGGGTGCAGGCCGTCACGCTGGCGTTGCTCGGCGTAATCCTCGTGGCGCTGTTCATTTTCCGGCGCGGCTCGCTGGCGGCCCCCGCGCTGCTGCCGCGCGGCTGCGCCCCGGCCCTGACGGTGCAACGCCTGCTGGCCTGGCTGATCGACCTGGTCCCGTTCGCACTGGTCACGGCGGCGGTCACCGGCGTGGATTGGCGGGCGGCCCTGCGCGAGCTGTCGTCGTGGGCGTCGGCCGGCGAGCCGGCCGCCGCCGCGTTGCCCAGCAGTTCAGCACTTCTGTGGTGGTGCGTCAGTTGCGGCTGCCAGGCCGTCTACGCGCTCGTGATGGAAGCGTTCACGCAACGCACGGTCGGAAAGGTGCTGCTCGGCACGCGCGTCTTGGCGGAGAATGGGCAGCGTCCCAAGTTCGCACAACTCGCCGTCCGCAACGTGCTGCGCTTCGTTGAGCTTCTGCCGCCGTTCTGGCTGCTGGGGTTTCTCCTCGTGCTGTCGCGCAAACGGCAGCGCCTGGGCGACCTGCTGGCTCGCACCATCGTCGTCCGCGGCTACCGCCCGGCGCCGCCGACCGACGCACCCGAAGGCGAAGGGCGCGGGTAGAATAGACACCGGCTCATCTGGATGACCCGACCGCTGGAGGTCTGCGATGTCCCTCCGTTTGGTGGCCGTCGGAATCGCTGGTCTGCTTGCCGCGAGCGCCGGAGCACAGTCGTCGCCGGGGCGCGGCGTGCAACCTGCGGTGCTGATTCTGCGGACCGCAAGCGTCCCGGAGCGCGGCGGTCGGCGGCTCGAAATCGTCCAGCCGCACGGCCTGACGCGCCTGCCGTTTTCGCCCGACGACCAGCCCGCGTGGGGTGAAGATGGCACCCCTGAGCTGGGTCCGGAGTACACCCTGGCGCGGACGTGCGACATTCGCTCCGGCGACCGCGAGCTGCGCTACTTCATCTACAACGTGGACCTCGCGCAGCCGGGCGTCGCACGGCAGTGGGCGGAACTGGAGCAGACCCGCCGCAGCGAGCAACGCCGGGCGCGGGCGGAGGTCCAGGCCGAGCGCGAGTGGGAGCAGCGCAAGCAGCGGCTGCTCGCGGCGAACGAGCAGGCGACGCGCGACGGGCTCGACCTGTTGCGGGCCGGCGAGTATCGGCAGGCGCTCATCACGCTGACGCGTGCCGCGGAGATAAACCACGGCGACCCCGTCTGCCGCATTCACCTGGCCCAGGTGCGCGTCGCGCTCGGGCACGATGCGGAGGCCGGCAAGGTCTTGCGGCGGGCGTTGGAGCTTCAGCCGAAGCTCGTGCCGACGCTGCTGGACCTGGGGCAGTATTACCCGCACTCCGAGGACTTCGCGATCCAGGTGGACGCCCTGGCGGAGCGCGTCGCGGGCCGCGCCAGCCCGGCGCCCGACGAGTACCTGCTGCTGGGCTTCATGACGTTTCAGGCCGGCTGGTTCGACGACGCCTATGCCGCGTTTCGCCGGGCCGCCGCCGCCCGCCCCAAGGACACGCTCGTGCGCACGTACCTCGATCTGACCAAGCCCGCGGCGGCTCCGTCCGCCGAAACGCCCACGTCCGGTCGCTGAGAGGCGCGGTTCGCACGGGCCGGAGGCCCATGCTCCACGCGCCCCGCGCGCTGCAATCACCACGAGGTGCTCCCCAAGCAGTCCGTTGAAAAAGGGGACGGGCGCCGCGGCAAACCGCTTTCGCGGCAGCGCCAGTGGGGCTTTCAGCGGTGCCTGTACCCTTTTTCAACGGACTCGTAAATCACCGTGCGCGATTCGGCAGCGCAGGCCCGAGCCGACCGCGCAAGCGGTCGCAAGTACGTCCGCGAGCTTGCGCTCGCGGCTCGGACGGGCGCCGCCCATTCGCGCACGTTGGTCTAGAACAACAGATGGAGCAGGTAATCCAACCGCCCGGAGAGCACCAGCCGGCGGCCGGAGTAACGCATCACCGCGCGCATCGCCGCCCGGTACTTGGGGGCGTAGCAGTGCGTCGGACACTTGCGGCACGACGGCTTCGGGTCGTACGGGCAGCGTAGCCGCTTGACGATGCCGTGCGCCAGGAGCGTGCGGCACGGGCTGCACAGGTCCGCCCAGCCGGCGGCCCACGCCGGCGTCTGGCCGCCGAACCGCAGCGGCGACTTCTCCGCGCCGCGGTGGCGGTAGCGGCAATACACGCCGACAAACTTCGCCAGAATCGCCAGATCGCGTCGTACGCGGCGCGCGCGGCGGCGGGCATCAGCGTCGGTCGCCGCCGCGCCGGACAAGTCGCCGGCGAGCCCGTCTTTCAGACGCAGTACCAGCGACTTGCCCATCGGTTCGACTCGCGTGTGCTACGCCCGGCGCGCGTGTGGGCCGGGGACGACGATCGGTTCATCCTCGCGCAGCGTGGCGGGCTTGAGGTTCAGGCACGCCCGCGCGACGAAGATGACGAGCAGCAGCGCCCCCAGAATGATGATCGCATCCGGGATCAGCCGCCACTCACCGATGAACTTCACCCACGGTTCCTCGTAAAACGCCGGGCTGCGCGCGTACCACAGGCCGTGGATGTACGACGCGCGGGCCTGGATCAGGCCGACCGGCAGCAGCGTCAGAATCGTCATCGCCAACAGGCCGCCGTTCATGAGCACGAAAGCGACCTTGAGCAGGCCGTTCGACCACGCCTCGGGTTTTACCAGCCCGCGCAGGGCGAAAAGCATCAGCCCGATCGCGAGCATGCCGTAGGTGCCGAACAGGGCCGCGTGGCCGTGGTTCATGGTCAAATAGGTAGAGTGTTCATAGTAATTGATGACCGGGGTCGTGATGATGAATCCGAACACGCCCGCCCCGAGGAACGCCCAGAGCGACGACGCGCCCATGAAGATCAGCGGCCAGCGGTACGGGTAGGCGGACTTGATCGCGGGGGACTCGCGGGCCTCGAGCGCGACCTTTACCAGCAGGAGCAGGATCGGGACCGGCTCCATCGCGGAAATCACGCCGCCGAGCGCAAACCACAGGTCTGGATCGCCAAACCAGTAGTAGTGGTGTCCAACGCCGATGATGCCCGAGAACATCGCCAGGCAGGCGGTGAAGTACGCGGCGCGCAGGGCCTTCTTCTTCGGCGCCAGGCCAAGGGCGGTGACGACATACGCCATCGCCGCGGCGGCAAAGAACTCGAAAATACCCTCGACCCACGTGTGGACCACCCACCAACGCCAGAAGTCCGCAATAGTGATGTGGGTGCGCGGGCTGTAGAACAGGCCGAAGGCGAAGAAGGAGACGACCGCGATGGCGGAGTAGCTGTAGAACGGAACCGTGCCCCACTTGTCGCGGCCGGGGCCGAGATGCGGTTTGACGGCGCGCACGACAAGGACCAGCCACATCACCAGCCCGACAAACAGCAGAATCTGCCACAAACGCCCCAACTCCAGGAATTCCCAACCCTGGTGACCGATCCAGAACCACCACTCGCCGGCCAGGCCCTTCGTGCCCAAGGCCGTCCCGGCCAGGGCGCCGACCGCAACCAGCACGACCGCGCCGAACAGAATGTCTACGAGTAACCCCTGCTTGCGCGGCTCGTGTCCGCCGGCCACCGGACCGAGGTACAGTGCCGACCCGATCCAGGCGACGGCAATCCAGAAGATCGCAAGCTGCAAGTGCCAGCTTTTGATCCAGGGGTAGGTAAATAGCTTCGCCACCCAGTCGAAACCGTAGAAGGAGCTGGGGTGTACGGTGTAGTGGGCCATCAGCCCCCCCATGTTCAATTGCAGAAAGAACAGTCCAACGACGACCAGGAAGTACTTGGCCGACTTGCGCTGGCTGGGCGAGATGGGCATTCCAACCATGCGGTCACCCACCGCCGCGTCCAGCTCCAACCCCTCCAGATCTTCGTGGAGTCGGAAACGGAAGAACGCCAGCAACGCCAGGCCCGCCGCCAGCATGACCCCGACCAGCGCCCCAATCGACCACCCGACCGCCGCCGGGGCGATGTCGTTGCCGACGCTGCGGTCGGGGGGCCAGTTGTTCGTATACGTCAAGTCCTTGTTTGGCCGCGACGTGCCCGCGCACCAGGCCGTCCAGAAGAAGAAATCCGCCAGGCTCTGCCGTTCAGGCGCCGTGGCGACCATCTGCGGCACGATGTTGGCATCTGGGCGGCCCGCGCCGAAGACTTGCTCGTAGTGCGCGCGAATCTGCTGAAGCGCGTACACCTGGGCCGCCGTCAGCGTCAGCGTGTCCGTGGCCGCATCATAGCGGTTGCGCTTAAGCTCTTGAATAGTCTGATAGTCCTGCTCGCGCTGCTGGGGACCAGACAGGCCAGCGTAATTGACCTGCGCCAGCTCTTGCGCGCGGAAGTCACGCATGTGCTGCCCGATCAGATGCAGCGTGTCGGCGGTGAACTCCGTACCGCGGTAGGTACCGTGGCCCCACACGGACCCAAGGTCCATGAGTCCATACTTCTGCCAGACCGCCTGGCCTGCCAGAATACCCTCCTTATCGAACAATAGCGTGCCGCTGCCCTCGGCGACGACTTTGCCGGGGTAGGGCGGGGCCGCTTCATAGGTGTAGTAACCGCCACCCAGGGTAATTGCGATAGCGGCGATAATGCTGCCCACGAACAGGACCTTCAGTCCACGTCCGATCATGTCGGTACTCCTGGTATCTCCCCCGCCGAGTTCGTGATCATAGCCGGCACGCGCGCGGCGTCAACAAGCCTACAACCCTGCCGTCTTGCGCAGCTCCTTGGCCAACGCCCGGTACTTCTCACCGGTGCCCGCCGGGACGCGCGTGCGCTCTGCTTCGGCGAACTGCTGGACCAGTTCTTCCTTGTCCGGGGCTGACATGACCTGGTCACCCATCCGGTACAAGACTTGGTTTTCCTTCATTATGTGGTTCCGTAGCAACACCGCAAACGCGATCGCCGCGTCGCGGACCTGCCCGGCGGCCGCGCGATCACCCTTGGCCGCTTTGGGCAAGGCAGCATTGATGGTCTGTACGTGCGCCCGCCCTTCATCATGCTCGTAGAGCATCATGCCGATCGGCCCACCCTGCCTGGGGATGCCGCGGGTCGCCAGACACGGGAAGAGGAGGTCTTCTTCCTTCGCATGGTGAAAGTGGTCGGCATAGTTGACAATGAAGTCCACCGTCTTTTGGAAGAACTCCGTCGGAAACGCGCCATTGGCGCCTTTCTGTCCCGCCACCGCTTCCACGGCGTCAAGAACGGACACGATGACCTCGTGCTCATCTACGAGAATTTGCAGGGGCTTGGAATACGACATCGCAATACCTCACAAAGCAGCGCGGCTCGGGCGCTGCGGTAGACTCAACCGACTTTCTCCACGGGCGCCGACACCGCTTGCCATGTCAGCAGTTGCCCGCGCACGCCCACAACCACGTCATACACCGGCACCGTCACGCCCGCCCGCCGCCGGGCCTCGCTCACGGCGTGTAGCAGCCCCGCGCAACACGGCACTTCCATTCGCGCGACCACCACCTCGCGCAGCGCATTGCCGCGCAGAATGTGAGTCAGCCGCTCGGTATACAGCGCCAGGTCGTCGAACTTCGGACAGCCGATCAGCACCGCCCGGCCACTGAGCAGCTTGTTCTGAAACTCCGCGCAGGCCACCGGCACGCAATCCGCCGCCACCAACAGGCTGGCGCCCCGCAGCACGGGTGCGTCCGGCGAGAGCAGCCGGAGCTTCACCGGCCAGTGCGTCAGTTGCGAAGCCGCGGCCTCAGCCGGTGCAGCCGCCGGCGGAACCTGCGTCGGGAACTGCATCAGCCGGCTGCCGGGACAGCCGCTCGTGGCCGTCACCGGCCGCGGCACGCCGACCGGCAGCGGCGGGGCCGCGCGGCCGCGCAAGTGCGTCGCGACGGCGTGTACGTCAAACCCCTCGGTGTCACGCTTGATGATCCGAATGGCAGCCTTGGGGCAATGTCCCAGGCACGCCCCGAGCCCATCGCAGAGCTTGTCGGCCACGAGCCGGGCCTTGCCGCCGACGATCTGGAGCGCACCCTCGTGGCACGCCGGGATGCACAGGCCACAGCCGTCGCACTTGGCCTCGTCGATCAACACGATCTCGCGGAGCATCGTCGGTTCCTCGCCGCGCGGCGCCATGACGTACGGGGTTGCGTTCCATGTGGAAGTGTCGGAGAATCCGGGGCTGGCGACCTTGACCTGCATCAAAGGCGGAGCAACTTTCTTGTCGCTGTCGCGTTCGCCGAGTCTGAGCTGCCTGGACATCATCCGTAAGTGCGGGCTGCTGCGTGGGTTAGAACCGAAGTGGCAGCAGATGCTCGCGGACGCGGGGCTCGTGCGGCGATACAAGAAAGGCACGCAGATCTTCCGGCAGGGGGACGAATGCCCGGGGCTATTCGTGGTCGGGCAGGGGCTGGTGCGCGTGTACAAGATCGGGCCAACGGGCAAGGAGCACGTGCTGCACTTCGCCGAGCCGGGGCGGACGTTCGCCGAGGTCGCGGCGATCGGCAATTTCACGTGCCCGGCCCACGCGGACACGGTCGAGGATTCGGTGTGCTTCGTACTGCCGACGGAGCGTTTCCACCACCTCGTGCGAACGCAGCCCGAGCTTTCGCGCCAGCTCTTGACCGGGATGGCCCTCTGGGTGCGGCAGCTCGTCGGATTGCTCGAGGACCTGGTGCTGCGCGACGCCAGCGGCCGTGTCGCGCGACACCTGCTTCAGGCGGACTCGTCCGGGGGGCGGGAACCGTTCGGGCTGCCAATGCTCAAGAAGGATCTGGCCAGCCACCTGAACCTGACGAGCGAGACGCTGTCGCGGACGCTCCGACGTTTCGCGGAAAGCGGGTTGATCGCGATGCTGGAGGGCCAGCAGATTCGCATTCTCGACTTCAACGCGCTGCAAGATGTGGCGGATGGGCTGTTACCGGCGGAGTTTGAATGACAGAGCACGTGCGCCCGGCGTTGTCCAGCGGCCCCCGACCCACCACTTGCGTGGCGGGTTCGGACGGCGGCGCGATCCGAACCCCGGGCGCAAGTCCGGGGTCGGCGGCGGCGTGCGCCCGCCGTTGTCCAGCGGCCCCCGACCCACCACTTGCGTGGTGGGTTCGGACGGCGGCGCGCTCCGAACCCCGGACGCAAGTCCGGGGCCGGCGGCGGCGTGCGCCCGGCGTTGTCCAGCGGCCCCCGACCCACCACTTGCGTGGTGGGTTCGGACGGCGGCGCGCTCCGAACCCCGGACGCAAGTCCGGGGCCGGCGGCGGCGTGCGCCCGGCGTTGTCCAGCGGCCCCCGACCCACCACTTGCGTGGTGGGTTCGGACGGGGGACCGCTCCGAACCCCGGACGCAAGTCCGCGGCCGGCCCGAGGAGTCTGATCGTGATAACAGAGTTAAAGAGCCTGATAGGCGTAGAACACAGTTTGCAGGACACAAGCACGGCGTTGTGCCGGCTCACCGCCGCGCTGGGCGCCCCGGTCGTGGGGGCCTTTCATGTGACCTGTGCCGATGAAACGGAAGCGGAGTGCATCGCCGCGTTTCAGGACTCCTTCGCGAACGCGCTGCTCCCGGAGCTCAAGTTCGCCCGGCGGGCGCCGTTTCATCTTGCAACGTTGGGGGCGCGCTACGAACCCGGCGCGCTGGCCATCGCCGAACAGCACTTTGCCACGACGGACACACGGCACGCTTTCAAGGTGCTGTTCGTGAAGCTCAACGCGCACGTCGCCGTCGAAGGCAGCGGGCCGCACCTGACGTTTGGCTCGATGCAGCGCTACGACAGGCCGTCCAGCGCGTGCGGGGCGCTACACGCCCTGCTCGCCCAGGCCGGCGACCGGCCCTTCCTCAACGAGCTGCGGGCCGCATTTCAGTCCCGCGGCGTGGATCGCCTCGCGGTCCTGCGCGCGGCGGACAAGGTGAATTCGGCCGAGCGGAGCCTGTTCGCGGCGACGGCGAGCGCCGAGCTGCAAGCCCAGGCCGTGCTCGCGGACATCGCACAGCACCGCGCGCACAGTCCCACGTACTACGTTGTGGTCCCCTGCGTGACGCTGAATCGCACGGGACCGGACACGGAAATCCTGTGTGGGGTACACGTCGTGGATCAGCGTGGCGGTCCCAGCGGCCCGCAGTCGTACGGCCTGGGCGACGACCCGACGAATTACCGCCTGACCTGGGAAAGCGGGCGGGTTCGCCTGCGGCGCGAAGGGTAGCTCAATCGTCGTTCGACGCCGCGACCGCCGGGGCGGCGGCGGACTTGGTTTCGCCGAGGGGGTTGAACACGCGCAGATCGGTCAGCTCCGCGTTGATCCGCGGTTCGCCGACGACGTCGCGCAGGCGACGGGCGATGACGCGCGTTTGTCCCGGCTGAAGCGGGCCACGCCATTCGTCCTCGATCTGGATCGGTGATACGGCGAAGACGGGCAACTCGCAAAGGAGCTCGTCGCTGTCGTCTTCGACCGTCAGGCGCAGGGTGAGGAACGAGATGGGCTGCTGGCCGTTGTTCTTCAGCTCAAGCACGACGACCCCGTTCTCCGTGTCGGTCTTGCCCCGTTCAAAGCGGGTCTTGATGGCGACGTCGTTGCGGTAGTCCCAGGCGCGATGGTCGTTGAACGCATCCGCGAGGACCGGCGGCAGGGCTTTCTGGAGGTCCGGTAACGTCGTTGCTATGTGATGGACGAGGCTGCCAACCTGACCTGTGAACAGGTGTACGTTGCTGTTGAACACGTACATTCCGAACAACCCGAGCGCGGTCCCGCAGATCAGGATCACGATGATTGTGGAAAACAGGCCCTTCGCCAGCGCCGCGAAGAACCCGCCCTTGTTGACGACAACCGACGGTCCGCCGTTCATGGCTGCTCTCCTTCAACCGCGGCGACGAACCTGACCGGTCCGCCCGCCGCGCTCAGATGCGGTTCTCGACGGGTATTCGGCACGATGGCACGAATATTCTCCCCTTCGGGTCTTGCGGGCCGACCAGTCGCGACCGGCCGCCGGGGAACTTCGGCAGAGCAGCAGCCCTGTCCCGGCCGGCACCGTCGTCGGCGGTCCAAGGGGACGCTAGACTAGCCGGAGAGGAACGCGCGAGGAGTTGCAACTGCTCACGATGGTCCGCGAACGCATGTCGCGTAGCCTGCACTTCGCGCTCGGGTGCGTCGGTGTTTTCGCCGGCTGCGCGCCCCCGGCTTTGCCGCCGCCGGAGGAGTTGCTGCGCCGGATTTCGTACATCGTGCTGAACCCGGAGATTTCGTGCGAGCGGCTGCGGGACGATTTTGACTTGATCGGCCTGCCGATCACGAACAACCCCGCCGAGGCGGGGATGCGCTATGAGGAGTACTGGGTTCCCGCGCCCGATGGCGAAACGCTGCGCGTTTGGTATCTGCCGGTTTCGGACCCGCGGGGCGCGGTCGTCATCTCTCCGGGCAACACTGGGCCGATGTCGTGCTACCTGTTCACGGGCCGCATCCTCACCGAAGGAAGCTGGGATGTCGTGATTTACGACTATGAGGGCTTTGGCGGCAGCACCGGCGAGGCGTTGCTCCGGCCGCTGCGCGACGATCTGTCCACCGTCGTCGCGTGGACCCGCGCCACGACCGGGTTTCCGCAGGTCACGCTGTTCGGCATGTCGCTGGGGTCGATCCCGGCGGTCGCCGTGGCGGTGGCCCAGCCGAACGATGTCAATGCCGTCGTGCTCGACTCCCCGATCGCGCTGGCAGCGGAAATCGAGCGGTTCGACGTGTTCGTTTTCGGTCAGTCCGCGGAGATCATCGCCGCGTTGGAGCCCTGGATGGACAGTGAGCGTGTTATCGCGGGCTTGCGCCAGCCGCTGCTGGTGTTTCTGCACGAGCTGGATTTTGTCGCTCCGCCGGAGACGGTGGTAGCGCTCTACGACGCGGCGGGTGGCCCGAAGCAGCTTGTGCGGTTCCCGGAGTTAGCGCACGCGCGTGGGCAGTTCGCCCGGACGGACGAGTACCGCGGGCATCTGCTGGATTTTCTGAACGCCGCCCGGGGGGTGCAGGACTGAGTCGCGGCCCGACAAAAAGGGGACACTACTGATTACGTGACGCTCACGCCGAATAGCGGACGGCATCAAGAATCAGTAGTGTCCCCTTTTTGACTTCAAGAATCAGTAGTGTC
Source organism: uncultured Planctomycetales bacterium (assembly GCA_964394415.1). Classification (GTDB taxonomy): domain Bacteria; phylum Planctomycetota; class Phycisphaerae; order UBA1845; family Fen-1342; genus JAGVEP01. The sequence continues at coordinate 10,278 of CAYMXT010000030.1, forward strand.
CCCTTTTTGACTCGAATAGCGGACGGCATCAAGAATCAGTAGTGTCCCCTTTTTGATTCCCCTTTTTGATTCCCCCTTTTTGATTCCGGGTGCGTGACACTATCGGCGGGTCGCATTTCGCCCCGGTAGGGGCGTAGGAACGTAGCCGGGGGTGCCGCGGGGCGGCACCCCCGGACACGCCCGCACAACGGCGGTCCACCCCGCAGGGGTGGCGGAAGCCGGCGGACCGCCCTCCGCCACCCCATCCGGGGTGGAACCGCCGTGAGACGTCGGGTTCCACGGGTGTCGTCCCGGCGCGCCGGGACTCCACCCGTGGCTACGATCCGACACCCCTACGGGGTGAAGGCGAGGCCACGCCAGAGCCGCCTGAAGTGTCACGCACCCCGAGGACACGCAGGGAGGGCGCGACCGGCGCTGGTGCATCAATCCACGAGCTTCGATTCCACCGCGTCCGCGGGCTTGTCGGGGAGACGATGCTGCTCGGGGCGGTCGGCGAGCACCCGTCGCAGCCAGGCTTCGGGGTAACCCGTCTCCTGCGCCTCACCCTTGGCGTCCTGCACGTAGCCGTCGTTGTACTTCGCGATCAGGTGCTCGCCGAGCTGCCGCCAGCGCCGGACGACCTGCTCCGCGTGAGAAACCGAGTAGTCCGTCAGGTAACGCTGACACAGCGCGGGGTTGGCGAGCGCGAGCTGCACGGCGGTCGTCTCGACCGCCGGCTGAAGCGCGAGCAGCGTGCCTTCGAGGTCGCGCTGCACGGCCTGAATGTCGGCTTTCATGTCGCCATAGCGGAGATTCGCGAAATTCGCCACGAAATTGAACACCCACCACGCCGAGTCCCATGAGAACTTGTTGAGTTGCCCGGTCGCGAAACTCTCCGGCGCCGCCGTGATGCAACTATAGAGAGGGACGTAGCACGTGAAGTACGTGTCATCGACGCCGTACCAGAGCACCCCGCCGACCGGGTGGGGCAGCCACGCGCGCACCTGGCCGACGAAGGAGAAGCCGGTTTGCTGCGTCGAAATCGGTCGTTCCCAGGCATATTCCGCGTCGTCCACCTTCCAGTGGATGGGCCGATTGCGATTCGGCGAGCCGAACGGCCCCGCCGTAACGCCCTGCGTCATATCGATCTCGGTGCCCTCGTAGTGGTCGCGCATCAACGTGAACACGTCGGCAAGCGCGAGTTTCCGGTCCGGTTTGACCCACAGGGGGTACGGTGACGCCCCTGCGACGCCGCGGTGATAGTCAGACGACAGATTCAGCGTCGGCGCCGCGCGGCGGAACAGGCTCCAGACGCGGGCTTCGGCGTAGCGACGGTTCTTTGGCGTCGGCGGGCAGTAGGCGTCGCAGAAGCGAAACGGCTTACCCGCGTTGGGATCGAAGTAGCGCTGCTCGACCGCGAAGCTGATGACGTTGTCCGAGTACAGGCAATTGTCCGGGTCGTGCAACGGAAACTCGCCGATGCGGGCCTTGTTCGCGTGGGCCGCGATCATCCCATCGGGCACGCGCACCGCGACCCAGGCGATCCCGCGTTTGGCGGGCCCGAGGCCGATCAGCTCCATGATCCAGACCTCGTCGCGGTCGCCGATCGAGATGGACTCGCCGGTGTCGCGATAGCCGTACTCGGCGGCGAGGTCGGCCATGATGCGAATCGCCTCGCGGGCGGTCCTGGCCCGCTGGAGGGCCAGCCGCATGAGGTCGTAGTAGCCCAGCAGCCCGTCGGGGTTCTGTAGCTCCGCCCGACCGTCAAACGTCGTCTCGGCGAGGACGAGCTGGTGCTCATTCATCAGCCCAACGACGGCGTACGTGTGCGGCGCCTGCCTGATCTGCCCGCGGACCGTACCGCCCCAGTCCTTGATCTCGAGCAGCGCGTCCGGCGGGTAATCCGCGGCGGGCGTCAGGCGCAGCCTGGGGTGAAACTCCCCGTCGCACGTGTAGGTGATGAACACCGACCCGTCGGCGGAGGCACCTTTGGTAACGAGCAGGTTCGTGCAGGCCCGCGCGGCGGTGGCGCCGACGAGCGCGGCCAGTAGCGCGGCGATGACGGGTGTGAACCAACGTGAGCTCATGTTCTTCGACTTCCTGTGGCAGGTCGCGGGCGCCGCCGGACCGCGTGTCCGGGGCTGCGCCGGTTCGAATCCGTGGATTCTAGGCCGACGGTCACGGGTTGCGGAACGGCTGCGACGGCGCATTTGCCTGCCCCGTCGCGCCGCGGCACAATGCCCGCTTTTGCGGTCGGCCCGCGCTCGACCGCAGGGAGTCCGCCCTCATGCGCTGGTCGCAATGCCTCATCCCGACTGCCAAGGAAACCCCGAAGGACGCGACCGCCGCGTCGCACGTGCTGATGATCCGGGCCGGCCTCGTGCGGCAGGCCGCGGCGGGAGTGTACTCGTACCTGCCGCTGGGCTACCGCGCGCTGCGCAAGGTCGAGCGGATCGTGCGGGAGGAGATGGACCGGGCCGGCGCGCTCGAGCTGCACATGCCGTGCCTTACCCCGCTCGAGCTGTGGGTCGAAACCGGCCGCGACAAGGCGATGGGCGACACGCTGCTGCGGCTGGCGGGGCCGCCGGGCGACTGGCGGAGCGGCCTGGCGCTGGGCCCGACGCACGAGGAGGTCATCACGGAAATCGCGCGCGCGTATCTCAAGAGCTACAAGCAGCTTCCGCTCAACCTCTACCAGATTCAGGCCAAGTTCCGCGGTGAGGCGCGGCCGAAGAGCGGCGTGCTGCGGACACGCGAATTCCTGATGAAGGACGCGTACTCGTTCCACGACTCCAAGGAATCGCTGGATCGCGAGTACGACCGCATGTATGCGACGTATTGTCGCATCTTCGCGCGCTGCGGACTGCCGTACCTCGCGGTTGAGGCGGACACGGGCGCGATGGGCGGCGACGTTTCGCACGAGTTCATGGTGCTCACCGACGCAGGTGAGGACCGGGTCGCGCTCAGCGAGCGCGGCGATTATGCGGCGAACCTGGAGCGGGCCACCGCCGCCGCGCCGCCGCCCGCCGCGGATGTGCCGCTGGCCGCGGTGCAGGAAGTCCATACGCCGAACGCCGGGCGGGTCGAGGACGTGTGCCGGGTGCTGGGCACGCAGCCGCGGGACATGGTGAAGACGCTGGTGTACGTCGGCTCAGCCCCGGAGCCGCGGGTTTCAGCCGGCGCGCGGCTCTGCGTGGTCGCGCTGGTGCGCGGCGATCACGAGATCAGCGAAGTCAAGCTCAACAAGGTCGCCGGTACGCCGCTGGAACTGGCCGACCCGGAGACGATCGAGCGCGTCACGGGTGCAAAGGTCGGCTTCGCGGGCCCGCAGGGGCTGATCGAGCGCATCGACAAGCTGATCGTCGATCGCGAGGTCGTGGTCATGCGCAACGCCGCGACGGGGGCGAACAAGACGGATTTCCACGTCACGGGCGTGAATCCCGGCCGCGACTTTCCGCTGGCCGGCGCGAAGGTAGCGGTCGCGGACATTCGGCAGGTTGTGGATGGCGACTTGTCGCCGACGGCGGACCCGAGTCCGCTGCATCTGCGGACGGCCATCGAGGTCGGGCATGTCTTCAAGCTGGGCACGAAGTACAGCCAGTCCATGAGTGCCGTCTATCTGGACCAGAACGGCAAGTCGCTGCCGCTCATCATGGGTTGCTACGGCATTGGGCTGAACCGCATCATGGCGGCGGCGATCGAGGCCCACCATGACGCCGACGGGATCGTCTGGCCGATGTCCATCGCCCCGTTCGAGGTGTTGGTGCTGGGGCTCGATCCGCGCGACGAGGAAGCCATGCGCGTGGCGGGCGAAATCTATGACAAGCTGACCGCGGCGGGCCTGGACGTGCTGCTCGACGATCGCGACGAACGGGCCGGCTTCAAGTTTAAGGATGCCGACCTGATCGGCATTCCGCTGCGGGTCGTCGTCGGCAAGAAGAGTCTGGCGGCCGGCGGCGCGGAGGTCTCGGTCCGCGGCCACGCCGAGAAGCAGACGCTGCCGGTGGACGCGGCGGTCGCGTGGGTCACCGAGCGTGTGCGGAGCGCTTTGGCGGCGTTGCGAGGTTAGAAGAGGCGTGCGCGGGCGGGCCGGAGGCCCACCCCACTGGGGATTTCAGTTGACCTTACCGCCCTCCATCGGATAGAAATCAGAGTGCAGTAGCGGTTTCGTTCCTGCGCGGCCGTTGGCCAGGGCGGTGGCTGATGCACGTGCGGTAATAAGGCAGTCTGCGGTTCGGGTCGAGCAAAGGCATATGGGAACGGAGGCAAGGCGTGCAATGCGTACGCCGGGGTGTAGGCGTCATGCGCCCGTTTGGGCCGCGCTGCTCTCGGGGTGCATCGCGATTGCCTCGGTGGATTCAACGTCTCATAACCTGCTGCTTCGCTACGCGGAGTTCGATCCGGTTCACGGCGAGCCGGGCGTGCCGGCGGAGTTGGCGGCACGGACACGGGGAAACGTCTACATCGTGCAGTTTCATGCCGTGCCGCAAGACACGGACCGGGCGGAAATCGCCGCGCTGGGCGGAACGGTGAACCGTTATCTGCCGCACAACGCGCACGTCGTGACGCTGCCGGCCGGCGCGCTCGCGAGCGTCGCGGGGCTGCCGGCGGTGCGGTGGATCGGCGCGTATCACGCGGCCTACCGACTCGCACCTGGAATCAGCGTGGCACCCGAAGCAGGCAAGCAGCGGTATGCCATCGAAGTCATGCAGCGCGGCCCGCAGCAGCAAGAGACGCTGGCCCGGCGGATTGAAGCGTTGGGCGGCATGGTGCATTTCACAAACGCGGCCGGCTTCCGCATGGAAGCGACGCTTTCCCGCGGCGCGCTGCTCGAAATCGCCCACGCCGACGAGGTGAACTTCATCGAGCCGTGGCCCGGGCCCGCCGGGCTGGACATGCAGATCGTCCGCGGCGCCGCCGGCTCCGACGCTGATTACGTGGAGACGATGTTCGGCTACACCGGCCAGGGTGTGCGCGGCGAGGTCATGGACCGCGGCGTGCGCGACACGCACGTCGCGTTTCAAGCGCCGCCCGTCCTATTGCACGGCGCGAACGGCCCGGATGGCTTTCACGGCACCAACACGTACGGGATCATCTTCGGCGACGGCACGGCCGACGCGGCGGGGCGCGGCATGTTGCCGGGCGCTGAGCAGGGCATCTTCTCCTACTATGGCGTGCTGACGGACTTTGGCGGAACCGTGACCCGGCACGAGCACACCGCCGAGCTGGTCGATCCGAACGGTCCGTATCGCGTGGTGTTCCAGTCCGCCGCTTTCGGGCACGACTGGACCACTGACTACACGACGGTTTCGGCGGAGTTGGACGACCTGATCTTCCTGCACGATCTGGTGATCTGCCAGTCGCAGAGCAACAAGGGCAGCACGTTGTCGCGGCCCGAGGCGTGGGCGAAGAACGCGGTGTCGGTAGGGGGGGTGTTTCACTACGACAACGCTGACCGCGGCGACGACCGCTGGGCCGGGGGTGCGAGCACCGGCCCGGCAAGCGACGGCCGAATCAAGCCGGACCTCGTGCATTTCTATGACTATGTGTACTGCACGGATTGGCAGAGCGACACCGACTACACGGCGGATTTCGGCGGCACGAGTGCCGCGACGCCCATCGTCGCCGGTTGCTTCGGTGTGCTGTTTGAGATGTGGCACGGCGGCGTCTGGCCCTACCACGGCAACGGGCCGGACTTGTTCACGACGCGCTGTCATGCCGCGACGGCGAAAGCGCTCCTGATTAACGCGGCGTATCAGTACCCCATGCCCGGCGAAGCCGGCGCGAACGACCTGACGCGGATGCGTCAGGGTTGGGGGATGCCAAGCCTCGAAGCCGTGCAAACCGCCAGTCTGCACGCTTTCGTGGTCGACGAAACGGACTTGCTCGTCCCAATGCAGACGCGCCTGTACTACTGCCGCGTCGCGCTCGGCCAACCCAGCCTCAAGGTCACACTCGTGTACACGGACCCCGCCGGAAACCCGGCGGTTCAGACGCAGCACCGACGGCACGTCCTACAGCGGCAACGACGGCCTGGCCACGGGGCGCTGGTCCGTCGCCACCGGCCTGTCAGACGATAAGAACACGGTTGAGAACGTGTTTGTCCAGAATCCCGCCGTAGGTGTCTGGGAAGTTCAGGTTATCGGAAGTGAAATCGTCCAGGATGCGCATCTCGAAACCCCAGGCGTTACGGATGCGGACTTCGCGCTCGTTGTCACAGGCGCGGACCAGCTCCCGCAGGCCGATCTGAATTGTGATGGTCTCCTGGATTACGACGACCTCGCCGGGTTTGTCCTCGCACTCACCAACCCCAGCGCCTACGCCGAGCAATACCCCGATTGCCCGGGACAGCAGGGCGACCTCAACGGCGACGGAGCGGTCGATTTCGACGATATTCCACAATTCGTCGCGACGCTCGCCGGCGAAAACGCAAGTAGTCGTTGACCTTGACCCCCCGACTATGCTACCTATGATACGGGGCTGGTGTTGTTCGTGGGCCGGAGGCGGCCCCGGGCGGCCTGGAGAGAGCCGCGCGGGCCCGGTACGGTCCGTTGTTCTGTTTCACTTCTCGCGTCATGAGGCACGACATGTCGTATCGTCCGCGTTCTGGGTCGGTAAACCGGGGTCCGCTTGTTCTTGGGATAGTGCTCGTTGTGCTCGCGGCCGGCTCGGTCGGCGCGGCGGACGTGCAGAACGACCGGCTGGTCGCGGTGGCAGATTCCGAGGTTGCGCTGCGGCTTTGGGACGAGGTCGCCGCCGACGGCGCGACACAGTCGTTCTACGCGATTGCGTTCGATGGCCAGAACTTCTCGCCGCCGCAGGCCGCGTCCTACGAAATCCTGCTGGGTTTTGAGACGTTTGACCCAGCGCTAGACGCGCAGCCGGCCGTCCCGGCCGCGCTGGCGGCGGGCGTTGATACCAACGTCTACATCGTTCAGTTCTGGACCCAGCCGCTCGACGAGTACCGCGCCCAGATCGAAGCGCTCGGCGGGACGGTCGAGCACTACCTGGCGCACCACAGCCACGTCGTCACGCTGGCCCCGGCCGTGCGTGACCAGGTGGCGGCGCTGCCCTACGTGCGCTGGGTCGGCGCGTATCACCCGGCCTATCGGCTGGACGCGCAGATTCTCGCCGACGTGCTGGCGGGCGGCGCCGACGTTGAGCCCCAGCGGTACTCGATCGTCGTGCAGCAGCGCGGCCCCGGGCAGCAGCAGGCCGTCGCGGCCCGTATCGCGGCGCTGGGCGGCGCGGTCCACTACATCACGCCCGAAGGCTTCCGCATGGAAGCCACGCTCAGCCTGCCCGCGCTCGTCGAGCTGGTCCGGGCCGACGAAATCGACTTCATCGACCCGTGGGGCGGTCCGGGCGGCGTGGACATGAACGTCGCCCGCGGCTCAGCCGGCTTCAACGCCGACCTGATGCAGACGACGCTTGGCTTCACCGGCGAGGGCGTCCGCGGCGAGGTCTTTGACACGGGCGTGCGTTCGTCGCATCAGGCGTTTCAGACCCCTGGCGTGCTGCTGCACACCGTGAACGGCAGCGACACGTCGCACGGCACCAGCACGTATGGCATCGTCTTCGGCAACGGCGCTGGCAATTCGCAGGGCAAGGGCATGCTCCCCGGGCGTGAGCAGGGCATCTTCGCCCAGTATCAGCAGGTGACCCAGTTCGGGGGCAGCAAGACGCGCCATCAGCACACTGCGGAACTGGTCGACCCGAACGGGTCGTACCGCGCGGTCTTTCAATCCTCCAGCGTCGGCAGCACTTGGAACACGGCCTATACGTCGATTTCGCAGGAGGTGGACGACTATCTCTTTCTCCACGACCTGCTGAGCTGCCAGTCCCAGAGCAATCAGGGTACAACGTCGTCCCGCCCCCAGGCTTGGGCCAAGAACATCGTCTCGGTCGGCGCGTTCTACCACTACGGCAATACCAACCGCAGCGACGACGCGTGGGCCGGCGGTGCAAGCTATGGCCCCGCCCAGGACGGCCGCATCAAGCCCGACCTGGCCGCGTTCTATGACCTGGTCCTCTGCCCGAGCAACAGCAGCGACACGTCGTATACGTCCTCGTTCGGCGGCACCAGCGCCGCGACGCCGATGACCTGCGGGGCCTTCGGCCTCCTGTTCCAGATGTGGCACAACGGCGTGTGGGCCGGGCACGGTGGCGGGGCGTCGGTCTTCGCCAGCCGCTGCCACATGGCAACCGCCAAGGCCCTCATGCTGAACTCGGCCTACCAGTATCCGCTACCGGGCGAGGCCGGGTACACGGACCTCCAGCGCCCGAAGCAGGGCTGGGGCATGGCTAACCTGGAGAACCTGTATAACCAGGCCCAGCGGTCCTTCGTCATTGACGAGTCGGACTTGCTTACCCCGCTTCAAACCCGCACCTACTACGCCACCGTCATCCCCGGCGAGCCGTCGTTCAAAGCCACGCTCGTCTACACGGACATCAAGGGTGCACTCAACACGCCGACGCAACACCGCGTCAACGACCTGACGCTCAAGGTCATCGCCCCCGGCGGGACGTCGTACTGGGGCAATTACGGCCTCGTCGGCGGCTCGGCGGCGCGCTGGTCCGCCAGCGGCGGTTCGGCCGACACGAAGAACACCGTCGAGCACGTCTTCGTCCAGAACCCGACGGCCGGGCTCTGGAGGGTTCAGGTCATCGGCTCCGAGATCGTGCAGGATGGGCACCCGGAGACGGTCGGCGTCACCGACGCGGACTACGCTCTGGTCGTAACCGGCGTCGCCCGCCGCACCCTCGGCGATATGGATTGCGACGGCGACGTGGACTTTGATGACATCAACCCGCTAGTGCTGGCGATCAGCGACCCCGTTGCGTACGCGGCCGCGTTTCCAGACTGTGCATACGAGCTGGGCGACATTGACGGCGACGGCGACGTGGACTTTGACGACATCAACGGCTTCGTCGCGTTGTTGACCGGGTTCTAGCTCACGCAGGTCGCCGGGCACGCGGCGACGACGTTCAGAACGCCAAGCGCAAGCGAGCGTCAGGCCCCGCGCCTGACGCTCGCGGTCGTTTCAGGTAGCCCGCACAGACGAATCGTCTGTGCTCCACCGCCCCGTGCGCCGCTACTCGTGCGCGGCTGCAAGCACGCGGCACACGCGCAGCGCCAGCTCTTGACCGGCTGGCCCGTTGAGTAGCAGCGCAAACGCGAGCGTCCGGCCATCGGGGGTCGTGATGTAACCCGCGAGCGTATGCACGCCCGCGAGCGTCCCGGTCTTGCCGCGCAGCCGGCCGCGCAACGCGGGATCGTCGTACCGTCGTTGCATCGAGCCGAGCTTGCCTGGCTCCGCGAGGCTCTGGAAGAACACGTCCGCGTGCGGGTGCCGGCGCATCCGCACAAGCAAGTGGACGAACTGCGCCGCCGTCGCGGCGTTCTCGTGGCTCAAACCGCTGCCGTCGCGGAAGATCGCGCCCGTCGTCTCAACGCCAAGTTGCGCGAGGGTTGCCGTCAACACGCCGCGCCCGGTCTCCCAGCTTCCCGGCGTACCGCTGCGCCGGCCGCCCGGCTCGTAAGCGGCCAGAGCCTTCAGGACGCATTCGGCGAACAAGTTCTGGCTGAACGTGTTGCACCGCCAGAGCACGTCGGGCAGGCCGGTGCGGTGCGTCGCCACGATCGTCGCGGAAGCGACTTCCGCCTCCGCCAGCGTTCGTCGGACCACGTCGCCGCGGACCGCCAAGCCGCGGCGGTCCAGGGCCTGCTTCAGCGCTTGCGCGAAGAACAGCGTCGGGTCGCCGACCGCGACCGGATCGAGTGCCCCGCCGCTCGCCGCGGTGCCCGTCACCTGAATTACGTTGCTCTTCGCGGCGCGGCGGATGACGACGCGGTGCTTCTTGCCGCGGCGAAGCTGATTGTCGAGTGCGGCGGGCGGCAGCTCCGGCCGCAATTGCAGCTCCACGCCGCCGTTGCGCAGGAGAACGGTCGCGTCCAGGCAATTGTCGTTGATGTTCAGCCCGCCGACGGGGGCCTGGTACCAACGGTCGGCCTGGTTTTCGGGCCAGTCGGGATGACGAGCGTCGGTGTCAAACACGGCATCATCGAGCACGATCCGGCTGACTGCCGTGAGGCCGCGGTTGCGGAGCGCGGCAACCAAGTCGTCCCAAAGCCGGTCCAGGGGGCGATCGCGGCGTTGCTCCAAGCGTTCGTCCCCAAAACCGGGGTCGCCGGCGCCCACGACCCAGAGTTCGTCCCCGGACGTGTAGAACCGCGTTTCGAACTGGAAGTTCGGACCGAAGCGTTCCAACGCTGCCGCGGTAACGAACAGTTTCTGAACGCTGGCGGGTTTGAGGGGCACGTCGCCGTGGCGGTCATAGAGCACCGCGCCGCTGTCGGCGTCGGCGACGACGAGGCCGAGGTCGGCGTTCTTCGAGACGCCATTCAACACGCGGTCGAGCTGGTCGGCCAACGTCGCGGGCGTGCCGGCGCGGGCGCCGGCGGCGGTCAGAAGCAGCATTGCCCCAACGAGCGGTCCAAACACTCGCGGGCGAAGCGGCTCACGCACCGCTGCTGCTCCGCAACAGGGTGACGGCCTGACGAAACGGCGGCGGAAACGGCGCTTCCAGCTCGATACTCTGCTCATGGATGGGGTGGCGAAAACGGATCTTCCAGGCGTGCAACGCCTGGTGTGGGAACAGCGGTTCAACGGAAGCCTGCGGGTCGCCCGTGAGGTCGTATTCGCTGATGACGCGCCCGCCGTACATCGTGTCCCCCACGATGGGGTGTCCGATGTACGACATATGTACGCGAAGCTGGTGCGTGCGGCCGGTCTTCGGCGACAGGCGCACCAGGGCGTAGTTGCGGTAGCGCTCCGCGACCTCGTAGTGCGTGACGGCGCTCTTGGCGAGGTCGATCTTGTTTTCGCGGACCATCACGGCGAATTTCTCGCGGACCACCGGGTGGACGCCGATGGGGGCGTCGATCGTATCGCCGTCGAGTTGCGGGTTGCCATGCACGATGGCGATGTAGGTTTTCTGCACGGTGCGGCGCTCGAACTGGAGCGCGAGCCGCCAGTGGGCTTCGTCCGTCTTGGCCACGAGCATGACGCCGGTGGTGTTCTTGTCGAGTCGATGGACGATCCCCGGCCGGAACGGATCCTCGCCGTGGCTCAGCTCGTTCGCGTAGTAGACCAGCGCGTTGGCAAGCGTCCCCGTCTGATCGCCGCGGGCGGGGTGACAGATGATGCCGGTAGGCTTGTTGAGTGCGAGGAGAAACTCGTCTTCGTAGACGATGTTGAGGGGGATGTTCTCCGCGAGGACCTCGCGCGGTTCGGGCGGGGGGACGAGCAGGTCGATCACGTCGCCCCCGGCCATTTCGTAGCTGGCCTTCGTGCTCGCGCCGTTGACGGTCACGGCCCCCTGTTTGATGAGCCGCTGGATCGCCGTCCGCGAAAGGCGCGGGAACCGTCCGTGCAGGTACTTGTCGAGCCGCCGCCCCGGCAGCTTGCGGCGGATGCGGATACGGACGCGTTCGGCCTGGTCCTCGTCGATGGGGATCGGTCGTTCGAGGATGTCCTCTTCTTCGTGCTGTGTCACTGCGTGGACCCGGAAGAGGACTGAATCACCGTGCGCGATTTGGCAGCGCAGAACCGAGCCGACCGCGCGCCCGGTCGCAAGTATGTCCGCGAGCTTGCGCTCGCGGCTCGGACAAACGCCGCCCAGTCGCGCACGTCCATTTAGCGACCGCGCACTACGGCGTCGCGCCCGGCGGCGGCGGAGCGGACTGCTCCTGCTGCTGGAGCAACTGCTGAAGCATCTCCTCGGTGATCTCCAGCGGCAGCTCGTCGGCCGGCTCCGGCGGGGGCGCGGCCGCGGTCGGCTGCGCGTCGAGGTCCGCCGGCGGCTCGACCGTGTGCGGCGGTCCGCCGGGGAAGAAGCTGATCGCGGCCTTGAGCTCGTCGAGTCCCGTGAGCCGTTCCGTCGCCAGCGCCTTGTAGAGCATGCCCGCGAAGCGCTCCTCGCTGGCGAGCGCCGTGTACAGCGTGCGGGCCTGGTCGAATTCGTGCAGCGACTCGAGCGCGCTCGCCAGTGCGAACGTCGCCGCGGCAAACAGCGGCGTCGGCGCCTCCGGCGCGCTGCGAATCTCGTTTAACAGCGTGACCGCCTCTTGAAAGCCCGCCGGCCGCTGGTCGGCCTGTGTAAGGGCCTGATTCGCACGCAAGTTCGCAAGCTGGAGCTTGGCAAACCCGGCGACGGCCGGATCGCCGCCCTGCGCGATGAGGTCGCGCAAGCCGGTCGCCGCGGCATCCGCCGCGACCGCGTCTTCCCCACCCGCGTCGGCGGTCAGCTCATAGAGCGTCTTCCAGCTCTGCTCCGCCGTGCGAGATTGGCTGTAACGCCACCAGGTGACACCCGCGAAGACGACGGCCAGGGCGAGCACCACCAGCAGCCCGATGCGCAGGCGCGGATCGTTCAGGGTGCGGAGTTGGGCCAGCGCCTCGGCCAGCTCGTTCTGTTTCAGCTCATGTCGGGTACGGGCGTCCATTCAGCCACCTCACGATTGCGGCGTCGGCTTCGGCGCGGGCCGCGCGGCGGGCGGCGGCGCGTCCGCCCCCGGGTCGCCTTTGGCCAGCGGGCCAATGTCAATAATGATGAAAGTCTTGCTCTTCACGGGCTTGATCCGCACCGTGCATTCCTCTTCCGGGCTGGCGAAACGCAGGCCGTACTCGCCGGCGTCGAACCGCTTCTGCCGCAGCGTGAACTGCGCCGCGGGCATTTGCTCCAGATAGAAGCGTGCCGTCGCATCCGGGGCCGTCGCACCCTCGAACTCGCAGCGGCCGACGCGCGTCGTCCCAATGATCTGCATGGTGCTGCGGACCGGCACAAACTTGAACCCGACCGGCACCGGGACGCCCTCGAGCATCTGGTGCTGCACCGGCGGGGCCGCGCTGCCCGGACCGGTCGCCTGGCCGCCGGGGTTGCCGCCGCCCGGGAATTCACACCCGGCGGTAGCCAGACCCAGCAGCGTCAATCCGATCGCCCCCGCTTGCGCCGCGGGGCACCACGCTCGCCTTGCCTGCCGACCCATGGTCCGCACTCCTGCCGATCACGTCCGAGCCACGTATTGTGGCGAACTGCCGGCAACTCGTCAAACGCGCGCCGGCGGCTGCGCGCCGCGGGCCATCATCTATATAATGACCCCGCTCTGTCGCAGGAGTTGCGCCATGGTCGCGGATGCGATGCCGCCGATTGCACAGCTTAAGGGCCGCCCGCTCGGCCGCATCCTCATCAAGATGGGCAAGGTGACGCGCGTCCAGGTCTCGGAGGCGCTCGAGCTTCAGAAGAAGAAGCGCGGCCCGCTTGGCCAGCTCCTGGTCGAGATGGGCCTCGTCGAAGAGGGCGACGTCCACCGCGCCCTGGCCGCGCAGGTCGGCATGGAGTCCATCCGCCTCGCCGACATCGACATCGAAAAAAGCGTCGTCGATCTCGTCCCCGCCCAGATGGCCCACAGCTACCGCATCATCCCCACCGAATACGACCGCGAAACGAACACGCTCGGAGTCGCCCTCGCCAGCCCCGACAACTTCCACGCCACCGACGACCTGAAAACGCTCATGGGCTTCAACGTCGTTGCTCGCATCACGACCGAGCAAGACATGACCGAGGCCCTCAATCGTTACTACCCCGAGGAATCCGCCGCCACCATCAACGACCTGATTTCCGAAATCGCCGGCGACGAGAACCTCCAGCGCTTCCAGGGCCGTGGCGAGAGCATCGACCTCGACGAGCTGCGCCAGTTGGCCGAGAGCAGCCCGGTCAAGAAGCTCGTTAACCTCGTTTTGCTCCAGTCCATCCGCGACAAGGCGTCGGACGTCCATTTCGAGCCGTTCGAAGACGAATTCAAGATGCGCTACCGCATCGATGGCGTGCTTTTTGAGATGGTTCCGCCGCCGAAGCACGTCGCGATGGCGATTTCGTCCCGCATCAAGGTCATGGCCAACCTCGACATCGCCGAACGCCGGATGCCGCAGGACGGCCGCATTGAGCTGCTGGTCGAGGGCCGCCCGGTTGACCTCCGCGTCGCGGTGCTCCCGACGATGTTCGGCGAGAGCGTCGTCCTCCGCGTGCTCGACCGCATGCAGGTCAACCTCGATCTGGGTCAAATCGGCCTGCGCGAGGATGACACGTCCATCGTCCGCCAGCTTATCAATAAGCCGCACGGCATCGTGATCGTGACCGGTCCCACCGGCTCCGGCAAAACGACGTCGCTGTACTCGGCGCTCAAAGAGCTGAACACGATCGACGTGAAGATTCTGACCGCCGAGGATCCGGTCGAGTACGACATTGATGGCATGGTGCAGTGCCAAATCAAGACCGACATTGGACTTACGTTCGCGCGCTGCCTGCGCAGCTTCTTGCGACAAGACCCCGACATCATCCTGGTCGGCGAGATTCGCGACCTGGAAACCGCGCAAATCGCTGTCCAAGCGTCACTTACGGGACACTTGGTCTTCTCGACCCTGCACACCAACGACGCCCCCAGCTCGATTGCCCGCTTGCTCGACCTCGGGCTGGAGCCGTTCCTCGTGACGGCGACGCTGGAAGCTATTGTGGCACAACGACTTGTGCGAAAGATCTGTGAAAACTGCAAAGAGGAGTTTGAACCGTCTGAATTGCAGCTCATGGAACTGGGCCTTGTTCCGGACGATGTCGCTGGACGGCGGTTGTTCTACGGCAAGGGTTGCGACTACTGCAACCATACTGGCTACCGCGGCCGGCGGGGCATCTTCGAGCTCATGGTGATGGACGACGAGTTGCGCGAGCTGATGATGAAGCACGCCTCGACCGCGGTCCTCCGTCAGGCCGCCCGCAAGCGCGGGATGCGCTCGCTGCGGGAATCTGGCCTGCTGACCCTGTACGATGGAGTAACTACGATTGAGGAGATTGTGCGCGAAACCCTGGGCGAAGAGTCGTCGCAGTAGCCGTCGGTTGACGGCCCGCTTCCGGTAAGGACGTCCCATAGTAGCGGCATGGCCGCTGTGCAGTGGTCCTGGTCACCTGGGTTTGCGAATAATTCCCCGCCGTCGCTTGGGGCGGCCTGGGCCCCGTCGGCCGGCCGGCACGTCCGCGGCGGGCGTGGCTGAGTAGTCGAACCGGAGACAGTGCGATGCCGGTGTTCAAATTCGAAGCCCTGAACTCGCAAGGGCAGGAAATCCGCGACGAGATCGACGCGCCGTCGAAGGAGGAAGCCGTCTCGCGCATTCGCGGCAAGGGCTACTTCCCCACCAAAGTCCACGAGAAAGTCGACAAGAAGAAGGTCGCCGCGAAGAAAGGCGGCGGTTCAAGGCAACGCAAGGCCGCCGGGACGGGCATGGGCTGGGTCAGCACCAAGGCCCTCTGCACGTTCACGCGGCAGCTTTCGACGTTGCAGGACGCGGGCCTGCCCATCCTGCGGAGCGTCCGCATCCTTGAGCAGCAGCAGAAGCCGGGGATGCTCAAGAGCTGCCTGAAGCAAATCACCGAGGACGTAGAGGGTGGGGCGACTCTGTCCGAAGCGATGGCCCGCCACCCCAAGGCGTTCGACCGGCTCTACAGCAACATGGTCGCCGCGGGCGAGGCGGGCGGGGTGCTCGACGTGATCTTGCAGCGGCTCGCGGACTTCCTCGAAAAGGCCCAGAAACTCAAGCGGAAGATCATGGGCGCCCTGATCTACCCGTGCGTGGTCATCAGCATCGCCGGCGGCATCGTCACGTTCATCATGGTGACGGTCGTCCCGAAGTTCCGCGAGATTTTCCAGGATTTCGGAACCAAGTTGCCGGGCGTCACTGAGTTTCTGATCTCGATCTCGAACTGGTTCGCGAACGGCACGCCGCCGGGCTGGATGGTGCTGATCTTGTCGCCGGTGCTGGGCTATGCCGCGGTCAAGATAATCCGCCAATCGGAGCTCGGGCGGCACCTGGTCGACGTGATCGCGTTGCGGATCCCCGTCTTCGGGCAGCTCATCGGCAAATCGACGGTCGCGAAGTTCACGCGGACGCTGGGGACGCTGGTCGCGGCGGGCGTGCCGATTCTGGAAGCGGTCACGATCACGAAGGCGACCGCGGGCAACAACGTGTACGCCCGCATGTTGGGCAAGGTCCACGACGCGATCCGCGAAGGCGATTCGTTCGCCAACCCGCTGCGGCAATCGAAGACGGTCGACCCGATCGTGGTGAACATGGTCGACGTCGGCGAGGAGACCGGCGAGCTGGACAAGATGTTGATGAAGGTGGCGGACAACTACGACGACGAGGTGGACACGCTGGTCGCCTCGCTGGTGAGCCTGCTCGAGCCGATCATGGTGGTCCTGCTGGGCGGGATCGTCGGCTTCATCGTCGTCGCGTTGTTCCTGCCGCTGGTGACGTTGATTCAGTCGGTGATGAGCAGCGGCGCCGGTTGAGGCGGTGATTCAGAGCCGCGAAGCGTCAGCGAGCGATTCCGAGCCGCGAAGCGTC
>CAYMXT010000031.1:0-4938 GCA_964394415.1 uncultured Planctomycetales bacterium
TGCCGCAACAGAAACAGAATGGCCGAAATCAGCGTCCCGGCGTGGCCGATACCGATCCAGAACACGAAGTTCGTGATGTCAAACGCCCAGCCGACCGTGTGATTCAGGCCCCACGTGCCGATGCCGGTCTTGACCTGGTATACGGTGGCTACAAATCCGGCCCCCAGCATGGTAGCCGAGATCGCCAGCGCCACCCACCACGTAGGTGACGGTCGGTGTTCGAGGGCGCCGCAAATGTCGCGCGTCACCTGTCCGACCGACTTGTCGCCCAGGATCAGCGGCTGCCGCAAAGCGGAGGTCGCACTAGCCATGCCCGGCCTCCTTCGTCACTTCCTCCGCCCGGTTACGCAACAACGTCAGGTAGCCGACCCGCGGTCGCACGTTGATTTCTTCCAGCACGCGATAATGACGGCCGCTGGCAACCAGTTGCGCGACCGCGCTGTGCGGGTCGTTCAGGTCGCCGAAGTACACCGCACCCGCCGGACACGACTGCTGACACGCCGTCTGCACGTCGCCGTCCGCGAGCGGCCGGCCCAGGCGTTTGGCTTCCAGCTTGGCGGCCTGAATCCGCTGGGCGCAGAACGAGCATTTCTCCATCACGCCGCGCGTCCGCACCGTCACGTCCGGGTTCAGGACGAGATTCTCCAACTTGTCGTCATGCGGGTAGTCAAACCAGTTGAAGCGCCGCACCTTGTAGGGGCAGTTATTGGAGCAGTAGCGCGTTCCGACGCAGCGGTTATAGACTTGCTGGTTCAGCCCCTCTTCACTATGGACAGTCGCCAGGACCGGACAGACGGTTTCGCACGGGGCGTTTTCACAATGCTGGCACATCATCGGCTGAAATGCCGTGTCCACCTCGCCATCGTCGTCCGAGTAATACCGGTCAATGCGCAACCAGTGCATTTCGCGATTGCGGCGGACTTCGTCTTTTCCCACAACCGGAATGTTGTTCTCCACCTGGCACGCGATGACGCACGCCGAGCAGCCCGTACACGCCGTCAAGTCCATGACCATCGCCCAGCGATGGCCCGTGTACGGATGGTCGGTCGGCCACAAGTCCTGTCCCGCCGCCCCGTGCCCATGTTCACCGGCTGGCGTATGGGACACCGGGGCCGCGAACGATGCCTCCCGAATCATGGGCCGCCGCGCCCCGCCCGCCGGAGCCAGCTTCTCGGGCACGGTAATGGTGTGATGGTCCTGCGTGCGTGCCAATTCGTGCCGCGCGCCCGTCCGGGTCACACGCACGCCCGCGCCGGAGTATGCGAGCGTGTTTCCCGCCCACTGTAGCAGCGACGCCGCGTTCACCCCAATCCGACCGTTCGGCCCCAGCGTTGGACGGCGTTGGAACCACCGCGCTCCCACGTTGCCGAACCGCTCGGTTTCGCGGCTGCCATACCCCAAAGCAATCGCGACGGTGTGGTCTTCCTGTCCGGGCTGCACCAGAACTGGTAGCGACACCGCGGACTGCGCGGCGCCGCCCAACTCGACGCGCACCACGTCGCCGTCCACGACGCCGAGCGTCTGCGCGGCGGTCGTGGAAAGACAGGCATAGTTGTCCCAGGTTGCCTTCGTCACCGGGTCGGGCAGTTCCTGAAGCCACGCGTTGTACGCATGTCGGCCGTCGCCCAAAGCTACCTTGGCATACAGCGCGAGCGCAAACTCCGCAGCAGCGGGCTTCGCCGCCTCCCGGACCGGTCGCACCGCCGCCTCCTGAAACGCCCGCGGCGCGCGCTGGCCTGCCATTCTCAAGGCCAGGCCGTCATGCACCGACTGATCCCAAAACTCCTGGAACGCACCGGCGTGCCGGCCTGAAGTAAAGACGTTCTTCTCCCAATGCCCACGCAGCAAGTCATACGCCGACCGGGGCGCGCCGCTCCACGCAGACAGGCTTTCCACAAGCGCCCGCGTGCCGCCCAGCGGAGCAATCGCCGGTTGGCAGATACTGTACACTCCGGCCACCGGCTCCGCGTCTTGCCATGACTCCAGGTAGTGATGATCCGGGCACACGAACTTCGTCACCGCGGCCGTCTCATCCACCCGCGGGGCGAAGCTCACGGACAATGGCACTTTCTTGATCGCTTCCGCCAGCGCGCTTCCGTTCGGCAAGTCAAAGACCGGATTCACGTCGTGGACGAACAACGCCGCGACCGAACCGGCCTCCAGTTCCTTGATCAGCTCCGCCAATGCGGCGTCGCTGCCCTGCCGCTGCTGCGACGGGTTCTCCACATCCAGCACTGGGCCGTAGTTGCCCAGAGCATGATTCAGGTAGTTGCACAAAACTTGCTGCTGCACGTCCTGCACGCCGCACACGACTAGCCCGCGCCCGCGCGCCGCCCAGAGCCGCTCGGCCACGTCGCGCAGAACTTCCAGCGGGACCGGACAAGCCGGCAGATCGGCCGCGCGAACCAGTTGCTTGCCGGCACGTTCCCCAAGGAGCGCCGCCAAGTGCGATACTACCAGGCCCAATTCGCCCGGGTTCACGCGCACCCGGCGATCGGCCTTCGCCCCCGTAATGGAGTACCGCGCCTCGAATTGCGCGTGATAGGGCGCCCGCTGCGCCTCACGGGCGGCTTCTCGCGCCTGCCGATATCCAGCGGTGTGTTCGACCGGCGAAATCCACGTTCCCAAGAAGTCCGCGTCGAGGCTCACCACCACTTCGGCTTGCTCAAACCGATACCGCGGCAGCACACGCACGCCATGTGTCAATTCGTGTGCATCCAGAATCGCCGCGCAGGACAGCGGATCATACACCACATGTCGGGCGTCGCTGAAATCCGCCAGAAACCGCTGGAGTACAGCTTTCGCGGCCGGGCTGTTGAGCGTCCCTGACAAGAACCGCACCGCGCCCCCGGACTTCTTCAAAGCGGCGAGCTGCTCGCCGATCGCCGCATCCGCAGCGGACCAGGCGCTCGCGGCCCCACCCTGGAGTGGGTTCTTCAGCCGCCGGCCGTCATACAATCCCAGGAGCGAGGCCTGACCCACCGCACACAGCCCGCCGCGCGACAGGGGGTGCTGCGGATTTCCCTCCAGCTTGATCGGCCGCCCATCGCGGCTTTTGACCAGCAGCCCGCACCCCGCGGAGCACGCCCCACAGGTGGAGGCGTACAGCGTCGCTTTGCCCGGCGTGATTTCCTCCGGTTGCACGAGATAGGGGATGGCTTTCTGCACCGGCGCCCGCTGGCAGCCGGTCAGCACCGCGCCCGCAAACGTAAAACCGGCGGCCTTCAAAAAGCCGCGGCGACTGACCGACGCTCGGCTCAGGTCCAGCGGCTCGGCGAACTCCTGGCCGGCAGCGTCCACATACCCCGCCGCGGCGTCACGCTCCGCCAGGCTCTTCCAGTAACGTTTTGTCTTCCTTTGCGCCATGCTGGTGGATTTCCTAGTGGTGGCACGCGACACAGTCGAGTGTTGCATGCACGGCCTGCCCCCCCACGCCCGTCTCGTTCACCTGCCGATGGCAATTCACACACCAACCCATGCTCAGGTCTTCCACCTGATGCACGCGCTCCATCGTCTCCACCGGGCCGTGGCATTTCTGGCAGGCCACGCCCGCGCCGACGTGGGCACGGTGGTCGAAGTACACATAGTCCGGCACGTTGTGAATCTTTACCCATTGCAGCGGCATGGGTGCGCCCCCGGCCCGCGGCTGTAGCTTCTCATCCAGGGCCAGCGCGTCGTAGAGCTTTTGCAACTCTGGCGAAATCACGCGCTGCGGCTTCCGCTGCGCCTGCTCGGCCGCTTCGTCCTCGGCCCGCAGCGCCCCCAGCGTGGCGGTAATGACCTTGTGGCAGTTCATGCATACGCTCGCCGCCGGTACGCCCGCATGGCGGCTCGTCTCCGCCGCCTGGTGGCAGTAGCGACAGTCGATCTGCAATTCGCCCGCGTGCAGGCGGTGCGAGAACGCCAGCGGCTGCGCGGGGGCGTAACCCTGTTGGTTCCCCGTCAGGTGGATCGAACCCATTTGTGGAACCAGCGCGGCCAGGCAGAACGCCACGGCGATCAGCAACACCAGCGTTGTCAGGTACGGTTTCATCGCCACGACCTTGTCTCAGCAGGGCACGGGCGCGTTCTTGCGCGCGTAGTAGTACCAACACAACGCCAGGTTCAACAGATAGAACCCGGCCAGGATGTAGAATGCCAGATTGACTACGCCGGTTTTCTCGATCGACCAGCTCAGCAGCATCGGAACAATGAACGCGCCATAAGCGGCGGCCGCCGACGTCCAGCCCAGCACCGGCCCGGCCTCCTTGGGGGGGAAGATCACCGGGATCATCCGAAACGTCGAACCGTTTCCCAACCCCGCTGCAAAGAACACGACCAGCATGATCCCCAAGAACAGCGGAAATTGCCCGACGGAGGTCGGTGCGCTGCAAAACGTGATGCCAACCGTGCCCGCCACCAGCAGCACCCCACACACCATCGTCACGCGCGCGCCCCCGACCTTGTCCGCAATCCACCCCCCGATCGGGCGAATCAGCGAGCCGATCAGCGCCCCCAGAAACGCGTACTTCAGCGGATCCGGCGCACCGGGCAGCTTGCCGAAGACTTCGCGAATCAACAGGCCGAACGCGGCCGCAAATCCGGAGAACGACCCGAAGGTCATCATGTATAGCGAAGTCATCACCCAGTTGTGCTTGCGGCGGAAAATAACGGCCTGGTCGCGAAAACTGCCGCGCACCGGAATCGAGCGCAGCCCCACGGCCGCGGCCAGCGCGAAGAACACCACCGGGATGATCCAGATGAACGCCGCGTTCTGAATCCACAGTTGCTTTTCGGCGGCGCCTTTGGTCCAGGTCAGGGAACCGCCGGCGAGGGCACCGAACAGCGGCGCCGTAATGACCCACGGTGTGAGGAACTGCACCGCACTCACGCCCAGGTTTCCAATCCCGGCTTGAATTCCCAAGGCGGTGCCCTGTTTCGCCTTGGGAAAGAAGTAGC
>CAYMXT010000031.1:4948-26060 GCA_964394415.1 uncultured Planctomycetales bacterium
CCGAGAAATTGCCGCCGCCGAAGCCGGCCGTCGCCGCGAGCAGCATCAGAACCCAGTACGGCGTCTGCGGGTCCTGCACGGCCAGCCCGACGCCGATGCTCGGAACCAGCAGCGTCGCGGTCGCCAGGGTAATCACCGGGCGCGTGCCAAACATCTGCACGACGAATGCGTAGGGAATTCGCAGCGTCGCGCCGACGAGCCCCGGCAGCGCCGTCAGCCAGAAGCGTTGCGAAACGGACAGGTTGAAGCCCAACTCCGGCAGCCGGACGACAATCGCGCTCCACATGAACCAGGTGGCAAACGACAGCGTCAGGGCGCCGGTCGTGATCCACAGCGTTCGCCCAGCCGTGCGCGCCCCGCGCGCGGCCCAGAACCGCGGGTCCTCCGGGGCCCACTGGGCAAGCACGCTCGCGTCGGAAGTCGCACTGGGAGTCGACACCATCGCTCCTTCGGCCGGCACGCGGCCCTCAGCCCTCGGGAATCAGTGCCCGCGTGGTCGCGAGCGGATCCTCGATCTGCCGCACCAGCGTCGGCGCCTGCGCCCGCATGATCCGCCGCACGACGATGTGCATCCAGATGTGGCAGGCAAATGTCAACAGGAAGAAGAACATCCAGCACGTGGTCCACAGGCCCGTGCCGCGCAGCAGGTAGCCGAACACAATCGGACAGAAGAACCCACCGAGCCCGCCGATGACGCCGACGATGCCACCCACCACGCCCACATCGTGCGGAAAATACTCCGGGATGAACTTGTAGACACCGGCCTTGCCGATGCCCCACACGATGCCCACCACGAAGACGAGGGCGGTGAATATCCACACA
Organism: uncultured Planctomycetales bacterium; assembly: GCA_964394415.1. Classification (GTDB taxonomy): domain Bacteria; phylum Planctomycetota; class Phycisphaerae; order UBA1845; family Fen-1342; genus JAGVEP01. The sequence goes on from CAYMXT010000031.1 coordinate 5,771, forward strand.
TTGGCCTGGAAGTAGATGTGCGTCACGCCGCGGGCCAGAAGCTGCCGCTTGACCACCTTGTCCCCAACCTTGACCGCCGGTTCGTGCCAGGCCGTGAACGTCGGCCAGGCCAGAAAATCGGCGTCGGCGTCCTGGAGTACCGATTCATCATGCGAGCGCAGGGCGTACTTCTGATCGTCCACGACGATTCCCGTGGGAGTCACCGCCGTCACCGTGCCGGAGCGAAACGCCAGCACACCCTCGCCCGGCGATTGAATGTCCATCCGTGGGACAACCAGCAGAATGCAACACAGCAGGCTGGTCCCGAAGACCCAGTACATCACCGACCGCGCCCCGTAGCGGTCCGACATCCAACCGCCCAGTGCCCGAATCACGCCCGACGGCAGGCTGAAAATCGCCGCCATCAGGCCCGCGCTGGCCACCGTCATCCCGTAGGCACTGACGTAGTACGGGATCAACCACTGGGCCAACGCCACGAAGCCGCCGAACACCAAGAAGTAGTATAGCCCGAACCGCCACACGCGCAGGTGTGTCAACGGCGTGAGCCGCTGGAGCAGAGTGCGTTCCTGCCCGTGCAGAACCACCCGTGATTCGGTAAACAGGAAGAACAGCACCGCCATGACGACCAGCGCGCCGGCGTAAATCTGCGGCAACTTGCGCCACGCTTCCAGGTCTTCGCCGCGATTGGTCAAGTACGCCAGAATGATCGGGGCCAACATGCTCGTGATGGCAGACCCGGCATTGCCGATCCCGAACACTCCCAATGCCGTGCCCTGGTGTTCCTTCTTGAACCACAGCGACGTATAAGCAATACCGACCGCGAAGGAGGCCCCGCTCAGGCCGAACCCGAGGCTGTAGAGCAGGAACTCGTTGTAGCTGCTCGCCCGGCTCATCAGGTACATCGGCACCGCCGCGATGAGCATCAGCAGGCCGTACACGATCCGCCCGCCGAACTTGTCCGTCAGCACGCCGACCGGCAGCCGCACCAGCGAACCCGTCAGCACCGGCACCCCGAGCAGCCAGCCGATCTGGGCCTTGTCCCACGTAAACAGGCGATTCTCGTTCAGAAAGGTGACCAGCACGCCGTTCATCGTCCAACACGCGAAGCACACCGTGAACGCCAGTGTGTTCATCGTCAGAACGCGCAATGCTTTGCCGTCACCGAGCATGGTGTGTCGCCTTTCGCGAGCTACTGTCGACTATGCTTGCGCCTTGCGTCCGTACCAGCGCACCACCTGCGGCCGGCGCCACAGGTACATGTTCGGAACCACGAGAATGTGGACCAGCCGCGTAAACGGGAAGAACCCGATCACGAGGCACGCGTTCACAATGTGCAGCTTCACCGCGAACGGCATGGCCCGCACGAAGTTCAGCTCCGGGTTGAGCTTCACGATCGACCAGAGGTACGGCGTGGCCGACGCCGCGAACCACGATGAGCCCCAGGGATAAAACACAGCCACGTACACGCCGCTGGTGACCTGGACCAGCAGCAGGATGTAGAGTATCCAGTCCGCCGGACTCGTAATGACCCGCACTTTCGGCGTCACCCAGCGCCGCACCAAGACCGCGAGCAGCCCCACGACCGTCAGCAGCCCCAGGGCGAGGGCGACGATTTCAAGGATATACAAGCGCAACGGCTGATTGTTCCAGATCAGCACGTGCCGGGGAATGGCAAAAGCCACGACGTGGCCGAGCAGCACGAGGATGATGCCGTAGTGGAACGGCACCAATGACCAGAAGTGCTGCTGGTTCTCCAGAAACTGGGACGACAGGCTCGAATAGGTGAACGTCTGCACCCGGTAGCGCCGGATGGTCTCAATGAAGAAGACCGCCAGCGACAGGTAGGGCAGCACGACAAACAGCAACTGATCCAGATAGTTCTGCGCGGTCATACACAGACCTCGTCCGCCCGGCCCAATTCCGCATCGTACGGCAGCGCCACCGGCAACGGCACCGCCTCTGTCCGCGCCGGACCGTGCCGCGCCGTCAGCGTAGTCTCAATCGCCCGCAGGCCGTGCTCATGCGGATTGTCCTTGCCCGCAAAGCCCGCCAGAATCCGCTGCACAGCTACCAGAACGCACTCGGTGGCAAAACGATCGGCGTCCGGCCCCGGGAGGCGCGCCAGCAACGGGAGTACGTGCGTCAGATGGTCCGGCAATTCGGCGCTCTCCGGCAGCCCATACGTCTGCAATTGCTCCCGCATCCACACCAGGAACGCGCCCCGGTCGTAACTTTCGCCAAACAAATGCCAGCCGACCTCCAGCGCGCACGTCGGATTGCAGTCAAACGTACGCATGTGGAGTTCTTCACGCTCCTCAAGCGACAGCGCACGCGTACCCTCCTCCAGGTGTGACACGTGTTCCGCCGCCGGCCCAGCCAAAGCGCGCCGGCACGCCGCCAGGCGCGCGCTCCACGCGGCGTCTGGATAGCGGAGCAAGTCCGCCAGCAGCTCGTACAAGTGCAGCTTGCCGTCCATTACAGTCCTCTCCGCGGCCCGGACAGGAACCCGAAGCCCGTCGACTGCCGCTGAACGTGCGGATCGTCGAGCATTTCCAGGGCCTCTTCGCGGTGCGACGGCGGAATGACGAAGCGGTCCTCAAAGGTACACAGCGACGTCAACTTGTAGATTTCCTCCGCCTCGTCCGCGGTGCAATCGGCGGCCCGCAGCATCTGCTCGGCCTGCGCACGCGTCACATCGCCCACCGTCAACGCCCGGCGATACCAACGCACCGCTTTCTGCTTGCGCAGCGCGTACAGCACCTTGGCTTCGTGGCCCGCCCCGAACAGGTTGGCCAGAAACTTAAGCGGTACCCGGCTCTCCTCGATGTCGTGGAACAACTCGTCGCTGACGTGGTCCACCGTCTTGCCGCGCCGCGCCGCCATCACCGGGGCCAGCGCCGGCACGTAAAACAGCATCGGCAGCGTGCGGAACTCGATGTGCGGCGGGAGCGCGATCTTCCAGACCTTCACAAACTGGTAGACCGGCGACTTCTGGGCCGACTCCAACACCGAGTCATGGATGCCATTCTGCCGGGCCGCGGCCAGTACGTGCGGATCGAACGGATCCAGAATCAACGACCGCTGACCCTCGATCAGCTGTTCCTGCGGCAGCCGCGCCACCTCTTCCAGGCGGTCCGCATCGTAGAGCAGCACCCCCAGGTAGCGAATGCGTCCGACGCAGGAGTGGAAACAGGCCGGGGCCTGCCCGGTCTCGACGCGCGGGAAACACAGAATGCACTTCTCGGACTTACCGGTCTGCCAGTTGTAGTACGTCTTCTTGTACGGACAGGCGGCCACGCAGGCCCGCCAGGCCCGACAGCGCTTCTGGTCGAGCAGGACGATGCCGTCTTCGCCGCGCTTGTACAGCGCCCCCGACGGGCACGCCGCGACACAGCCCGGGTTCAGGCAGTGGTTACAAATGCGCGGGAAATAGAAGAACACCAGGCGCTCGATCGCAAAAAGCTGCTGACGCTGCTCCTCGGGCAAGCCCTGGAGATTGGGGTCGTTCGCGGCGTAGATCGGCGAGCCGCCCAGATCATCGTCCCAGTTCGGCCCCGCTTGGACGTCCACGTACTTGCCGGTGACGCGCGAAATCGGCAACGCCGTCGGCTGGTCCGGTCCCTCTGGGGCATTGAACAGGTGCTGGTAGTCATACGTCCACGGCTCGTAATAATCGTCCATGCTCGGCATGTGGGGATTGTGGAAGATGTTCCACACGATCTTGCCTTTGCCCGTGGACTTGAGGTGCAGCGCGCCGTTGTTCTTCTCCCAGCCGCCCTGGTACTTCTCCTGGTCTTCCCAGCACGTCGGATAGCCGGTACCCGGCTTGGTCTCGACGTTGTTCCACCACATGTACTCGGTGCCTTTGCGATCGGTCCAGATGTTCTTGCAGGCGATGCTGCACGTGTGGCACCCGATGCACTTGTCCAGGTGGAACACCATCGAGATTTGGGAACGTACGTTCATGACCGCACTCCGAATCCTACCACTTCAACTCGGGGCACATGCGAACGAGGATGTGAGTGTCCCGGTTCACGCCCGTGGGACCCCAGTAGTTGAAATGGAAGGTAAATTGTCCGTAGCCGCCGACCATCAGCGTCGGCTTGAGGCGCGTCCGCGTCAGGCTGTTGTGCCCGCCGGCCCGCCGGTAGTTCCGCAAGGGCGATTTAGGCACCGAGTACGTGCGCTCCGGCGAGTGATACTGAATACAGATGCCCCGCGGAATACGAGCGCTGACCGCCGCCCGCGTGACCACCACGCCGTGGTCGTTGTGGGCCTCCACCCAGTCGTTGTCCTTGATGCCGATCTCAGCGGCGTCGTGGTCGTTGATCCAGAGCGGCTCAACGCCGCGCGAAAGCACCGTCATGCGCTCGTTATCACCGTATGTCGAGTGAATGTGCCACTTCCCGTGGGGCGTCAGGTAGTTGAGCATTTTCGTCGGCCCGACTTCCTTGCTGTACTTCAAATCAGCGTACTGGGCCGGCGTCGGCTTCGGCTTGTGCGTCGGCAGGTGCTCGCCGAACTGAAGGTAGCCGGGGTGATCGAGGTAAAAGTGCTGCCGCCCCGTGAGCGTCCGCCACGGGACCAGGCATTCCACGTTGTACGTGAACGGCGAATACGCCCGGCCGTCGGTCACCAGCCCGGACCACATTGGGCTGTTCACGAACCGGTGCGGGCGCGCCTGCAGCCCCTTGTAGTCGACCCGGAAATCCCGGCTCTTCTCGACCAGGTGGGTCAGCGGCACGCCGGTCTTCGCTTCCATGTTCTTGTACGAGCGATAGGCCAGCTCGCCGTTCGTGACAGTCGCGAATTCCAAAATGATGTTGCAGGCGTGCTCGTCCTCCTTCAGCGAAAGGTAGCGCTGTCCGCCCCAGGACACCGTCGGCAAACGCCCCAGCGCCTCGTCGTAGCAGTCCTGAATCTGATAGTGCGTGCCGTGGGCCCCCAGCCCGCCGGTCCGCGCGTTCGGCCCGAACGACACAAACTGGTTATGAACGTTCCGGTAATCGCGTGTAACCACCTTCAGCGCCGGCATGGTCTTGCCGGGAATCGCCTCAATCTCGCCGTCGATCCAGTCCTTGATGGCGGTCTGGGCGATCTCCGCGGCGGAATCGTGCGCGAGCGGCGTCGCGACGATCTCCTGCACCGGCTCGGGAAAGTACTTCCCGGCCAGCTCCGAAAATCGTTCCGCCAAGCCGCGGAAAATCTGCCAGTCGCTCTTTGACTCCCAGCACGGCGGCACCGCCGCGGACAGCGGGTGAATGAAACTGTGCAGGTCGGTGGAGTTCAGGTCGGCCTTCTCATACCACGTCGCCGTCGGCAGGACGATGTCCGAGTACAGGGCCGACGTATCCATGCGGAAGTTGATGTCGACCACCAGGTCCATCTTGCCTTCGGGGGCCGGTTCGCGCCACACTACTTCCTTCGTGCTGCCCGCGGCGATGTCCTCGGCGATCGCGTTGGTATGCGTACCCAGGTAGTGCTTGAGGAAATACTCGTGGCCCTTCGCGCTCGACATCAGCGCGTTGCCGCGCCAGATGAACCAGACGCGCGGCCAGTTCTCGGGCGCATCGGGATCCTCCACTGAAAACCGCAGTTTGCGGGCCTTCAGTTGCTCGACGACGTACTTCACCACGCCGTCCGCGTCCCCCGCCCCGGCCGCCTGCGCCTCCTTCACGACGTCGATACTACTCTTGTTGAATTGCGGATAGAACGGCAACCAGCCATTGCGCACCGCGCGCACCTGCACGTCGATAGTGTGCCCGCGGGCGAGGGACTTCTCCGGCTGGTCCGGTGGAACCGTGTGGTAATCGGTAAAGTGGCGCTCATAGCGCCACTGATCGGTATTGACGTAGTGCCAACTGGGCGCGTTCTGCTGCCGTGACGCCGGAATCCAGTCTTTCGCAAACGCCAGTGAGCCCCACGATTCACCGGGGGCCAGCTTTTCCTGGCCGACGTAGTGGGCCAAGCCGCCGCCGTTGACGCCCACGCTGCCCGTAAACATCAGGGCGTGAATGCCCGCGCGATAGATCAGGTTGTTGTGATACCAGTGGTTGATGCCCGCCCCGATGATGATCGTACACTTGCCCTTGGTCAGCTCGGCCGTGGTGCCCCATTCGCGCGCAAACCGCACCAGCGTCTCGCGGCCCATCCCGGTGTACTTCTCGGCCCAGGCCGGCGTGTATGGTGAGTCCTCGTCATAACCCTTCGGGTACTGGCCCGCCAGTCCGCGCGACACGCCGTACTGCGCCATCAACAAATCGTACACCGTCGTGACCGTGACCTTGCGGCCGTCGGCCATCTCGATCTTGCGCACGGGCACGCCGCGCATGATGCCCTGGCCTTCGCCAAAGTCATCAAAGCTGACCTGTACCTCGCCGTCGTTGTCTTTCAGAAACGTCAAGCCGGTGTCGATATCGCTGCCGTCCAGTCCATCCTTGGGGAGCAGGTTCCACTTGCCTTTTTCGGTGCCCCACCGGAACCCTACGCTGCCCATGGGCATCTTCGCCCGCTTGGCGGTCGCGTCCCAGACCACGAACTTCCAGTCGCCGTTCTCAATGCCAGCATAGGGCTTCAGCCGGTTCGCCCGCAGCAGTTGCCCCGCACGAAAGCCGCCCTTCTCCTCGTGCAGCTCGACCAGCAGCGGCGCATCGGTATACTTCTTCGTATACTCAATGAAGTACGGCACCGGCCGCTCGTGGTGGAATTCCTTGAGCAGCACGTGATTGACGGCCATCCACCAGGCCCCGTCCTGGCCCGCGTGGACCGGCACCCACTCGTCGGCGTACTTCGCCACCTGGTTGAAGTCCGGCGAGAACACCCACATCTTCGTGCCGTTGTGCCGGGCTTCCGCCGCGAAGTGGCAGTCCGGCGTGCGGGTCATGTTCAGATTCGCGCCCATCACCGCCAGCAGCTTGGCGTTGTACCAGTCGGCCGACTCGTGGACGTCGGTCTGCTCTCCCCAGCACTCGGGCGAGGCGGGCGGCAAGTCGCAATACCAGTCGTAGAAAGACAGCGCCAGGCCGCCAATCAGTTGCAGAAACCGCGCCCCGGCCGCGTAGCTGATCATAGACATCGCCGGGATCGGCGAGAAGCCGGCGATCCTGTCCGGACCGTACTTCTGAATCGTGTAGATGCACGATGCGGCGATCAACTCCTTGACCGTGTCCCAGTCCGCCCGGCGGAACCCGCCCTTGCCGCGGGCGCGCTGCCAGCGCTGCCGAGACGCGGGGTCTTCGACCAGGGCCTTCCAGGCCGCGACGGGGTCGTCGTGGACCGCGCGGGCCTTTTTCCACAAGTCCAGCAGCGCGCCGCGCATATACGGATACTTGACACGCAGCGGACTGTACAGATACCAGGAATACGAAATGCCGCGCTGGCAGCCGCGCGGCTCATACGGCGGAACGCCGGGCGCGAGCAGCGGATAGTCAAGCTGCTGCATCTCCCACGTCACGATGCCATTCTTGACATGAATGGCCCAACTGCAACCGCCGGTGCAGTTGACGCCATGCGTGGAGCGGACGACCTTGTCGTGCTGCCAACGGTTGCGGTAAAACTCCTCCCAGCCACGGGCCTGGGGCTCGACCACATCCTGGATCCACGGGATGCCGTTGCGACTCATGCTGCGGTCCCTACCTTGAAGCCGTCCACCAACGGGCGACGCACGGCCCGGAAGCGCCGCTTCCAAACCCCGTCAAACGCCACCAGCCCCAGCGCCATGCCGCCCACGCCGATCAGGAAGAAGTTCAGCGGGTTGACCGCGTCGTCCGCGGCGGGCTGTTGGGCGGCCTGCTCAAAAAACGACACGAGCGGGAGAATCTCTTCCGCGGTGAGCGGGTTGTTCCTGAAGATCGGCTGCATGGTCGTCGTCGCCGGGCCGACCAGCCACGCCGAGAGCGGCCGGCGTCCGCCGATGCGCTCGTAGACCTTCGTGAGATCCGGCCCGAGCCGACCGCCGCCCAGCCCGCCGAGGCCGCGCACGGTGTGGCACGCGATGCACGCCGGTCCGCTCTGGGCAAGCGTCTTCGTGCCAAGGAAGTATTCCTTACCTAGCGCACGATCCTGGTCCGTGAAGGGCCGATCCGAGATCTGCACGCCGGCGAACTGCGACTTCTCCAGCTTCGACTCGGCGTCGATCAGGTCGAGCAGCGCCGCCGCGCGGTCGCGGGTGATACCGGCGACGTTGGGCATCGGCACGCCCCGGGCTTCTTCGAGGATCTTGAGGGCGTAGGGATCGCCGGACCCGAGCTTCGACTGCGGATTGACGATGAACGCCGTCAGCCACTCGCGGTCCTTCCGCTCGGAGACGTTCTTGAGATCCGGCCCCACCAGCCGTCCGCCGCCGATCGTGTGGCAGCTCGCACAGTTTTGCTGAAAGTACTGGGCGGTTTCCTGGGCCCAAGCACCGGCCGCAGCTCCGAGCAACAGTCCAGCCGCCAGCAGCGCACGGCGTCGCCGGACACTCCCGCCGCCAGCCCTAAGTCCAATGCTCGCGCACATCTAGTTGCTCCTCGTGGCCGTGCGCCCCCCGGCACGCCGGCGCGTGGGTCGCGCATCCGTCGAACTCGTTCGCTTCCTTGCCCGCCGCGATTCTGCGTTCCCAGCGTCCAGCGAAGTTCCCCGGGCGTGCCCCGGGGGTGCGGTGGCACAGCGCCCATTCGGCAGGGAACGCCGACCGCGCGCGAGCACGGTACGTGCGACCGCCGCGAGCGTCAACCGCCGCAGACTATCCTCGATCTGCGCCCGCGTTACCTTCCAAACGCGATGCACCGGGCAGGCGTGCAGGTCCGAGCAGTCGGACAGCCCGAGCAGGCAGCCCGGGGCCCGCGGCCGGCGTTCCACGACGGCGACGACCTCCAGGATGTTGATCTGCGCGGCTGGCCGCGCCAGGGCCACGCCGCCCCGGTACCCGCGTTTCGCCCGCAGCAGCCCCGCCTTCACCAGCGTATGGAGGATTTTGGACAGATAGGGCCCCGCAATGCCGGTTTCCGCCGCGATTTCGCGGGCCAGCACCCAGCGCGCGTCCTGCCCGGCCACGTGGCACAGGGCCAGAATCGCGTAGCCGGAGGTGTTGGAGAATTCGAGCATGACGTGCGGCTGGAACTCCGCGCCAGGATCATGACCAACTCAGTTCACGGCGTAACCTAGCCTTTCATGACCGGCGTGTCAAGAATCTTTGTGACATATCGGTTGCAAAAAAAGCGGACCCCAGCAGTCCGATTTAACCCCCGCCCCCGCGGACAGCCCGTCCGGGCGGCCGCGCTACCCGATCCAGCAGCAAGCCGGCGCCGCGTAAACCTCTGCGGCACAAGCGGTTCGCACGGGCCCGAGGCCCATGCGCCCCGCCGGTTGAAACTGCGGCTCTACACGAGGCTTATACCAGACGGCCGGCGGCCTGGAGCTGTTTGGCCAGCCCGACCAGGTACACCGACCCCGTGATGCAGATCAGGTCTTCGCGCGACACGCTCTTGCACGCGATCGTGTACGCGTCCTCCAGCGTCGCACCGACCTGCGCCATCTTCTGGCACTTCTCCGCGAACCGCGCGTGCAATTCGAGCGGCTCCACCGAGCGCGGCGTGCCCGCCGTCGTGAAGACGATCTTGTCAGCCCCAAGCTGGAGCTGCTGGAGCATCCCGTCGATGTCCTTGTCCGCCGAGCAGCCGAAGATCACGACCATCGAATCGTACGTGATGTTCTGCCCGATGGCCCGCATCAGGGCGGCGATGCTCGAAGCGTTGTGGGCCGCATCAACGATCGTCCGCGGCAGATCGCGAATCAGCTCCAGGCGGCCCTGGACGCGCACCTGGGCCAGCCCGTCGATCGCGCCCTGCTCGGGAATCTCCCAGCCGCCCTGCCGCATCGCGTCGAGCATCCCCAGCGCCACCCCGCAGTTGTACGCCTGGTGCTCGCCGAGCAGCGGCACCCGCAGGTGGTCGAAGCGGGTCGTCGGAGTCGCGAGGCACACGCGCGTGTGCGGCCCGGCGGCCCGCGAACACTCGAACCGATAGCTGAACTCGATGTCTTCGCCGATGAACCGCAGCGGGCAGCCGACCTTCTCCGCGGCCTTGCGCAATACGCGCTTCACCGACGGCACCTGCGGGCAACTGATCACGGTCACGCCGGGTTTGAAGATCCCGGCCTTCTCCTCGGCGATCTTCTCGAGCGTGTTGCCGAGCTGTGCGATGTGGTCGTAGCTGATGCTGACGATCCCGCACACCTCCGGCTTGATCACGTTGGTGGAATCCAGCCGCCCGCCCAAACCGGTTTCGATGACGGCCAGATCAACTTTCTGGTTCGCGAAATGCAGGAACGCCGCCGCGGTCATGACCTCGAAGAACGTCGGCTCATCCCGCCGAAGCCGGTGTACGACGGGGGCGATGCGCGCCATGAGGCGGGTGAACTCCGCTTCCGAAATCAGCTTCCCGTCGATGCTGATGCGCTCGCGCAACTCGACGATGTGGGGCGACACGTAGAGGCCGGCCTTGTAGCCGGCGTGCTGGAGCATCGACGCGAGCATATGGCACGTCGAGCCCTTGCCCTTCGTGCCGGCGACATGCACGGTGCGGATCTTCTTGTGCGGATTACCGAGGGCCGCCAGGATGCGCAACATCCTGGAAAGATTGAAGTTAGTGTGGTTGTACCCCACCCGCACCATCTTCTCAAAGTCGGTCCGGGCGTTGAGAAATTCCAACGCGGCGCGGTACGTGCGAATCGTCCCGGCGCGGTTCGCCGGGCGCGCCGAAGGCGTGCGCGCGAGCGCCTTTCGCACGAGTTTCGAGGATGCCGGTCGCCTGGTCGCTGTCCGTGTCATGGGGCCACACAATATCAACTAAGTGTAGTCTCGTCAAGCACCTGCGCTCGCCCGCGGCGGCGCCGCCCAGCCGGCGAACTGAGCCTAAAGTTCGCGGCCACAACGGTTTGGCAACGTGCCCGGCAGGCAACGGTGAGGGTTTTTCCGCGCTTGGGCAGTTGAAAATCTCCTCCCATCTTGTACGCTTTAGTTGCTGAACGGTTCCGACCCAGTGAGTGTGACCTTGCGTACCGTCCGTGTCGACCTTGGCGAGCGATCATACCACATCCACGTTGCCTCTGGTGCGCGCCGAATGTTGCCGCAGAGCAACATACTGCTGTCAAGTGGTGGTCAGATCGCCGTCATCGCCGACCAGACCGTCGCTCATCTGCACTCGGGAGCGCTTGCGGAGCAACTTCCGACGAACACTCCGATCTTGACGTTCCCAAGCGGCGAGGCGAGCAAGTCGCTCGCGACGGCCGCCACGATCTTCGACCAACTCGCGCGGCTCCGTTTCGAGCGCGGCGGCGTCATCGTAGCGTTCGGCGGCGGAGTCGCGGGCGATCTGGCTGGTTTCGTAGCCGGTGCGTGGCTGCGGGGGGGCCAGTGGATACAGGTGCCGACCACGCTCCTCGCGGCGGTGGATGCGTCTGTCGGCGGCAAGACTGGCGTGAACCTCTCGGCGGGGAAGAACTTGGTGGGGGTTTTTCACCAGCCGTCGGCGGTCATCATCGACACCGACTTCCTGACCACGTTGCCCGACCGCGACTTCGTGGCGGGCCTGGCCGAAACCGTTAAGCAGGCAGCTCTCAGAGACCCTGAATTCCTTGAATGGCATGAATCCCGTGCCGACGCGATCGGTGCCCGCGAAGCAGACACGATCGCCGCGCTCATCGCGCGAAATTGCGAACTCAAGGCCGACATCGTCGCACGCGACGAGCGCGAGGCCGGCTTGCGGGCGATCCTGAACTACGGACACACGATTGGTCACGCCGTGGAGCATCTGCTTGGGTACGACCTGCGGCACGGCGAATGCGTCGCGCTCGGAATCCTCGTCGAAAACGAGATCGCGTGTCGGCGCGGCGTGTTCCCGCGGGTTGAAGCGGACCGTGTGGCCGCGCTGCTGGCGCGCCTGAAGCTGCCGCAACGCCTGCCCAGGCCGGTGTCGGCGGACGCCGTGCTCAACGCCTGCCGGGTCGACAAGAAGGTCCGCCGCGGGGCCATCAACTTCGTTCTGTTGCGCGCCATCGGCCAGCCCTGGCAAGTCGGGGACGTGACTGCGGACGAGGTGACCGCGGCGCTCGCCGTCGTTCAGCCCACCTAGCCACCGGTTGCCAACTCGCCACGCGCGTGGCGGGCAGCCCCGCACTTGCGTGCGGGGTTCGGATGTCTGTGCGCTGCGGGCGTTGTCGCCCGGCGGCGCGCTTCGTAGAATCGCCGCGACATGGACGGCGCCCCACCACTGCTGACCGCCGTGCCGCACGCCTGTCCGCAGGAGCCCCCGATTGCGTCACGCGCGGTGCGCGGCTTGTGCCTGCTGGCGTTGCTGGGGGCCGCCGCGTGGTTCGCGCAGATCGGCGGGTTGCACGTCCAGTTGCACGATCCGGATTTCGAGTATTTCTACAAAGGCGGTGCGTGGCTGCTGGAACGCGGCCAGTTGGACCCCGGCTACGACGTAGTTGATGGGCGCGTGGAGCGGCGCGGGATGCTCGATTGGTACTGGCCGTGCGTCCCGCGGCTCATGTCGCTGTTCGCCCTGCTACCCTACGAGGCAGCCGGGTTCACGTGGCTGGGGCTCAACCTGGTCGCGCTGCTCGCGACGCTGCGCCTGGTCGGCCGCCACCTGACCGGGTTGCCCCCGCAAGACTGGCCGGTGACGCAGCTCGTCCCGTTCGTCCTGCTGCTGTTCTACTGGCGGTGGGAGTTCTTCCTGAACCAGATCAATACCCTGACCTTGCTGCTGATGACCGGCAGTTTTGTGTGCTGGCAGCGGCGACAACGCTGGGTGAGCGGCTTCTGGCTCGGCCTGGCGGTCCTGCTCAAGGTCTCGCCGGGCCTGCTCGTGCTCTGGTTCGTGCTGAAGCGCGAGTATCGCACCGTTGCCGCCGCCGTCGCGACCGTCGCGCTCGCCGGGCCGGTGGCCGATTTGCCGGCGCTGGGTCCGGAACAGACCGCGGCGGCGTACCGCACCTGGCTCGACAAGGCCGTCACGACCGGTTCGCACCGCGGCCTGATTCTGGCACAGCGCGAAACAGACTGGCGCAACCAGGGCCTGGGCGTGGTCCTCAGCCGCTGGCTGCACCCGACCAACTACAGCACCCGCTTCGACAACGATCCGCGGCTGGCGCAAGCCGACGAGCCCCAGACCATGAACGTCGTGAATCTGCCGCTCGTCAGCGTGGCGAACATCGCCACCGCCGTCGCCGCGGTTTCGCTGCTCGGGCTGCTGTGGCTTGCGCGGCGGCCGGCGCGGTGTCTGTCGGCGTGGCAACTGCGTTTTGAATGGGCGTTGTTTCTGCTCGCGCTGCTGTGGTTGATGCCCGTCATGCGGCGGTATCACATGATCTGGGCCTTGCCGGCTATTTCGCTCGTGTGTGCGGGCATTCACTACCGCGGCTGGACCAATCGCTGGACCGCCGGCGCGCTCGCCGCGCTGGCGGGCGTTGCACTTGCAGAGGTCGGGCTGATCTGGCGCGGCGTTGAAGCACGCGGCGTAATCGTAGGCTCGGTGCTCGTCTTGGCGCTGCCGTTGATCGCGATGCTCATGCGACTGGCGCGCGGCGGTGCGCTGGCCGAACCGCTCTTTGCACCGCCCCATCCTGCCATTCGGGCTGGCGTGCCATGAACACGATCGCCCGTTGGCAACTCGTGGCGCTGCTGGCACTGCTGGCCGGCCTCGGGGTGCTGTCGTTCGACCGCGCGTCACGCGGGCGGTTTGATTTTCACCACTTCTACCTCGATGCACGCTACGTCTGGGAGCACGGTGCGCTGAACCCCGCAGTGACGCCGCACATTACCGCGGAGACCCGGCAGCTTCCCTTTTACTTGCCGGTCGTTTCGCTCGCGCTCGCGCCGCTGGCCGCGCTCGGGCGGCTGCCGGCCGCGGTGCTTTGGACGGTCGGGCAGATGGCGGCGCTGGCCTACGCCATGTGCGCGTTGCGGCGGTGGACCGGGCTGGTTAGCGGCCGAGCTCCCGCTCGGCCGTCGGCGGGGGAAAGCTCCTCGCCTCCTACGGCCGACCAGGGGGTCGGCCGCTACGCGCTTCCGCTGGCCGTTGTCCTGGCGCTGCCCGCCTTCATCGAGGCGGCGCGCTTCAACCAAGTCAGCTATTTCGTGCTCGCCCTCGTGATCGGCGGATTCACCGGCCTGGAACGCGGCCGTGACGTTCGCGCTGGCGTGTTCTTCGGATTGGCGGCGGTCCTGAAACTCCTGCCGGGGCTGTTTCTGGTCTGGTTGCTGTTGAAACGCCGCTGGACGGCGGCCGCCGTGTGCTTGCTGACCGCCCTCATCGTGATCGTTCTGCCGCCGCTGCTCGTTTTCGGGCCGGGCCAGACATGGACATATCACCGCGAGTGGTTCGACTACAACCTCCGCGGCGACGCGGGGCGGGGGCTGCTGCGGGCCGATTTGCCGGAGCACTTCATCGATCGACGCAACCAGTCCATCGCCCAGGTGCTGGCGCGGCTGACTTGGCCGCAGCATCCGTATCGCACGGCGTGGCAGCCCGTCGCGCTCGAATCGCAGACCTGTCAGCGAATCGCAGCCGGCGTCACGCTCACGCTGCTTCTGACGCTCGTTTGGAAGACCAGGCGACCATGGGATGCCCTCACCAGCACGCAGCGGCAAGCGGAGGCCGCGGCGTATGCACTGGCCATGCTGGCGCTATCGCCGCTGGTGCGGCAGTATTATCTGGTGTGGGCGCTGCCCGCGCTCGTGTGGTTTGCCCAGCGCGTGCTGGAGCCGCTCATCAGAACCCCGCACGCCAGTGCGGGGCAGAACGGCCCAGCACTGAATGGTCGTGCGCGAATGGGCAGCGCCTGTCCTCCAAGCCGCGAGCGCAAGCGAGCCGACGAACTTGCGACCGCTCGCGCGGTCGGCTCGGATCCGGGCCGCCGAATCGCGCACGGTGATTCAGCGTGGCGGGTTCGGATGGCGGCCAATTGCAGCGCGCACGCCGGGCCACTCGGGTTGGCGGTTTGGCTGATCGGCATGGCTGTGTGGCCCTGGCCGGCGGCGCGGGTCGTCGGCGTGCATCTGGCGATGTTGCTGCTACTGGGTGGAATTCTCGTCACGGTGGCGACCGCCGGGGCTGAAGGGTACGATCCGCGTTGCGCAACGGCCGGCGACGGCCACGCCGGTGCGCGAGATCCTTGAGGTCCGCCCATGCTGCGATGCACGCTGTACCTCGTGCCGGGCTTGTTGGCCCTCGGGCTGTTCGGCTGTGTGGAACGCACGCTGAAGATTGAAACGCGCCCACCCGGAGCGCTGGTGCTCGTCAACGACGAGGAGGTGGGGGTCAGCCCGGTGAAGTTCGCGTTCACGTGGTATGGCGACTACGACATCGTCGTTCGCAAGTCCGGCTACCAGACGCTCCAGACGCACCACCGCGTCCACGCCCCGTGGTATGAGTGGCCGCCGTTTGATCTGATCGCGGAAACGCTCGTGCCCGTGATGATCCGCGATGAGCACGCGCTGCCGCCGCTGGAACTGGCGCCCGCGGAGACGCCGCCCGTGGCCGAGGTGGTCGAGCGCGCGGCGGAACTGCGTGAGCGTGCGTTGTTTGAAGGGGAATAGCAAACGGGTGGCTTCGTACTGATTGAGACGCACCGTAGCGGCCCGCGCCCCCGCGCGGCCGCGCGGGCCGCTGCAAACGCTTGCGGCGCGAACCGGAACAAACGGCCACGCGGGGGCGCGGGCCGCTACTGGCCGAAGACGACCGTCCAGAGGTTGTTGTGGGTGTAGTAGCCCGGCACCAATTCCCTGGGGAAACCGCCACCTTCGCCGGTCACGACATTCACTGGTGGCAGGAAGGGGTACCAGTTGCCGTTGAAAACGTCCTCGGGGCCGACGTGCAACGGCTCGCCGGGATACCAAACGAAGGTCAGCGCGGTGTTGATCGGTTCGGGGCGCGAGCCCTTGAACTCGAGCTTGGCGACGTGCCCGTCCTGAAGCAGCACGCTCGCCGTGTGTCGCGGGTGGCGAAACGCAAGCGTGTTGTCGTAGATGGTCGGATAGCTCCAATCGTGGCCGTACAGCGCATCACCGCTGAGGTTGTAGATCGTGCTCCAGTTTCCGTCGCCGGCCAGCACGCGCTGTGCGGGGCTGCGCTCGTGGTTTTCGAACCGCCGCGGGCGCTCATCCTCGCCGCGCGCCGCCCGCCAATGCCACGCCCCCGATGAAAGCGGGACGCCGATGCCGTAGCTGTAGTTGATGCCCGGGCGGTCCTCGCGTTCGGGATAACGAACCTCGTAGTGCTCGCCGCGCGCGGCGTTCAGCGGGTCCGGGCGTTGATCATCCGGGCAGTACGCCACCTGGGCGTTGCCGAGCAGCCGCCGTTGCACGAGCACGTCGAGCCAGGTGAAGCGACGCGGACTGCCGGCGTCGTCCCAAATGGGGTAGTAGCCGAATTCGCTGTACGTGTTGTCGAGGGCCAAGCCGATCTGCTGGTTCTGCACGGCACAGCGTGTCGTGCGGGCCTCGCGATGCGCGAGCTGTAGCGACGGCAGCACCATCGCGATCAGCAACGTGAGAATGCCGATGACGATCAGCAATTCCGGTAGAGAGAATCCCCGTGCTCCCCGGCGTCGGTCAATCGCTATGGTCGCGCGCCTCGGCATGGCTCTGCGCCCACGCTGACCTTCTGGGCCGCCGCGCTACGCATTGGAACCGCGCGGTGACCACTGATGTTCAGATGCGACCGCTACCCGCGGGTCGCGCACCAACAACGCCTGCGTAAGTGTCGCGCAGACACTTATCGACAAGTCTCCATTGACAAGGATAGCCGTGTTTTCGCCCGGCGCCAACTATATTTTCGGTAATCTCCACCAGAAACCGCTCCCGGAGAGAAGAATCCAGTCCGATGTTGCAATCGCGAAACAACGCGGTTCAAACACCACGCGCTGAATCCCACTACACACCTTGCGTGGCGTGACTGAGTCGCAGTTATAGGACGGAAGCCGCGACGGGGCGTGTCGCCGATGGTTCCCGTTGGTTTACTGTCTCAGAAGAACGCACATGTGACCGCACCGGGGGGCATCGGCGTGCCGCCGGTGCGCAGGGCGTTACGAGGCGTCAGGTGGAGCTTCGCGCACCGGCGGGACGCCGATGCTCCCCGCGAATACGTCGCGTCTGTTGCGAGACACTACATCAGACGACCAAGTTCACCAGCCGCCCGCGCGCAACAATCGTCCGCTTGATCGGACGCCCCGCGATTTCGCGGGCCACCGCTTCCACCTGCGACGCCGCCGCGACGAGTTGCTCGTCCGACGCATCGGCCGGCACGATGATCCGCCCGCGGACCTTGCCCAGCACCTGCACGGCGATTTCGATCGTCTCGTCGCGCGTCTGGGCCTCGTCATAGGTCGGCCACGACTCCAACGCAAGCGTCGTCTGATGCCCGAGGCGCTGCCAAAGCTCCTCGCAGATGTGCGGGGCCAGCGGCGACAGAATCACGAGCAGACGCTCCACCTGGTCGCGAGCGAGAGCCTTCGCTTTGCCCGCCTCGTTCACCCACACGATCATCTGGGCGATGGCGGTGTTGTACGCCATGCGCTCCACGTCTTCGCTGACCTTCTTGATGGTCTTGTGCAACAGCCGCTCGAGCTGCGCGTCACGTGCCTCACCGATGGCTGGATTCAGCGTCGCGGTCGGGGTGGCTTGGCCCTCCGCCGGCTGGGCGACGACCAGCCGCCAGACGCGCTGGAGGAAGCGGTGGACACCGATGATGTCGTTGGGGTTCCAAGGCTTCGATTTCTCGAGCGGCCCCATGTACATCTCGTAGAGCCGCAAGGTGTCGGCCCCGTATTCGTGGACGATCGCATCGGGGTTGACCACGTTCTTGAGCGACTTGGACATCTTCTCGACGGCCATCGTGAGCGGCTCGCCGGTGTCCTTGTGGAACGGGGCGTGGTCGCGGGTTTCGACCTTGGCGTGTTCGACGTACACGCCGCGGGCGTCGCGGTAGGCGTACGCCTGGATCATGCCCTGGTTGAAAAGCCTCTGAAACGGCTCCGGAGTCGAGACGACACCGAGGTCGTACAGCACCTTGTGCCAGAAGCGGGCGTAGAGCAGGTGCAGGACGGCGTGCTCGGCCCCCCCGACGTACAGATCGACACCGCCGGTTCTCGCGGCCCCGTCGGGTCCGGTGCCGCCCATCCAGTACCGTTCGACCTGCGGATCGATGAGGGCCTGGTCGTTGTGCGCATCGCAGAACCGCAGGTAGTACCAGCAGGAGCCGGCCCACTGCGGCATCGTGTTCGCCTCGCGGTGATACCGCCGGCCGTCGCGCTGCACCGTCAGCCAGTGCGTCGCCCGCGAGAGCGGCGTCTGCGGCTCGGCGTCGGGGTCGTCGGAGGCGTGCGGACGGAAATCCTCGACCTCGGGCAACGCGACGGGCAGTTCGGCCGCGTCCAGGCCGACGATGGTGCCATCCTCGGCGTAGACCACCGGGAACGGCTCGCCCCAGTAGCGCTGCCGCGAGAACAGCCAGTCGCGGAGCTTGTACTGCACCGTCCCTTCGCCGAGGTCGCGTTCCTCCAGCCACGCGATGATGCGGCGTTTGGCCTCCGGCGTGGGCAGGCCGTTGAGAAGGCATTGGCCGGTGAAGTGCTCGCCCGCGTCGGGCGGAGAATTCACCGACACGCCGTCGTCGACGAAGCCGCGCCAGTTCGTCCCCGCGGGCGGCTCGACGACCTTCACGATCTCCAGGCCAAACGTCTCGGCGAATTCGAGATCGCGGGTGTCGTGCCCCGGCACCGCCATGATCGAGCCGGTGCCGTAGCTGATGAGCACGTAGTCCGCGACCCAGATCGGGACCAGCTTGCGGTTCACCGGGTTGAGCGCGTATGCGCCCGTGAACACGCCGGTCTTCTGCTTGGTGTCGGCGGTGCGATCGAGCTCGGATTTCTGCTGCGCCTGGCGGACGTAGGTCTCCACGTCTTCGCGGCGGTCGGGCGTTGTGATGATCGGCACGAGGCGGTGCTCGGGGGCGAGCACCATGTACGTCGCACCAAAAAGCGTGTCCGGCCGCGTCGTGAACACGCGGATCACCTGCCCCGCCGCCGGGCCGGTCCCCGTGATGGCGAAGTCCACGTACGCCCCCTCGCTGCGGCCGATCCAGTTCCGCTGCATCAGCTTGATCGGTTCGGGCCAGTCAAGGTGGTCGAGGTCCGCGAGCAGCCGCTCCGCGTATTCGGTGATGCGGAGCATCCACTGCTTCAGTGGCCGGCGGTAAACGGGGTGATCGCCGCGGTCGCTCCGCCCCTCGTTGGTGACCTCCTCGTTCGACAGCACGGTGCCGAGCGCGGGGCACCAGTTCACCGGCACTTCCGCGAGGTACGCCAGCCGATGTTCGGCCCGGAACTCCTCGACGGCCTGCGGCCCCGCGGCTTTGACCTCCGGCGGGATGGGCAGCTTGTCGATCGGCCGGGCCTTGCCGACGACCGACCGCCCGGCCGGGTCCGTCCAGCGCCATTCGGGGTCGTACCACGAGTTGTAGATCTTCAGGAAAATCCACTGCGTCCAGCGGTAGTACTGCTCGTCGCACGTGGCCAGCTCGCGGTCCCAGTCGTACGACAACCCCAGCATCCGAAGCTGGCGCTTGTATGTGTCGATGTTTCGGCGGGTCGTCTCGCGCGGATGGATGCCGGTCTCGACGGCGTATTGCTCCGCCGGCAGACCGAAGGCGTCCCAGCCCATCGGGTGCAGCACATTCAGCCCGCGCATGCGCAGAAAGCGGGCCATGATGTCCGTCGCGATGTACCCGAGCGGGTGGCCGACGTGCAGCCCCGCCCCGGACGGGTACGGGAAGAAATCGAGGATGTAGAACTTGGGCTGCTCACTGCCCGGCGTGCCGGGATTCGCCGCCCGAAACGTCTGGTGCTCTTCCCAGTAGCGTTGCCACTTCGGCTCGAGCGTGTTGAAGTCGTAGGTGTGGCTCATGGCTCAGGTGGCGCGGCGTCGGGCTTGGCGGGAACAAACCCGGTGCGGCCCTTGATGTTCTGCGGGGTCAGCCAGTCGGTCGCGAAGCGCTGGATCTCGCGCTCCCGATTGCTCTTCAGTGTTTGCGCAAGTTGCGCCTCGAACGGCTCGCGGAAGATGGGCTTAACACCCGTCACCTCGGCCACCAACCACTTGTTCTGGCGGGCGACCGGCGACGCCTGCACCCGGCGGGCACCTTCCGCCACCGGCGTGCCCGCCAGCGCGAACAGGGCCTTCACTATTTCCGGCACGCGCCCCACCCGCAGCACCACGCCCGCCTGCCGCGTAAACTCCGCCGTGTAG
>CAYMXT010000031.1:26070-26629 GCA_964394415.1 uncultured Planctomycetales bacterium
CCTGGAAGTTGTCCACGTACTTCGGCGCCGGCGGCGCCGGGGCGTTGGGGTCCGCCGCCGGGGGCGGGTTCTTTTCCGCCGCGGCGAGGATGTCCTTCAGCTCCGTCGCCTGCGTCACGGCCGCCCGCACGCCGATCTCGCGGGCCTTGGCGGCCAACTGGGCCGCGTGCTGGCCGGCCAACTCGTGGGCCTTCATCAGTTTCCAATCCTGCACCAACTGGGTCCGCACGTCGTCCACCGACGCGGGCGGTCCGCTCGGGGCGATCTGCGTCACGCGAAACAGAAACGCCTGGTGTGGTTTGCCCTTCCGCGTTTGCGGGTCGAGCTTCTGCGACAGCATGACCGGCGCCGGCTCCATCAGATTGAGCACCGGTTTGCCGTCGGCGGGGTCTTTCGGCAGCAGACCCTTGACACGTAACGCCAGGTCGGACACGCGCAGCGTCTCGCCACGCCCCAAGGCCATGTTCGCCCCGCCAAGGCCGGGAATCGTGGCGAGCTTCTCGCTGCCGACCAGTTCCGTCTGGCCGTACTCGACCTCCAACCTGGCCGCGAACCGCTG
>CAYMXT010000032.1:0-26599 GCA_964394415.1 uncultured Planctomycetales bacterium
TTCAGAGCCGCGAAGCGTTAGCGAGCGATTCAGAGCCGCGAAGCGTCAGCGAGCGTGTAGCACAGACTGGTAGTCTGTGCTACGCACATAGGAGTCCACAACATGCAACGTTCTTGGCGTTGGAAATGTCTGGTCGCCGCCCTGAGCACCTTTCCCGTGCTAGGCGCCACCTGTGCCACGGCGGTGCAGGACGCCATCGAGTCCGGTGCGCTCGACTTCGTCACCGGCACGGTGACCGAGGTGCTGACACGCACTGTCCCAGTCGCGGACACGGTCGCCCCGGTCGCCGAGGAATAGGCCGCCCGCGTCGGCGGTTGACTTGTGTGGGCACGCGGCCTACGAATCTGTATCGGAGGGCGCGACCGGCTCGTCCGCTTCCAGGAAAGAGGACGCACCCCATGACTCGTCTTGCATTGGCCGCCAGCCTCGGCGTCGCCGTGGTGCTGCTGACCGGCTGCGCCACGACCCCCAGCGCCGCGGACGCTCCGCAGGCCCAGATTACCGGCCCGCAGGACCTGGCCGCGTACTACCAGCAGGCGACGGCAGATCACCACCGCGCCGTCCGCAAACCGACCCGCGACCGCCAGACCCGCGCGCTCGACGCACTCGCCGCGAAAACCGGGACGTTGCTCGCGGCATCCGCGAGTTGGGACAGTGACGTGCGGCTGGCCGCGTTCGCCGAATCGGAGCGCCCGCTGGCCCGCACCGCCGTGTCGGATTACCGGACCGCGCTCGTGTCGTTGCGCGACTCCGCCGCCCGCCGCGACCTGCCCGCGGTTCGGACGGCCTATGCCCGCGCGCTCGTGGCGTATGGCGGTCTCGGCCGGAACGCGCCACGCTCGGAGTAGTCCCATCGTCGGAAGTCACGCGGCGCGTTCGTCCGCCGGGGTCGTCGCGTTCGGGTGTGGATCGCAGGCGCTCGCTTGCGCTCGCGGCCCGGAAGCGCTTGCTTGCGCTGCGCGTTCTGACTTCGTGGCCCGCGTGCCCGCCTCACCTTGCCCGCGCCGCGGCACGCTTTGATAATCCCGCCCATGACGGTCCCCCGGAACCCGGTGCGCGGCGTGTGGGGTCCGGCGGTGCTCTGTGCCGTGCTCGCCGGCGCGGCGGCCGTGCTCGCTCACTGGCCCGTGCTCTCCGCGCAGGCGATGACGTTCGACGACGCTTCCTACCTGACCGAGAACACGCTCGTTCAAAACCCGAGCTGGAATTCGGCCGCACGGTTCTTCGGCGAAGTTCGCAAGCCGTCCACCGTGCAGGGCTACTACCACCCGCTCGCGATGGTCTCGCTCATGCTGGACCACGCCGCGGGGGCGCGCGACGGCCACCTTCTGCCGATCCACCGGACGAGCTTGGCGCTGCACGCACTGAATGCCGCGCTCGTCGTCCTGTTGCTTTACCAACTGCTCCACAACGCGTGGATCGCGGGGCTGGTCGGCTTGCTCTTCGCCGTACACCCGCTGACCGTCGAATCGGTCGCGTGGCTTGCCGAACGCAAGGTTGTGCTCGCGACGTTCTTCTTCCTGCTCGCCCTGCTGAGCTACGTCGCGTACACCCGCGGCCGGCGGTGGGCCTATGCGGCGTGCCTGGTCGCGTTCCTGCTCGGCCTGCTGGCGAAGCCGACGATCGTGCCGCTGCCGGTGCTGCTGCTGGTGCTCGACTACTGGCCGCTGCGCCGCCTGAGCCGCCGCGTGCTGGTCGAGAAGCTGCCGCTGTTCGTGCTTTCGCTCGCATTCGGCATCATCACGTTCATCTCGCAGTCGCAGGCGGCGTTTGTCGAGTTGCCGCACGAGCAAGGCCCGGGCCGGCTCCTGCTGGCGCCGTGTCACAACATCACGTTCTATCTGCTTCGCTTCCTCTGGCCCGCCAACCCGACGACGTACTATCCATTCCCTCAGCCGATGAATCTGGGGCAGCCGGAGTTACTCGTCGGCGTGCTGGGTACCGCAGTGATCCTGGCCTTGCTGGTCTATTCCCTCCGCCGCACGCGGGCCGTGCTGGCCGGCTGGCTGTTCTTCTTCCTGGCCCTGCTGCCCGCGAGCGGCGTGATCGGGTTCACGAACGTCATCATGGCGTAGCGGCACCTTTCCCTGCGTGCCCTTGGGTTCGTGCTTACCCTCGCCGCCGCGCGGGCGCGCGTGTGGCATGGTTGGCCGCCGCGCGTCAGTGCGAACACGCGGCGAGCGGGCGTGGTAGTCGCCATACTGCTGCTCGCGGCGCTGGCCGGCGCGCAGACGCGACGGTGGGCGGGGCGCTGGCGGGACACGGAAACGCTCTACCGCTATCTGCTTGAACAGACGCCCGCCGCCGCCGCGCTGCACAACGACATGGGCATCGAACTTTCGCGGCAGAAACGCCACGCCGAGGCTTTGCCGCACCTCGAGCTCGCCATCGCCGCCGGCGGGCCGATCGAGCCGACCGCCCGCTACAACTACGGGCTGGCCCTCGATGCGCTGGGCCGCGGCGACGAGGCCTTGCAGCAGTACGTGCGGGCCGTGCAGCGCGACCCGCGGAACTACCGCGTGCGCTTCGCGCTCGGGCAGAAGCTGCTCAAGCTGGGGGACTTCGCGCGAGCTGCCGAGTATCTGTGGCAGGTGCTCCAGCAGCGCCCGGAGTTCACGGAAGTCTGTCACCCGCTTGCCCAGGCCCTCGCGCGGGCCGGTCGGCTCGACGAAGCGCTGCCGTATCTCGCCCGGGCCCTGACGCGCGACCCGAATTCCGCCGAGGTCCGCATGGACTACGGCAATGTGCTCGCGATGAAAGGCGACTGGCGGGCGGCGGTCGGGCATTACGACGAAGCCCTGCGGCTGGACCCCAGCCTGCACGACGTGCGCAACAACCTCGGCAGCGCGTGGCTCCAACTCGGCGACCGCGACCGCGCGGCGGAGGTCTTTCGCGAGGCGATTCGCCTGGCGCCGACGTCCGCCTACGCCTACCTGCAACTTGGTGAGATCCTCCTCACGCAGAACCAGCCGGACGCGGCGGTCGAAGTGTTCGAGGCAGGCGTGCAGAACATCCCCGAGCACGCCGAGCTGCGCAGCGGCTTAGAGAGAGCGCGAGGCGCGCCATGACCTCGGGAGCGCCGACGAGCCGAATCGGAGCCGCGAAGCGTTAGCGAGCATGATCCGAAACGCTCGCTGACGCTTCGCGGCTCTGAATGAAACGCTCGCTGACGCTTCGCGGCTCTGAATAGCGCCGGACGCTACGGCGAAATCGTGCGGGCCCGGCCGTCGCGCAGAACCACTTCGAGCGTGCCGGCCACCTCGCGAACGCGGGCCATAAACGCGACCGTGTCCGACACCGGCAGCCCGCCGATCTGCTCGATCACGTCGCCGATCTGTAGCCGAGCCTGACTGGCGGGCGTGCCCGCCTCCACGTCGATGACAACCACGCCGCGCGCATCGTCGTCAACGCAGAGCTTGCGGCGGGCGTCCTCGGAAAGGTCGGTGACGCGCATCCCGCGCCACGTCACCGCTCCGCTCCGCATCCAGGCGACGCGGCTCAGGTCGCGCTGCACGATGTTCACCAACGCCTCGGCCGGCGCACCGCCGCGCACGTAGGTGAGCTGGACTCGGCTGCCGATCGGGGCTTGGCCGGCGAGTTCGGCGAGGTGCGCCGGACCGTGAATTGCCTGCCCCTCAAACGTGAGAATGAGGTCGTCCGGCGCCAGGCCAGCCGCGGCCGCCGGACCGCCCGGCTCGGCCTGCTGCACGGCAACGCCGCGGACGGTGCCGAGCGCGTCCCGTTCGGCCGGCTGAAGCGCCCGCACCGTCAAACCCAGATAGCCGTGGTGGACCGGCTCGCCGCGGCACAGCGTGTCGATCACGCGACGTTTGAACGGCGACATCGGAATGGCGAAACCGATGCCCTCCTCAGTGGGCGTGCGGGTGTGCATGGCCGTGACGACGCCCAGGAGTTCGCCGCGCAGGTTGAAAAGCGGGCCGCCGGAGTTGCCGGGGTTGATGGGGGCGGTGATCTGGAGCATGTCGCTGTAGAAGCGGTCGTCAACTTCGCCGAGGCCGGGGAGCTGGCGGTTGAGGTTGGATACGACGCCAACGGAGACGCTCAGTTGCCCGTCCTGGCCGAGACCATAGGGGTTGCCGATAACGACGCACCACTGGCCGCGGGTGACGCCGGCGTAATCCGCGAAACTGACCGGCGTCAGGTCGGTGCGCGCGACATGCAGGATCGCCAGGTCGCTGCGCGCGTCGACGGCGAAAACCGTGGCTGGCAGCTTGCGGCCATCGTGCAGCAGCACATCAATCGTCGTGGCGCCTTGCACCACATGCTCGTTGGTCAGGATCAGGCCATCCGCCGCGACCACCGCGCCGGTGCCGTTGACCAGGACAGGTTGTTCCAATAGCCGGGCATCGCCGGTGCCGCCCGCGCGGCGTTGCGCGCGGATTCCGACCACGCTGGGGCTGACGCGCTCGGCGACCTGTTGAAACGCCCGTTCGACGGCGGCGAGGTCGGCCACGCCGTCCGCCGGCGGTTCGCCGGCGGCGGCCGGTGGGGCAGAGCAGAGCGAGAGTGTTAGAAGCGCCGGCAGCGCAAGAAGACTGAGCGGGTTGGGTCGGTTCACGAAGCGCATCGCGGGCCGTTCAAGCTGCGGTCACTTTCTCGGCTGAATCGCGGGTGGTCGTCAATTCGGCGCCGGCCCGTCCGAGCCGCGACCGCAACGGAGCGATCCGCGCAGCGCGTTGGGCCGCCGGGTTCATCGTCTTCGCGCTGCGCGGATCGCTCCCTTGCGGTCGCGGCTCGGATTACCGCTCCCTGACGGTAGCGCTTCAGAGCGGGATCCGAGACGCGGCGCTAGCGTTTACGGGACGCGACCGCCGGGGCCGGCTTGCGGGCCGCAACGGCCGCCGGCCTGGCTGGCCGCTTGTCTTCGCCCGCTTCGGTTGCCGCGGCGGGCTTCTCCGCCGTCGGCTTGGGCCGCTTGATTTCCAGGACTTTCTGGCGGAGCTGCGCGAAAACGTCCGGGTTGTCTCGCAGGAACTGCCGGGCGTTTTCGCGGCCCTGGCCGAGTCGCGTCTGCCCGAAACTGAACCACGTGCCGCTCTTATCGACGACGCCACATTCGCTCGCCGAATCGAGCACGTCGGCCTCGCGGCTCATGCCGCATTCAAAGTAGAGATCGAACTCGGCCTCACGGAACGGCGGCGCGACCTTGTTCTTGACGACCTTCGCCCGTACACGCGTGCCGATGATCTGCTCACCCTCCTTCAGCATCCCGATCTTGCGCACGTCGATCCGGCACGAGCTGTAGAACTTCAGCGCCCGGCCGCCCGGCGTCGTCTCCGGGCTGCCGTACATCACCCCGATCTTCTCGCGAATCTGGTTGATAAACAGCACGCTCGTGCGGCTCTTGGCCGAGATGCCGGTCAGCTTGCGCATGGCCTGGCTCATCAGGCGGGCCTGCAAGCCGACGAACGTATCGCCCATTTGCCCCTCCAGCTCCGCCCGCGGAACGAGCGCGGCGACGGAATCGACCACGATGATGTCGAGCGCGTTCGAGCGGACGAGCAGCTCGCAAATTTCGAGGGCTTCCTCGCCGCACGAAGGCTGATTGATCATCAGCTCTTCGAGGTTCACGCCGAGCCGCTTGGCCCACGACGGGTCGAAGGCGTGTTCGACGTCGATGAACGCCGCGGCCCCGCCGGCCCGCTGCGCTTCGGCGATGACGTGCAGCGTGAGCGTGGTCTTGCCGGACGATTCGGGGCCGAAGACCTCGATCACGCGGCCGCGGGGGATGCCGGCCCCGCCGAGCGCGAGATCGAGCGAGAGGCAGCCGGTCGAGGTCCCGTCGACCGTGGCGGACTGGTTCTCCGACAGGTACATGATGGTGCCCTTGCCGAAGCTCTTCTCGATCTGCTGCACGGCGCGAGAAAGCGCATCTTTGCGGTGCTCCCCGCGCTGCTCATCCTGTTTATTTTGGCCCCCGTCTAACTTGGGTGCTACCACACTTTAGTTATTTGTGCGCGGCACGGCTAACAGAACCCGCCACGCAAGTGGCGGGCGGGCCCCGGGCTTGCGTCCGGGGTTCGGATTGCCCCGCACTTGCGTACGGGGCTCGGATGTGGGTTCTTATACAAACAAATACCTAACTGTCAAGGCCGGCGAAGCCACTATTTCGAATCTACCGCCGACCGGGCGATAGGCCGATGTCCACGACGACGACGCGGCCCACGTACTCCCGCGCCGCCGGGGCCGTGAACCCGACCTTCGGCGCCAGCATCGTGACCGTCGCGTCGGCGCGGAAACACGGACTGCCCGGCGTGCCGCTGTCAGAGTCCAGACCCGACGGGATGTCGATCGCGATTCGTCGGGCACGCGTCGCCGCGTTCGCAAGCTGGATCAAATCGGCGATTACGCCGCGCGGATCACCGCCGGAACCGGTTCCGAGCAGGGCATCGACGATCACGTCCGCGACGACAATCGCCGCACGAATGCCATCCGCGCTGCCCGGCTCAAACGCGTGAACGAACTTCAGCCCCATCCGTTCCAGGATTCGCAGGTTGATCGCGGCGTCACCCTGCGATTTCTCGGGCGGTGCGGCGAGCACGATCGCGACGGCGACGCCCGCGTTGTGCAGATACCGGGCGATGACAAAGCCGTCGCCGCCGTTGTTGCCGGACCCGCAAAGTAGGACGACGCGGCTCGCGGCGGGAGATACGAGCGTGCCGTAGATGAACTCCGCGGCGTGCCGGCCGGCGTTCTCCATGAGCACTACGCCGGGGATGCCGAGCTGGTCGATCGCGACGCGGTCGAGCGCCCGAATCTGCTCGCAAGTGAGGGGTTCGCCCGGCGGATAGGGAATCATCATCAGCACACCCTCGCGGCGGTGAACGGTATCCGGCGCCGACGGGATTGCAAGGCCCGATATGCCGCCGGCTTATGGGGCATCGCGGCGGGCGACGGCCGGCTCCGCGCGTAGTTTCAGGCCGCATGTGAACATGCCCCGCGCCTCGGTCGATAACTCCCGCGGACCAGCAGCCGCGCGGCCGGCCGCCCATCCGGCAGCCGCGGGAGAACTGTGTTTTATGGACATTGCGAGCCTGATCGGCACGCTCTTCGGCGCCGCCATCCTCGTCTTCGTCGGCTACGAAGCGTCGCACGGCCATTGGAGCATGTTCTACTCGCAAGAAGGCGTGCTGATGGTCTTCGGCGGCAGCATCAGCGTGGTGTTCATGGGGCTGCCGATTGAGAAGCTGAAGTGTGTGCCGGGGTACTTGCGCCGGTTCATGTTCCACAAGGCCACCAGTCCGGGCGAGGTCATCAACTTGCTGCGCAACCTGAGCGAGAAATCCCGCCGCGATGGCCTGCTCGCGCTGGAGTCGGAGATCAGCAAGATCAAGGACCCATTCCTCACGCAGGCCCTGAAGATGGCGGTGGACGGCACGTCGCCGGAGACAATCGAGGCCACGCTGCGCATGGAAGTGCTCGCCATGCAGGACCGCCACAAGGCCGGCAAGAAGTTCTTCGACCTCATCAAGCTCTACGGCCCCGGCTGGGGTCTGATCGGCACGCTCGTCGGGCAGGTCGGCATGTTCGGCAACCTCGGCGGCGGCGACGTAGGCACGATGGGCAAGATGCTCGCGATCGCCGTCGTCGCCACGATGTACGGCACCATCCTCGCCAACGCGATTGCCGGTCCGATCGGCGACAAGCTGGCCCTCCGCTCGTCCGAGGAAATCCTCAACCGCGAGATGATGCTCCAGGGCATTCTCTCGATCCAGTACGGCGACAACCCGCGCATGACGGTCGAGAAGATGCTGGCCTTCATCCCGGCGGCGCACCGCGCCAAACTCAAGCTCGCGGCCTGACACCGGAGCGCCACGCATGGCTGAAGAAGAAGCCCACGCACACGGCGACGGCGGCGGCGGCCACGGCGGCGGCCACGGCGGGGGTGGTCACGGCGGCGGCGGCGGTGGCCACGAGGAAGCCCACGAAGGCGCACCCGAGTGGCTCATTTCCTTCGCCGACAACGTCACCCTCATGATGGGCTTCTTCGTCATCATGCTCGCGTTTTTCATGCGGGATGCGGCCCAAGTGCGCGGCGGAACCCGGCAGGGCGACGGCGACCTCGCGGGCCAGGGCGAAGTCACCACGTCCTCGCCGGAGCTACTGGACTGGGCCCTGGCCGTGCGGGCGGCGTTCAACAACCCCGTCGATGCCGATTCGCCCAACCCGCGCGACCAGCTTCTGGTGCAACGCATGAGGGCCCGCAGCGGACTGGGAGCAGCGTCGGACCCCGGTCCCAAGGGTCGCCACTCCTCAACACAGACCCTCCGCCCCAGCGATTACTACGGCCTGGGCGGCCTGGTGCAGTTCGAAACCGGCCTGGCCGAGCTGCCCCCGACCGGGCCGACGATCCTGAAGCAGATCACCGAGCATTTCACCGGCGTCCGCAGCGTGATCGAGATTCGCGGGCACGTCAGCCTGGCCGAAGCGCGCCAGCTCGCCAACAACGGCGTGGCGTTGTCCTATCAGCGCGCGTTCGCGATCGCGGAGGCGCTGGCGGAGCTGGGCATCGAGTGGCCCCGCATGAGGCTGATCGCATGCGGCGCCGCCGAGCCGGTCGTCTCCCCGGCGTATGACGAGGCGGGTCAGCGCTCCAACCAGCGCGTCGAGATCATCTCGACCGACCAGGCGGCCCACGAGAGCTCGACGCAACCGTCCTCCGCGCCGGTCGAGCTGCCGCCGGAGGAGCCGGAAACGGCATCCGACGAGAATTAGCGTGCTGCCAGCGCGGAATCGCGCGCGGAATGGGCGGCAGATCGGGTAGAATCATGTCAGTTGGAGGAATGCCGGCATGAACTGGCAGGATTTCATTGAGGTCCGGCCGGGCGTAGCGCTCGGCAAACCGGTGTTCAAGGGCACACGCCTGACCGTGGAGTTCGTTCTCGAGCGGCTGGGCGACGGAGCCACGGTCGACGACCTCGTGCAAAACTACGTCGGTCTGACGCCGGAGCACGTGCGCGCAGCCACCGCGTACGCCGCCGCGGTGTTGCGGCGTGATGAACTGGTCTGGTCGCCATGAAGGTCCTGGCGAACGCCCATATCAGCCGCGCGATCTGCGGGTTTCTTGAATCAGAGGGCCATGACTGCATACATGCGGAACTGCTGTCGCCTGGCCTGCCAGACGAAGAGCTACTGCGCATCGCGGTGGCGGACGACCGTATCATCCTGACCGCCGACAAGGATTTTGGAGAACTGGTGTTTCGGCGGTTGTTGCCCGTTCGTGGTGTGGTTTTGCTGCGTTTCCGGCTCGCAAGCGAAGCCGAGCGGCTCGCAATGCTCCAACGCCATTGGCCCGCAATCCAGCGCAGTGCGCCCGGCCACTTCGTGGTTGCGACGAACCACGCGGTGCGACGCAGTCCGCTACCGCTCCCACACACAATCTGAAGCGCAGAATTCAGGAAGCGGCGTTCGGACGCCGGGTAAGATCCGGCCATGCCGCGCGAACCGGACCGGTTGCCGCCGAGATTCGCCTGTGACGCCATGTGCGGCGGGCTGGCGCGCTGGCTGCGCGTGCTAGGGTACGACACCACGTACACGCCGGGGATCGAAGACGGCGCGCTCGTCGCGCACGCACAATCTGAAGATCGCGTGGTCGTGTCGTCGGACGGGCGGCTCTTTCAACGCCGAGTGTTTACCAACGGCCTGGTGCGAGGCTTTCGGCTGCCGGTCGGCCTGACTTTGCTGGAGCAGGTTCGCTGCGTTGTCGCGCAACTCAAGTTGGTCAGGGGATTTCCGCGCTGCACGCTCTGCAACGGCCTGCTCGAGCCGACCAGCCGCGCCGAAGTTGGCGACATCGTGCCGGCCCGCAG
Organism: uncultured Planctomycetales bacterium; assembly: GCA_964394415.1. Lineage (GTDB taxonomy): Bacteria > Planctomycetota > Phycisphaerae > UBA1845 > Fen-1342 > JAGVEP01. The sequence goes on from CAYMXT010000032.1 coordinate 9,831, forward strand.
CCTGGTGTGGGTCACAACCTTCTATCGCTGCGCGTCTTGCGCGCACGTGTACTGGGAGGGCACGCACTGGCAGCGCATCCGCGCGGCGTGCGAACGGCTCGGGACGAGCGATGCCCCGCTGGAAGCGCTCCCGGACCTTGACCGTCCGCCGGGTGAGTCGGTATAAGGCATCTCAACATATAGGGTCCAGACGTGAAATCAAACACAATATATTGCGGTGACTCGATCGAATTGTTGAACTCGTGGCCGCAGGGCCGGGTGGATCTCGTGTTCGCCGACCCCCCGTTCAACATCGGCTACGTTTACGACAAGTACCACGACGACCGGCCCGACGACGAATACGTCAAATGGTCACGGCGCTGGATGGACGCGTGCCGCCGGGTGCTGAAGCCGGACGGGTCGTTCTACATCGCGATCGGGGCCGAGTTCGTCGCGGACCTGCGGATCATCGGCCGCGAGCTGGGCCTGCACCTGCGGAACTGGATCATCTGGCACTACACGTTCGGCCAGAGCACGCAGCGGAAGTTCTGCCGGGCGCACACGCACATCCTCTACTTCACCAAGACCGTGGACTGCTTCACGTTCAACGACCGGCTGCTGCGGTTCCCGAGCGCCCGGCACACCGAGTACCAGGATCTGCGGGCCAACCCGCTGGGCCGCCTGCCCGACGATGTCTGGGACGATTTTCCGCGCGTCTGCGGGACGTTTAAGGAGCGGGCCGGCTTCCACGGCTGCCAGATGCCGGAGGCGCTGCTCCAACGCATCATCCTGGCCAGCAGCAACCCCGGCGAAATCGTGCTGGACCCCTTCATCGGCAGCGGCACGACCGCCGTCGCGGCCAAACGGGTCGGCCGCCGCTATGTCGGCATCGACCTCTCGCCAGATTACGCCGAGCACACCCGGCAGCGGTTGGCGGAGGTCGCCGATGAAAGTGGGGCCGGGCCGCGCGACGGCGTCTGGCCGGCGCTGCACCTGGACATGCTGCTCCAGCTTTACCGCGAAACAAAAGTCGCCCTGCACAACCTGCTGCGGAACGAAGTGGCCCTGCGTGTAATCGCGGCGTCGCTGTCCGAGCGGACCGGTCATCGCTACGCCGCGGACGACGTGCGGGCGCAGCTCGAGCACGTTCGGGCCAGCTCGCCGACGACCCTGCCGAAGCTGCCGAACGACACGCCCTTCGTCCCCCGCGAGCACGTGACCGCCGCGGGCAAGCGTTATGAGCGGACGATTCTGCGCCAGCGCGCCCGGCGGAACGGAGTGGGGCAAGGCGAGTTGCCGTTGCACCGCGCGGTTTGAGCGGCGCGGTGCCGCTGCTCTTGAGCAGTGGTTGTCAGGCCGCGCGCCGGGGACCGCAGAGCACGCGGCCACTGCTCAAGAGCAGTGGCACACCGTCACTACCGCTTTCCGCCGGGGGACCGCGAATCCCGGCGCGCCGGGACTGCTTCGCGTATAATCCCGACCCGCTGGAGGTCAGCCGTATGGCGGATGTACAGGACGCCGCGGTCCCTGAAGGGCTCCACCCCGGCCGGGTGGTTGCGGCGACGTTGAAGATCATCGCGGGCTTGTTGGGGCTGGCGACGCTCGTCGCCGTCGTCGCGCGCTTCGGCGAACTCGCAACCACGGGGGCCGCCACAGTCGCGACGTGCTTGCAGGTGGCCGTTTTCGGGGTGCTGTGCGTCAGCCTCGCCTTGCTCATGTGGGCGTTCGCGGAAATGCTCTCGACGCTGGACGAGATGCGGAACCTGTTACGCAACGGCGGCCCGGGTGTGGTCACCAGCGCGGCGCCCGGTCCCGCCTCGCGCGCGCGGGCCAACGACCCGCGGGCCGAGGCCCAGACGCATTTGCTGGAGGAGCTGGTGCATCTGATGCGCGAGGTGCGCGACATCGAGCTGCTCAGCGATCCGGAACGGGCCGCGCGGCTGCGCGTCGAAGCTAGTGACCTGGTGGAGCAGCTCGAAGGCGACATTCCGACCTTGCTCCGCGAGCACAATTTGCAGGAGGCTCACCAGCGGCTCCAGCGGGCGCGCCAGCGGTTTCCGTCGCTGCCAAACTGGAACGCTCTGGCCCAGCAGATCGACCAGGCGCGGGCGAAGTTCGAGGACCACGACCTCCAGAGCGCGACGCGGGAAACCGACGATCTCGCCGCGCTCGGCGCCTGGGACCGTGCGCAGGAGGTCGTCCGCACGCTGCTTCAGCGGCACCCGGAATCGGAGCCCGCCCGCGAACTCGCCCGACGGGTCGCGCTCGGCCGCGAGCGGGCCACCGCGGAGGAGCGGGCCCGGTTGATGTCCCAGGCCCAGGACGCGACGCACCGCCGCGACTGGCCGCGCGCGCTGGAGCTGGTCGAGACGCTGGTCTCGCACTTTCCCGGCTCGGCCGAGGCCCAGGAGCTGCGGCAGCAACTGCCGACGCTCCAGGCCAACGTGGAGATTCAGAAGCGTCAGCAGATGGAGAGCCTGATTCGCGACCTCATCCGGGCCCGGCGGTTCGCCGAAGCCCTGCGGACCGCGAACGAGCTGATCGAGCGTTATCCGCAGTCGCCGCAGGCGCTTGCGCTGCGTGACCAACTCCCGCGTTTGCGGGAGCGTGCCGCGCAACTGCCGCACTGAGCGGACGCAATCCGAACCGCGACCGCGAAGGGAGCGATTCAAAGCCGCGGAGCGTTAGCGCGCATGACCCGAATCGCTCGCTGACGCTTCGCGGCTCTGAATGGGCCGGTGCGAAGCTGGATCGCTACAATCACGCGGCATGGTCCGCCTGACGCGCGAGGTGCGGTTCTCAATTGATCGGGACTGGGCCGGGCATGTCGAGTTCACACGCCCCGTCACCAATTCCTGGGGCGGCTGGCCAAGCGCCGTCGGCCTCGTGCCCTACCTGCGCTGGCAAGCCACCGTCGCCGGCGAGCCGGATCCGGTCACCGGCTACTTGTGCAATATCTCCGCCCTCGATGAGCTGCTCCGGCGGCATGCGATTCCGTTCACGGCGGAGTCGCTCCGCGCGCATGGCTGGCGGATGTCCGCCGAGCACTTGCTGGAACACGTTGAGGAACGGGTGGCGCAAGCCGCACCGCCGCACGCGCCGCTGGTCGCGCTAGCGCTTTGTCCGACGCCCAGCCTGCGGTACGAAATCCGCCGGGAGGACGCCCCGATGGTCTATCTGACGCAGCAATTCGAGTTTTCCGCGGCCCACCGGCTGCACTGTCCGCAGCTTTCGGCGGCTGAAAATCAGCGGGTCTTCGGCAAGTGCAACAACCCGCACGGCCACGGGCACAACTACTTGCTCGAGGTCACGGTCTGCGGGGTGCCGGATGCAAAGTCGGGGGCCGTGCTGTCGTTACCGCGCTTTGAGCAGCTTGTGAAGGAGCGCGTCATCGACCGGCTCGACCACACGCACCTGAACGCCGACGTCGCCGAATTCCGCGAGTTGAACCCGAGCGTGGAGAACATCGCGCGGGTGATCTGGGGGCTGCTGGCGGGCGAGGTGACGCCGGCGCGGCTGCACAGCGTACGCGTCTGGGAGACGCCGAAGACCTGGGCCGAGTACAGAGGGTGATTTTGGATTTTGGATATGGGATTGTGGACTGCACCCGGCGCGGGCGGCGGTGGAGAGCGGCGCAGGCAACAAGCGGCCGGCCGCGGCGGGCTCACCCCGCGGCGGGACGACGAGACGACAAGAAAGCGGGAGCAGCGCGCACATGTTGCCAGAATGTGCGCGCAGCGGGGGCGGGGCAGGCGGAACGGCGAAGTTTGGCGGGGAATGGCGGAAACAGCCGCAAAGTGCGAAGAGCGAGTAGCGAATAGCGAGTGAAGAAGGGGCACGCGGCGGGAAGGTGGACGTCGACCTCCGGGTTGTCGGACAAGAATAACCTTGGTTCATCCGGGATTGCCGGGATGGGATAGAGGGCGAGGCGCCACGACCCTGTCTTGAGAGTGTTCAACGCTTTCGAGATAGGAGGACGCCTTGCCAACGCGGGACGTTGCCGCCCTGTTGGGCGCGTGAGAGGGGTTTCGAGTCGGCAGCAGCGATTCCGCGAAGCTGTCGCGAGTGTGTGGCCGGTCAAGGGGTTAGAAGCAGATTGGCGCCGGAGCAGGTTCGTGCGGAGAGTCTGGACGAGCCCGGCGGGGTGCGAACGGCAGATACTGGGCCAAGTCCCAACGCGCGAAGCCGTCCCGGCGCGCCGGGATTCGCGGTCCCCGTTCCACGAATTGTCCCGCGGGCCGGCGGAGAGTAAGATCCCGCGGAACCGCGAACAAAGGGTGCCACATGCCGGACGAAGAAAAGAAGATCATCGTGGATTCGGACTGGAAGGCCGAAGCCAAACGCGAAAAAGAACGTGCCGCCGCGGAAGCCGAGCACACCGAGACGCTGCCGCCGCCGAGCCTCGCGGAGCTGGTCAACCTGATCACGATGCAGGCGATGGCGGGGATGGGGCTGCTGGCCGGGCCGGGTGGGGAGCGCATTCCCCCGCACCTGGAGGTGGCCAAGCACTTCATCGATCTGCTCCAGGTGCTCGAGGACAAGACCAAGGGCAATCTTACGCCGGACGAGCAGAAGCTGCTCGACCAGGTGCTCTACGAAATGCGGATGACGTTTGTGCAGGTGGCCGGCGGGGGCGGGGCGGCGGCGCGTGCGCCGAAATGAACGCGCGGCCCACACGCTGAGGCAGCCGGATGAGCGGTGCGCTCCAACCGAACAGCGCTGCCCCCGCGTCGGGCGGGCCGCCGGTGGACACCAGCGTCGATCGCGAAGCGCGCCATCCGATCTTGCGCTATTTCCTGCACTTCGGGCTGCCGATGTCGGTCAGCCTGCTGCTGCACGTGCTGATCGTCGTGCTGCTCGCCTTCAAGCTCTTGGTGGTGCCGACGCCGTCGGGCACGCCGGTTGGGGAATGGCACGGGGCGGTGGTGCCGGCGGACGACGTGAATTGCCCGTTCGACTGGACCGACGTCCGGCCGCTCGATTTCCCACCGCCGCCCGAGCCGAGCGGCGCGCTCGACAACGTCGCGGTGACGGGCGGGCCGGAGAGCCTGGATCTGCGGAACGTGCTGCCAGCGCCGACCGCCGGAGAGAATCGCACTGCGGGCGACGGTGCGCTGAGTTTGCTCGGCACGGGGTCCGGGGCCGGTGCGCCCGGCACCGGCGGGTTTGGCCGGGGTCAACTCGGCGAAGGCGCGGGCGTCGGTCAGGCCGGGCTCTGGAACCTCTCCGTCCGCGCGGACAAGGTCGTTTACGTGGTCGATTTCTCCGGCTCGATCATCGTCGCGGTCGACGACCTCAAACGCGAACTGAAACGCTCCATTGGCCGGCTGAAACCGACGCAGTCGTTCACGGTCATTCTCTTCTACAGCGCCGGCGGCGGGCCGGACGAACAGCTCAAGACGGAGAGCTTCCGGCCGCAGCTCGAACCGGCGGAGCCGACGGTCCGTCGCGAGTTCTTCCACTGGCTCGATCGCAAGGCCCCGATGGGCGTCACCGAACCGCTGCCCGCGGTTCGTCGCGCGCTGGAACTCGGGCCCGACGTGCTCTTCCTGTTCTCCGACGGCTTCTTCGACGATTCGGTCGTCACGGACATCACGCGGGCGAACAGCGGCCAGCGGACACGCATCTACTGCCTGGTGTTCGATGACCAGTTGCTCGGCGATGCGAGTGCGCTGACCCCCCGCGAAACCGAGGGCAGCCGGCGGCTGAAGCGCATCGCCGAGGCGAATGGCGGCCGGGTCAAGATCGTGACGGCCAAGGACTTGGCGCGGTAGCGTAGCGCCCAGGAGATACCGCACCGTATTCGGATGGGGAGCATGGGCCTCTGGCCCGTGTGCAGTTCGATCCGCACGGGCCGGAGGCCCAGGCTCCCCGCGCGATGCGTTCATTGTGAGGTCCGACAGTAGTAAGGTAGACGCAGCCGCAAACGAACTGCGAAACGGATGCCGACCATGCGCATGACCAACTTGTGGAAACCCACGGGCACGGCGACCCTGCTGCTGTTCGGCGCCGCGTCCGTCCTGGCCCAGTCGCCCGGCGGCGCGGCCCCGCAATCGCTACTGAGCATCATCCAGCAGGGCATTGAGGTGCCGAGCTACTTCATCGTGCTCGGTTCGGTCGTGGTGCTGGCCCTGATCGTCGAACACTTCGTGGCCGTGCGGCTGGCGCGCATCGCACCGCCGGAGCAGGTTCGCCGGGCGCGGCTACAGATCGAGGCGCGCGATTTCCGCGGCTGCCTGGACGGCCTGCGACAGAGCGAGACGTACTTCGCGCGCGTGCTGGCCGCGGGCCTCCAGCACGCCCGGCACGGGTTTGAGGCGATGCACGAGGCAGCCCTGGAGAAAGCGGACGAGCTGAGTGGGCAACTGTTCCGCAAAGCCGAGTACCTCAACATCATCGGCAACCTGGGGCCGCTGCTCGGCCTGCTCGGCACGGTCTGGGGGATGATCGAGGCCTTCGGCAGCCTCGGGGCCGGCGGCGGCTCCGCGGGGGCGGGCGCGCTCGCGGGCGGCATCAGCAAGGCCCTGGTCAACACGCTGCTGGGCCTCGCGCTCGCGATCGTCGGCATCGGGTTCTTTGGCGCGTGTCGCAATCGGATCGACTCGCTGACCCGCACCGCAGTGGTGCAGACGCTGGACTTGCTCGAGTACTTCCGGCCGGCGGCGACCACGCCTCAGGCGGCGCCCAGTGTCGCGCGCGAAGCAGAGCTTCGCGGTCCCCAAGCCGCGACGCCCGCGCGTCCCGCGGCCCCCAAGCCGGTCGCGCCGCCCGCCCCGACAACAACGGGAGGCGCTGGCCCATGATGCGGCTGCCCAAGCCGGTCAACATGACGCTCAATCTCGCGCCCATGGTGGACGTGATGATGTGTCTCATCATCTTCTTCCTGCTGGCTGCGAAGATGGTCGCGGCTGAGCAGCACCCGGTGGACCTGCCATGGGCCGTCGCGGCCCGCGAGGTCGAGGCCGGCGACCTGGGCACGCGCGTCACAATCTCCGTCCGCCGAGCCGATGCGGCCGACGCCAGCGCCGAGTACATCGTGGCCGACTGGGACGGCCGGCAGGTCGTCGAGCGCGTCCTGCGAGCCGGCGAGGTGGACGAGCTGCTCGCCCGCCGGGCGGAGCACGCGACGGAGAAGCTGTGCTGCGTGATCCGGGCGGATCAGAACGTCCGTTACGAGCACGTTGAAGTTGTGCTCCGCGCGTGCGGCCTGGCGAAGATCAGCGACGTGGTGTTCGCCGCCCGCGCGGGGACCGAGCCGGAGCCCGCCCCGTGATTCGCCCCTGCGAGCCCGCGCGCGAGACGGTGCCGAACCTGGCCCCGATGGTCGATGTGATCATGGTGCTTCTGGTTTTCTTCCTGCTCGGCACGACGCTCGACGTGGCCCGGCAGGGCGTTTTGGAAACCGAGCTGGACCCGACCAGCGGACCCGGCGGCGGCGCCCGCGTCGAGATCATCGCGCGCGTCCGCATCGCCCTGACGGACGCACGCGGCGGCGAGTCCGCGGGTATCTTCGTGCTGGGCGAACCGCTGCCCGAGGGTGACTTCGAAACCCTCCATCGCTTCCTGCTCGATCGCCGGCGGGCGGGGGCTGACCCAACGAACCCGCTCGTGATTGGCGCGGAGACGACGGTGCGCTGGAAGTTCGTCATTCAGGCGATGGACGCGGCGGTCCGCGCCGGCTTCGCCAACATCCAGTTCGCGGTGAGTCTCCGTCCCGGCACGATCGCCGAGTAAGACACATCCCGAAACCAGCCGCGCGGCGCTGCGTATGGGGGGCCTGGGCCTCCGGCCCGCCCTGTGGGGAGCATGGGCCTCCGGCCCGTGTCCCGGTGCGCCGGGCTTCGCACGGGCCGGAGGCCCATGCTCCCCACCCAGATACGCTGCGGTAATGCTGGGTCACTACACCACGTTGCGTCTTGAGGCGGGCTACTACGGCCCGCAGGTGTCCGCCGGCTCGAGCACAAAGCGCGAATGCGAGGTTGCTTGCGCGACGGCCGGGATGCCGCCCACCGTCGTGTTCGGCGGTACATCGTGAATCACGACCGCGCCGGGGGCGACCCGCGCCCCGCGGCCCACGCGCCGCCCGGGGATGACGGTCGCTCCGATCCCCAGCGTAGCGAAATCTCCGACGGTCACCGCCCCCGCCAGCCGCACGGCGGGGTATAGAAACACGCCGCGCCCCACGTGGTTGTCGTGCTCGGCGATCGCCCCCGCGGACAGCACGGTGTGGGACTCGATGTGTGCGTGTACGCAGATGGTGACGCGGGCCCCGATGATCAGATGTTCGCCGAGCGTGGCCGAAGGCGCAATGCTGGCCGACTGGTGAATTGCGGACATGAGGCGCAGGCCGCGTGCCGCGAGGGTTTCCGCGAGGGCGACCCGGGTCACGCTGTCGCCAATGGCGACGACAACGCCCCTGATGCCCTCGCTGAGCAACTGCGCGATGCGCTCGGCCCCGCCGCGGACGGGCAATCCCATGACTGTCTGGCCGTGCTTGGCCGCGTTTGAGTCCAGGAATGCGACGGGGCGATAATCCGTGCCCTGGAGCAGAATGTCATGCACCAGGCAGCCCAACCCGCCGGCACCATAGATCACCACGTCGTCCAAGCTCTATTCTCCGCCCGCTTCTATCGGCGGAAACAATGCCCGCGGGACGGGTTTCCGCTGGCGACCGTGCGGGGCTCGCGAAGTTCCGCTTCGCGGCGCAGGTGTTCGCGTCCGCCGTCGTGTATTACCATTACAGCCTCGTCCGCGGTACGTGCGTGCTCAGCCAGGCGTCCGGGGCGACGACGTCCAAGAAGCGGAGTGCAGCCATGTTGCGTGTCCTGATCGTAAGCGCGTGCCTGGTCCTGGTGATGGGGCAGACGCAGAATCCGCCGCGTGCCACGCCGACACCTGCGGATACCCAGCCGACCACACGTCCGGCCCCAACCAACACGGTCCTGCGGCGGCCGGCCCAGGCTGAGATGCTGAAAGGGCTGCTCCAGCGTGGCCAGCGTCCCACGCCGATCCGCCCGGAGGAGCCCGGCGGCACCGCCACGCCTGCCGGAACGACAGCCGGCGAAGGGTTGCTGCTCGAAGGGACGTTTCTCGTCGAACGCCCAGCCCGGCTCGTCCAGGCCGACGGCCGTGCGAAGCTTGTGTTTCAAACCGAGGGGCAACCCTCTGGACCACGCACGATGGAGCTCATACCAAACCAGCTTCTCGAGGCTATGGAGCGCGAGTCCACGGCCGGCTTCGCGGAGTTCATCGTGACGGCCGAAGTTACGCGCTACAAGGGTGCGAACTACCTTCTACTGCGCAAGATTCTCCGCCGGGTTGAGCATGGAAATCTGGAGCCATAGATTCGCATTCAAGACAGTAAAATGGGCAATCTTGGTGGAATAATCAGAATCAACCCGGGCTTCACTCACTCCTGATAGCCCGCCTAATAGCTCAGCTAAGCAGCACAACCACTACATATAGCCATCGCCAATCAGTCGCCTCTGTTTGAGCAGTGACGATCGAGAGCGGCATGTTAAAATTGGCAAAGAATTGACAGCGCATGTCAATAATCTGTGCTATACTCGCTCAGCGTGACGAGGTAAACAGCGCTATTACATCTCCGACGCTCACGCTTTAAGGAGCAATGCGACAACTCCGGTCGGCTCTGTGCCCCACGGATGGAGCAGCGACGACCGTCGGGCATCGGCGAGGCATGGAGGCTCCGCTGGTGCTCAACAATTCAGCCTGACTCGCGTCGGGCGACCAACAGATTCGACGTCCACCGGTCATCGGCAGGAATCGCAATCCACGCTGGATGGCCCCCTCGCTCGAAACCCCACCCACCCCTTCGGACGTCAATCTGGCTGGGTCGCCCGCTTTTTCTTTGCGCGTTGCATGCGGCCGTGCCCGGCGGCAACGTACGCTGACCGGAGCCAAGCGGAGCCCGGCCAAGCGGCGAAGCTGAGCGGCGCGCGCGTCCCCGGCACGCCGGGAAGCCGCCCCGCCCAGCGAGCGCCTGGGCGTGGCAAGAGAGCAGACTGACGGCTATAGTGCGGCCACCGTGCGGGAGGCCCCGGCCGGCGGGCGACGCGGACACGGACCGTTGGGTCTGTGCGCCAACGCCGTCGTGGCACCCCCGTTTGGAGATGTTCATGACAAAGCTCAAGTGGCTGGCGCTGACGAGCACGAGCGGACTGCTCCTGGCCCTCGGCTCGTGTACGACCGACTTCGTGTACTTCGTGATGCAGGCCCTGGCGACTCAGGCGGCCTCCACGCTCGTTTCCAACGCGGTCACAACGACGACGTCCTAGCCCGAGCGCAGCGCACCACGCCGCGCATCGGACGAAGGAGGGCAACCGCCGGTGGGAACTTCGCCGGTGCGTCGGCGTCCAATGGGTCGGCCGCGCAGCGGTCCCGCGGTCCGCTTTGCGGACACGCGGGCGCTTGCCCAGGCCGTATAATTCGCCAGCCTGACCGGACGGTACCGCCTCCGCGGGCTGCCTGGCGGGTTGAACCGCGGACGCCGAACCCGGCGGCAGGTGACTCACCCTGGCAAGCGGGTTGATCCAATGCCACGGCGGCGGTTCCCGGCCGGTGCAGAAGGAGCAATGACATGGCGTCCGGCATTGCCGTCTGGGGCATCGATATCGGACAGTGCGCCCTCAAGGCCATCAAGCTGCGGCCGGCCGAGGGCGGGCAGGTCGAAGCCCTCGCATTTGACATCGTTGAGCACCCGAAGATCCTCTCGCAGCCCGACGCCGACCGCGACGCGCTGTTGGCCGAGTCGCTCAAGACGTTCGTCTCGCGCAACCAGGTGCAGGGGGACCGCTTCGTGGTGGGCATTCCGGGGCAGCAGACGTTCGCCCGTTTCTGCAAAATGCCGCCGATCGACTTGAAGAAGGATGCCAAGAAGATCCACGACCTGGTGCGGTACGAGGCCAGCCAGCAAATCCCGTTCGACATCGACGACGTGGTGTGGGACTACCAGATTTTCACGTCCGAGGGCTCGCCCGACATTGAGGTCGGCATCTTCGCGATCCGCAAAGACCTGATCCGCAAGCACCTGAGCTTCTTCGGCACCGCCGGCATCGCCCCGGTCGGGGTGCAGACCGTCCCCGCGGCCCTCTACAATTTCTGCCATTTCGACGGGCAGGTCCCGGCGGCAGGCGGCGCTGCGGTGCTCGTGGACGTGGGAGCCCAGAACACTGACCTCGTGATCGCCGAGCCGAATTCCGCGTGGACCCGCAACATCCCCCTGGGCGGCAACAATTTCACCGAGGCCCTCGTGCGGGCTTTCAAGCTTTCGTTCGCGAAAGCGGAGAGCCTGAAGCGCACGGCGGCGGACAGCAAGTACGCCCGCCAGATCTTCCAGGCCATGCGGCCCGTCTTCGCCGACCTCGTCGCCGAGATTCAGCGTTCGATCGGGTTCTACAGCTCGACGCACCGGGACGTGGAGCTGAAGCGTGTCCTCGCGATCGGCAACGCCTTCCGGCTGCCCGGCCTGCTGAAGTACCTGGAAAACAACCTCACGCTGAGCGGCGGCGTCGGCCGGCTCGAGAAGTTCGCCCGCCTGGCACCATCAGAGCTCACCGCGTCGCCCCAGTTTGGCGAGCAGGCGCTCAGCTTCGCGGCGGCGTATGGCTTGGCGCTACAGGGGCTCGGGCTGGCCAAGATTCGCGCGACGCTGCTGCCGACCGAACTGGCCCGCGTCGCCGCCTGGCAGAAGAAGCGGCCCTTCTTCATCGCGACCGCGGCTTCGTTCGCGCTGGCCGCGGCGGTACCCTACGTCGCGAACGCCCTCGACCAACAGGCGCTGGGCGGCGAGGCCGCCCGCCAGGCCCGCGGCGACACGCAGCGGATCGTCGCCGAGGCCAAGCGCTTCAAGGGCGAGTTTGCGGAGGCCAAAACCGACACCGGTCAGAAAAAGCAGGACATCGACAACCTGCTGAATCTCCAGGAACACAAACGAATCGTGCCGCGGGTGGCCGCACTCGTGAACGAGGCCCTGCCGGAGATCAACCCGCCGGAGCTTGCGCAGGCCACCTCCGCGGAGCAATACAAGAAGCTGATCCAGGCGGACCGCGCACGCTTTGACCGCACGCAGCGGGGACAGTTCGCAATCGAATCGCTGAGCGTGGAATACGCCCCCGATGTGGCGGCGGCTTCGGTCGATGTGGGCGGTAGCGCCCGTCCCCAGATGGGTGCGGCCCAGCGCGAACAGCCCGTACCCGGTCCGCCGGCCGGGCAGCGCGGCGGGCCGCCCCGCCAGCAACAACCGTCACAGCAGAAGGCGCCGCCGGGTCCACCGGGGCAAAAGCAGCCCCCCGGAAAGGCCGTCGCCGCGGCCCCGGCCCCGGGTACCCTCAAGGGCGGCTTTATCGTCCGCGTGAAAGGCCGGCTGCTCTTCGGCCGCAGCGAAGCCGACGCGATCAAATGGGTCACCGAGAGCCTGTACCAAAGGCTGCGCGAGCTCGGGCAACGGCCGGGCGTCGGTTTCCACATCCCCGCGGACGACCCGCAGGCCGGCGACGAAAAACGCAGCGTCAGCAACCCGAAACTCTCGAAGTACCAGGCCGCCGCCGCGCCCCGCCAGGCCGAGCCCGGTGCGACGGGGCAACCAACCGCCGCCACCGCGGTCAGTTTGGATCCGGTGACCGGCGAGGATACCTCGACCGACTGGAAGGTGGAGTTCGCCTTCAAAGTGCAGTTCGGCGAACCGCCTCCGCCACCGAGCGAGACGCCCGCGGAGCCGCCGCCGGCGCCCGGCCAGCCGGGGCAACCACCCGGCAGGCCGGGGCAGCCCCCCGCCGCGCCGCCGGGCAAGAAGTAACCCGCGCACCGTGTCGACGTAATCCGACAGGAGCAGGACCGTGATGCAGTTTGTGAAAGGCCACTGGATCTCGCTGGCGTGCGGGCTGGTGACGCTCTTGGCCATTACGTTCGGCGTACTGGGAATGCTGAGTGACTCCGTCGTCCAGGAGATGGAGAAGGTCAAGCAGTCCGCCAACGAAATCGCGGGCCTCCGCGGCGATCCGCAGAACGAAGCCACGATCAACGCCGAGAAGGAGCGCGGGCAGAAGTTCAAGCAGGAATACGACACCGTCGTCAGCGCCGCCGAGAGCATCAACATCCGCAAGCCGCTGCTCGACGGCGTGTTCCCGACCGCCCCATACGAACTCCAGTTCCGTTTCAAGGAAGTGTACACGCGCCGCATCGGCGAACTACCGAAGCTCATGGACGCCGGCGACCTGCCCAATAACCAGGAAATCCTGGACGAGGTCGAGGTGCTGGCCGAGGTCGCCCGGCGGAAGGCCGCCGAGGAGGGCCGGGACGAGCCGGGTCAAAAGGGCCCGCCCGGTGCAGGTGGACCTGGTCTGCCGCCGTTCGGCCGGGGCGAACCGGGACGGACCGCGCAGGAAACTCCCGGGGGCGCGGCGCGCGAGATGGGGCGCGGCGGCCCGCCGGGGCAGGAAGGTGTCGGCGCGCAGACTGCGGGGCCGACCGCGGCGTTGCCCGCGGGTGTGACGCAGGAGGACGTGCGGCGCCGGGCGGCGGCGAAGAAGGCCCGCGTGATTCGCATGTACGCCGCGCCGACGTCCTTTCACGTCAGTCCGCTGGCGCAAGCCGAGGGCGCCCCGCCGCCCAAGGAAATGTGGTACGCCCAGGTTGGGCTCTGGATTCAAGAGGATTTGGCGAAAGCGGTCGCGCGCGTCAACGACGAGGCAGCGCAGGCACGGCCCCCGAGCGAAGCCAACGTCACCACCCTGCCGGTCAAGCGCCTGGAAGGCGTGCGGATCGCCGGCTACGTGACGAGCACGGGCACGGTGGTGGCGTTTCCGGCTCTGGCCGGCACGGAGCGGCAGAGCGCTGCGGGACCCGCGGGCGCGTCGGGACCGTCCTTCACCGGCCGCAAGAGCGACAACCAGTTTGACGTGCTGCGGTTCACGCTGACCGTGATCGTGGACGAGCGCGAGCTGTTCAAGCTCGTGGACGCTATCACCCGGCAGAATTTCTACCAACTGATCGGTCTCAACCACGAAGTGACGGATTCGTCCGACTCGGCGGGGCATTATTACGGCGAGGCGCCGGTGGTGCGGGCCACCCTGGACTTTGAGGGCTACTTCGCCCGTCGCCTGTTCAAGGAACTGATGCCGAAGGACGTGCAGGCCGAACTCGGGGCCGCAGAAGAGACCGGGCAGAAGCGTCCGCCCGGCGGTGGCGGACGGCGCCCGGGGCAAGCAGGCTGAGGCGCAACCCGTTGGAAGTGAGATAGCAGAATGGCTAGAAAAGGCTCCCTCAGTTTCGTCGAACTGCACCTGGAGAAGGGGCTGCTGGGGCTCGGCGTGCTCGCTTTGCTCGGCGCGGCGGTCTACTTCATGGTGCTGGAGCCAAACCGGGTCGAGTTCGGCGGCACGAAGCTGGGTCCGCGGGACCTGGATGAGGCCGTGCGGCGCAAGGCCGGGGAACTCGAGCAGGCCCGGCGCAACGCGCAACCCCCGGCGGTTGAAGTGCCCGCCTACTCGAAGCAGCTTCGCGAAAAGTTTGAAGGCGGCCTGTTCGCCGTCGAAGACAGCAACGCCCCGGCGCTGCCCAGGACACTGAAGGTCGTTGGCCGCTTCGGCACGCCGCTGCCCACGTTCGAAGGCGAGCAGGAAGCCAGCAACGTGACCCTCGTCACGCCGCTGCGGCCCACGTCGCTGACGGTGGGCACCGGCCTGAGCTTGGCGCGGCGTGAGCAAATCGCGCTCGTGGCCACGGCGGCCAAATCGCCGGAGGCCGACGAGCCGCCCACCGAGTTGGCCTGGGTCACGGTGGCGGCGTATTACCCGCTCGAGGCGCAGCAGAAGGAAATGACCGCGGCCGGGTACGCCACGTACCGCGCCAAGGTCCACGTGGTCGGCGTCGACGTACAGCGTCAGGAGATGCTCGCCAGCGGCGAATTCTCGGAGTGGACCGACGTGCCGCCGGGCAAGGCCATGCCGCGCATCGAGCTGGCCGCGCCGGTGTACGACGGTCGCACGGGCGAACTCCAGAACACTAAGGAACTGGACAACCAGTTGGACTTGGTGAAGAGCGCCCAAGGAGATCTGATGCAGCCGCCGTTCTTCCCCGTCGACGCGGGTTCGGAGTGGGAAATGCCGCCGCTGCCGGGCCATGCCGTGGACGAGGAAGCCGACGAGGCTGAGGAGAAGGCGCCGGCGAAGAAGGAGCCGGACAAGAAGAAGGACCAGGCTGAGGGGCCGCTACCCGGCCGGGCACGTGGGCAGTCGCAATCACCACCCGGTGGCGAGCGTGGGGGTGAGCCCGCGCGGGAGCCTGCCCAGCGGCCTGCCCAGCCGGCGCCCAGCAAGGCCCAGCGGACCGCTTTGACGGAGGCGAAGAAGGCCCTGCGGGAAAAAGACTACGACACCGCGGAACAGAAGGCTCGCAGCGTGGTGAGCAGCAACGACGCCTCGAACTCCGAGCAGGCCCAGGCCAAGAGAATCCTGGCGGAAGCCGAGCGGGCCCGCGCCAAGGCCCAGAAGCGGGCCACCGGCGAGCGCGCCGCGGCGGGCCGCGCGAAGGACCGCGAGCTGGTCACCAACCCCGAGAAGGAAGGCGAGGTCGCGGTCTGGTTCCACGACGACAGCGTGCAGCCGGGCAAGACCTACCGCTATCGGATGCGGATCAAGCTCTGGAACCGCTACGTGGGCCGGCGCGGCGTGCTGCGCGAGCCGGCGCTCGCGGACCAGACCGTGCTCGCGGGCGACTGGTCGCTGCCCAGCGCCGCGGTCACCGTCGCCAACAAGCGACATTTCTTCGTGCGCAGTCCGGTCTTCGGCGAACCCGCGGCGAACGTCGAGGTTTTCGCCTGGCACAAGGGTTATTGGCTCAAGGAGGACTTCAAGGTCCGCGTCGGCGACACGATCGGCGCGCCGCTGACCGTCAAGACGCCCGAGACCGACGCCGACGGCAAGACCAAGAAGGAACAGGTCGATTTCTCGACCGGCGCCGTGGTGCTCGACTTGCGGGCGGATGAACCCGTGCAGTTGCGGCGTGAGGCCGGCCGGTCCGGAGAGTTCGCCTATCGCGACACGAAGTCGCTGGTCATCGTTTACCTGGACCCGGTCGATGGCCAGGTGCGTGAGCGGCTCGCCGAGCTCGACAAAACGGACCCCCAGTACAAGAAACTCAAGGACGAATGGGAGTCCGTCAAGAGCGGACTGTGAAAGCACTCAGCACCCAGCATTCGGCAAGCCGTGCTCTGTGCCGGTGTTGATGGCTGACGGCTCAACATGGCACTTCGCCTGACCATCCTCGGTTCCGGCACTTCGCACGGCGTGCCGATGATCGCGTGCGACTGTGCGGTTTGCACTTCCGTAGACCCGCACGACCGCCGCACGCGCCCCAGCGCCGTCTTTTCCTACGATGGGCGGAACATCCTGATCGACACCGCGCCGGAGTTGCGGCTCCAGTCCCTCGCGCATGGTCTGCGGCACGTGGACGCGTTGCTCTACACCCACGCTCACGCCGACCACGTGGTCGGACTCGACGACGTGCGGCGCTTCAACGGCGTCGCGGGCGGCGCGCTGCCGGTCTACGGCAGCGTCGAGACGCTCGCTCGCCTGCGGCGTATGTTCGCCTATGCCTTCCACGACGAGCCGGACTACCCGAGCGAAAAGCCGCACCTGGTGTCACACGGGGTCCACGGCCCCTTCGAGCTGTTCGGCCGGCCGATCGTCCCGATCCCGTACCTGCATGGGCGGACGAACGTGTACGGCTACCGCATCGGCGGCATCGCGTATTGCCCCGATTGCAGCTTCATC
>CAYMXT010000033.1:0-4868 GCA_964394415.1 uncultured Planctomycetales bacterium
GTGGCGGGGGCCGTGGCGGCAGGTTGCGTCGTCTCGGCCTCCGGTTGAAGCTCGGACGGGGCCAGCATCATGCGCAACTCGCCCTCCTCCTGAAGCACAAGAATCGCCACCCGGCTGTTGCTGCCGCGCCGCAACGTGACCTTCTTACCCGGCAGCAGCTCGGCCCGCGCGGTCACCAGATACGCCGGCGACGCAAACTGCGACGCATCCAACTCCTCAATGGTCTCGATCGCCATGAGTTTCAGGGCGTTGAGGACGCTCTCAAACCGCTCGCGGCTCTCCGGATCGGCGACGCGGGCGACCAGCTTGCGGTACGCCGCGTAGTCGCCCGCCAAGGCCGTCTCCATGAAATGCCGGAGAAACGCGACTACCTCCGGGTACGCCGGCTCCAGCTCTGCGGCGAACGAGTATTCCGGCTTCGGCGCGGTCGGCTCGACCGGCCCGGCCGCAGGGGCCGAATCCGCCGCGCGCGACCGGCTCTTGCCCCGGTCGCACGCGGGCAGGGTTCCGCCGAGCAAGCCGACGGTCAGGAAGACGCCGAGATACCGTGCCATTCGCATACGCCGCGCTCCGGGCTGGTCGTGCGGGCGAGATGCTACCGCAAGGTGGGTGGGCAGGCGAACGGTGCGGGTCTCAGGTCCCGACGACGCCCGCGGAACGGCTGGCGGTGGTCGAACCTCTGCGGCAGATCACCTATGGCGAAGCTGCAACTACCGCCCGACTTCAACGCGTTTTTGAGTTTGCTGAACTCGGAGCCGGTTGAGTACCCGCTGCTCGGCGGGTAGCCTTGACCGGCAGATCGAAAGAAGGCTCACTTGCGCCCGCGGCGCGGCTGCCGGTCGGCGGTCTGGGGGCTAGTGTACTGTCTCGCAATAAACGCGCCGTACTTACTGGGAGCATCGGCGTCCCGCCGGTGCGCGAAACCGCGACGGGCGCCTCTGAACGCCGGTCGCACCGGCGGGACGCCGATGCTCCCCGGCGCGATTAGGTGTGCGTTTTTCTGAGACAGTACACTAGAATCCGCGTATCGCGTACGGAGTTTCAGTGTCCCCACGCCGCAGAACCCGTCAAGTCGCTGTTGGCCGCGTGAAGATCGGCGGCGCTGCGCCGGTCGCGCTTCAGTCGATGACCTCGGGGTACACGTACGAGGTTGATAAGTGCCTCGCCGAGATTCGCAAGCTGGCCGCCGCCGGGGCCGACCTCGTCCGCGTCGCCGTGCCGGAGAAACGGGATACTGAGGCCCTGAAGCACATCGTGCCCGCGTCGCCGGTGCCGATCGTGGCGGACGTGCATTTCCACTTCGAGCGGGCGCTGGAGGCGATCGACGCGGGCGTACACAAGATCCGCCTTAACCCCGGCAATATCCAGGACCGGGCCAAGGTCCGCCGGGTCATCGCGGCGTGCAAGGAACGCGGCGTCCCGATCCGTGTCGGGGCGAACGAGGGCGGGATCGTCGAGCGACGCGACAAAGAGCAGCGCGCGGCTGAACAGGCGGCGCTCGACCAGGACTACGCCGCCGGGCTGATCCGCATCATGCTCGCTAAGCTCGCCGAATATCTGCGGGTTTTCGCGGCCGAGGATTTCCACGACGTGGTCATCAGCGCGAAAAGTCCCGACCCGCGGATCGTGATCGACGCATACACCGCGATCAGCCAGCGTTACGACTACCCGCTGCACCTGGGCGTCACGCACGCCGGCCCGCCGGAGACCGGGCGCATCCGCTCGATCGCGGCGTTGGGGACGCTGCTGGCCAACGGCATCGGCGACACGATCCGCATCAGCTACGCCGCCGACCCGGTCCATGAAATCGAGGATGGCAAGGAGCTGCTGTGTTCGCTCGGCCTGCGGCCGCGGACGGAGCCGGAGCTGATCGCGTGCCCGACCTGCGGGCGGATCGAGGTGGACCTGTTCAGGCTGGTCGGGGAAGTCCGCGCGAAGCTCGCGGCGGAGATCAAGCTGCCGCTCAAGGTCGCGGTCATGGGCTGCGTGGTGAACGGCCCAGGTGAATGCGAGGGGGCCGATGTGGCGATCTTCGCCGGCAAGGGCCGCGGGATCATCTACGTGCAGGGCGAGCAGAAGCAGACGGTGAACGAGGACCGGATGCTGGAAGCGCTGCTGGAAGAGTGCCGCGCGCTGGCCACCCGCGTCGAGCGTGGCGAGGCGAGACTAACAAACGCTCACATCGAGGTGAAGCCGCCGGACCCGCTGCCAGCGTCCCGCTTGCCGTTGAGCCGCAGCGGGGCATAATGACGAGTGGTTGTGGCACCGGCATTTTACCGGTGGGAACGAAGGTCACCACGGGCCGCTCGCAGTGGCGGGCTGGAAGTACGTGCCACAGTCGTCGCACGATGGACACACGAATACGAGGACTGCTTGGCGAGCTCCGAACGGCCCTGACCGGCCTCTACGGCGGACGGCTAGTAGCCGTTTTCTTGTTTGGGTCGTACGCCCGCGGCACACCGGGGCGGGAATCCGACCTCGACATACTGATCGTGCTCGATCGACTTGACTCATACGCGGCGGAGATTGCCCGAACTTCTGAAATCACGTCGCGATTGGCTCTGACCTACAACGTGAGTATCAGCCGGGTGTTTGTCGACGAACCTGCGTGGCGCAACGCAAGCACAACCTTTCTGCGAAATGTGCGGACGGAGGCCATCCCGGCGTGAACGCGGAGCCGACACGATTGCTGGCCAAGGCCGCCGAGGCGATCCGCGCTGCGGAGTTGCTCCTCGACGCCGACAGTACGGACTTTGCCGTCGGGCGGGCGTACTACGCGATGTTTTACGCCGCAGAAGCGCTCCTCTCGAGCCGCGGTCTGCGCTTCGCGAAGCACGCGGGTGTGCATGCCGCGTTCGGCGAGCATTTCGCGAAGACGGGTGCGCTTGATACCAAGTACCACCGCTGGCTGCTGGATGCGTTCGATCAACGGATCGTTGGCGATTACGGCGTCGAGGCGTCCATTTCCCCAACCGAAGCGGGCGCGACGCTGGAACGAGCGCGGGAATTCGTCCGCGCGGTGCAGCAGCGACTGGCAGACTGACCGAGGCAGCAGGCCGGGATGGTCCCGGTCAATCCGGCGCCCCGCCAGGCTCGCCTTCATTCGCAACCGCGCAATTCCACACTGTGCCCCGGCGTCACCCCTATCGACACCGCAGCCGCAGCATCACCAGCATCGGCCAGCCGACGTACTTCTCCGCCCGCGGCAGGCGGGCGGCCAAGGCGGCGTCGACGGCGTGTTCGCTGATGTGGTCCAGGCGCAGACCAGCGCCGAGTGCCGCCATCACGAGGTCGCTGATGTGATGGGGATGGCTTTGGGGGCGCGTCTCGCGGCCGGTCGCCGGGTCGCTGAACCGGGCGGAGATGCCGCGCAGGAACATCGCCGGGTGCATCGCTGAGACCACGATGAACCCGTCTGTTCGGCAGATGCGGCCCAGCTCGCCGAAGAAGAACGGCAGGTCGGCGATGTGCTCGACCACCAGACCGCACACCACGCGCTCGAATGCCCCGTCCGCGAGCGGCCAGCGCTGGTGCAGATCATGTGCGACAAACGACACGCGGTCAGCACCGGGTTTCGCGCGGGCCTTGGCAAGCATCCCTTCCGAGAAATCGAGGGCGGTGACCCGTGCGCCCGCGGCCGCCAGCCGGAGCGCATGGCGGCCGGTGCCGCAGCCGATATCCGCCACCGTCTTCCGGCGAACGTCACCCAGCAGGGCGTCCACCTGCGGCTCTTCGAGGGCAATCAGCGGGTTGTCCTCGTTGTCGTAGATCTCGGCCCAGCGGTCGTACCCCTCACGTGCGCCGACGATTTCCATTTCCGGCCCGCGCTGCGGGTCATTTGGCCACGATCCCATGTGCGGACCATACGAATCGGCCACCGCACGGTCAACCGGACCGACGGGCAGCGCGGCGCGCGGCCGGGGGCCGAGCGTTGACCAGCGCGCGGCGCGTTTGCACAATGCCGTCGCACGTGTGCCACGGCTCTGTAAGCAGTGCGAGCCGGTCGGCTGGGCTCCGCTTCGCTCCGCCCAGCCTACATGTGAACTGTGCGCGTCGCGCACCGCGACGGAGAGCCCATGCCCTACCTGCGATTGCTGCGCCCCGGTCAGTGGATCAAGAACCTGTTTCTGTTCGCGGGCCTGGTGTTTGGCCGCGAGCTGCTGCACGGACCACGGGTGCTCGACGTGTTGCTCGGGTTCGCCTGCTTCTGCCTGGTCAGCAGCGCGGTGTACGTGCTGAACGACATCCGCGACCGCGAAGAGGACCGCCTGCACCCCAGCAAGCGCAACCGACCGCTCGCCGCCGGACTGATCGGCGTCGGCGCGGCGGCGAGCTATGCCCTGGCCCTGTTGCTGGCGGGGTTGGGCGGGGCACTGGCGCTGGATCGCGGCTTCTTTCTGACCGCCGGCGTGTACGTTGTCCTCCAGTTCCTCTACACGCACTGGCTGAAACATGTCGTGGTGCTGGATGTGATCCTGATCGGCACGGGGTTCGTCCTGCGGGCGGTCGCGGGGGCCGTGCTGGCCCACGTCGCCATCTCGCCGTGGCTCGTCTTGTGTACGTTCACGTTGTGTCTGTTCATGGGCTTCAGCAAGCGGCGCTGCGAGCTGAACGCGCTGGCCAACGACGGGGCCGGGCGGCATCGGCGGACGCTGACGGAATACACGCCGGAGCTGCTGAATCACATGACGACGTTGACCGCCGGGATCGCGGTCGTGAGCTTCATGCTCTACGCGACTGATAAGCGGACGCTGGAGGTGTTCGGCACTAACTACCTGCTATACACGCTGCCGCTGGTCGTGTACGCGATCTTCCGCTTCGCGCTGCTGGTCGAGCACGGCCGCGTGGACGGCCCGACCGCGCCGCCG
>CAYMXT010000033.1:4878-7081 GCA_964394415.1 uncultured Planctomycetales bacterium
GCTGCGTGACCGGCCGTTCCAGGCGGCGATCGTGTTATGGGGGCTGGCCGCGCTGCTGATCGTCTATCGCGGACGGCAGTTGCAGGACTGGCTGCACGCGTGGTCCCAATAGGATTCGGCCCACCGCTCCGTTTCCGACGCCGCCTGTTGCTATCCGGACCCGCCACACAAGTGGCGTGCTGATGGCCGCGCAGCCTTCGGCCCCGTCCCGGCGTGCCGGGATTGCGTCCGGGGGTCGGACGGGGGAAACCGGGACCTTTTGGTACAAATTAACGTCCCGGGGGGCGTGATCCGATGCGTCATGGGCCGTCCGCACACTCTGCGCTGCGGGCGTTGTGCCGTCGCGACATTCAAGTTCGGAGCTCTCATGCTGACCCGTTGGAAAACTGCGACCCTGGGCCTGTGGTTGCTGACCACGCCGCTCATTCCCGCAACGGGGGCCGACCAGGGTGAGGAGCCAACGTCCAAGCCCGCCGAAATCCGCCTGGGTATGTCAACCGTGCTTACCGGACCCGCCGCCGCGCTCGGTCTGGAGATGCGCCTGGGCGTGCTGGCGGCTTTCGACGAGTTCAATCGGGCGGGCGGACATCACGGTACTCCGCTGCGCCTGATCGCGCTCGACGACGGTTATGAGCCGGCCCGCGCCGCGCCCAACATGCGGCGGCTGATCGACGAGGAGCAGGTGCTGGCGGTGATCGGCAACGTGGGCACGCCTACGGCGGTCGCATCGACTCCGATTGCCAACGCCAGCCGCACGCTGCTGTTCGGCCCGTTCACCGGGGCGGGTGTTCTGCGGCGGACGCCGCCAGACCGCTACATCATCAACTACCGGGCCAGCTACGCGGAAGAAACCGCGGCGATGGTCGATGCGTTGCTCGACCACGCCGGGCTGCGTCCCGAGGAAATCGGCTTCTTCACGCAGCGGGACGCCTACGGCGACGCGGGCTACGTGGGCGGGCTGAAGGCCCTGAAACGCCGGGGGTTGAGTGAAGGCCACGCCGTCGTTCACGGGCGCTACGAGCGCAACACCGACATCGTGGAAAGCGCGCTGGCAGATGTGCTCCTCGCGGACCCGCCGGTGCGGGCGGTGATCATGGTGGGCGCGTATGAGCCCTGCGCGAAGTTCATCAAGCTGGCCCGCGAGAACGAGTACAACCCGCTCTTCCTGAACGTCTCGTTCGTCGGCTCCGCGGCGCTGGCCGCGGCGTTGGGAGGGCAGGGCGACGGCGTCATCATCACGCAAGTCGTCCCGCACTTCGCAGCGGACCGGTCGATCGCGCGCGAATACCGGGCGGCGCTGAAAGCGGTGGACGAGAAGGCCGAGCCGACGTTCGGATCGCTGGAGGGCTACGTGGCCGGGCGCGTGTTCTGCCGCGCGCTGGTGACCGTGCCGGAGGGACCGACGCGCGAGGGGGTGGTCGATGCGCTCGAGGCTCTGGGGGATTTCGATCTGGGGCTGGGCGCGCCGTTGTCGTTGTCGCCCGACGACCATCAGGCATGCCACAGCGTGTGGCCAACCGTCATCCGCGGCGGGCAGATTGTCTCGATGGACTGGGTTGAGCTGGGACACGGGCGGACCGGAGGCCGGCCATGAAAACGGAACGCTACTCCACGCTGTCGGCCCGTCGCGCGAACCGCCAGGTTTGGCTGCTCGCCAGCGTGGGCATCGCGGCGGGCGCGGTGACGCTGCTGATCGTACGCTGGGCGTGGAGCGACATCCGGGCGGAACACGAGCACGTGACGGACACGCGGACGGTCCTGGCCACGCGTTTGCAGGCGTTGGATGCGGCGCTGGCCAGCGCCCAAGGCGAACTGGAGCGGACGCTGAATGCGCCGGACGCCCCCGCGGACCAGACGCGCTGGGGCGAAACGCTCTGGGATGTAGTTGACGCAACGCCGGCGGTCTCTGCGGCCAACGAGGCGATCTCCAGCGGGTGGGAGCACCTGCGCGATACGGTTCCGGCGCTCTTGGAACTCGAGCGCGAGACCGCCAACTGGCGTGTCGCCTGGCAGGAAGCGCAGGCCCAAGCGGCGGCGGCCCGCAAGCAGGTCGACGCCGCCCTGGCCGCGACGCGAAACACCGTCGCCGGCGTCGCGGGACGCGCCCGCCTACGGCAGGCCGTGCATCTGCGGCGTCTGTGGAACGCGAACGGCGCGGAGGCCGACCGCTTGGCCCGCGAGTTCGCGGATCAATGGTGTAGGG
>CAYMXT010000033.1:7091-23399 GCA_964394415.1 uncultured Planctomycetales bacterium
GTGTAGGGTCAGCGAAGCCGGCGTCCAGAACGAGCTGGCGGACCTGGCCCTGCTCGCCGAGCAACTGGCCAACGAAACGAATGCCGATCACCTCACCGACCTCAAGGACAACCGCATCAAGTCCGCGCTCGCTCGACTGGAGCGAGCCGCCGTGTGTGGGCGCAGCGCCGCAGGGCCGGAGGACCGTTTTGACCCGGCCCTGGTGGCGGCGTTCCAGACGGCCTTGTTCGGCGCGGGGTTCGTGGATGACGAGGCGCACCAGGCGATCGTGCCGGGGAGCGGGGGGCTGTTCGTCTGGACCCAGACGCGCCTGGCGTTGGAGCGGCAGCGGGAAGAACTCGCCCGCCGGATTCGTGAACAGGTGAACGGCGTCCACGCCGCACGCCAGTTGCTGGTCGAACAGTCCAACGACGCGACGCTCTCTTTGGCGCAAGAGGCGGACCGCAATCTGGCCGCCGCTTTTCGCAAGATCGTGTTGGTCGGCTCCACCGGCGCCTTGGTGCTCGTGTTTCTCTCGACGCGCATCAGCCGTGTGCTCCGCCGTCAAATCAACGAGATGACGGATGCCAACGAGCGGGCCACCGAAGCGACGCGGGCCAAGAGCGCGTTCCTGGCCAACATGAGCCACGAAATCCGCACGCCGATGACCGCGATCATCGGGTTCTCCGAGCTGCTGCTCGATCCGCAGGCCAACGTGTCGGACCGGCTGAACGCGGTCCACACGATCCGGCGCAACGGCGGCCACCTGCTGACGCTCATCAACGACATCCTGGACCTCTCGAAGATCGAAGCCGGCAAGCTGGAGGTCGAGCAGACGCCGACCTTCACGCGCCGGCTGCTGCGCGACGTGCTCGATATGCTCGACGCCAAGGCGGTGGAGCGCGGCAACAAGCTGCGCGTCGAGGTGGTTACGCCGATTCCGGATTGCATCCAGAGCGACCCGGTGCGGCTGAAACAGGCGCTGGTGAACCTGGTCGGCAACGGGCTGAAATTCACGGAAAACGGCACGGTGCGGGTGTGCGCGTCGTGCGACCGCGAGGCCGAACGCCTCACGCTCGACGTGATCGACACGGGTATCGGGTTGACCACGGCGCAAATGGCGCGGCTCTTCCGACCGTTTGTCCAGGCCGATGTCTCGACGACCCGGCACTTCGGCGGCACCGGCCTCGGCCTGACGATCACCAAGCGCGTCGCGAACCTGCTGGGCGGTGACGTAACGGTCGCGAGCACGCCGGGGCAGGGCAGTACGTTTACATTGACCGTTGCCACCGGCCCGCTGGCTGGCGTGCAGATGGTGCAGGCGCTCGACTCCGAGCCGACGCACGTCGCGCCGCCTACGGAACTCAGGAAGCTGCCCGAAATCCACGGCCGCGTGCTGCTGGTCGAGGACGGACCGGACAACCAACGACTCATCAACTACATCCTCCGCAAAGCCGGGGCCGACGTGACGATCGCGGACAACGGCAAGCTCGGCGTGGACGCCGCGCTGGGCGCGGTGGCCCGCGGCGAGCCGTTCGGCGTCATGCTGCTGGACATGCAGATGCCGGTGATGGACGGCTACACCGCGGCGGGGGTGCTGCGCGAAGCCGGGTATCGAGGGCAGATCATCGCGCTCACCGCGCACGCGATGAAAGGCGAGTTGGAGAAATGCCTGGCCGCCGGCTGTGATCACTACCTGACGAAGCCGATCGCACGCGAGATCCTGGTCCGTGAGGTGGCCCTGCGGATGGGCAAGCGCAGCCTGGATTGGGAGGCGTTCAGCGCTAGCGCTGCTGGTTCAGCCGCTGAAACTTCTCGTTGAGTTTCAGGCAGGCCGCCATGAACTCAGGCTCGTAGCCCTTCACGCGCGCGGAATAAACAACCGCGTTGCAGTCTTTCGGCAGACACTTGCCGGAAAAGCCGCGATTGTCGGGGTAGACGAAGGTGTGGTCGCGGCTGATGCGCGTGTCCGCCAGCCATAGCTCGCGGAGCTGATTGAAGTCCACGCCGTGCGCCTTCGCGATGTCGTAGAACTCGTTCACGAAGGTGACCTTGACGGCGTAGAAGGCGTTCTCCATGTACTTGCACAGCTCGGCGGTGAGGGCGTCGCCGAAATAGAAGCGGACGTAGGAGTTGTAGTAGTTCTTGTAGAAATCGGCGGCCCGCGAGACGTCCTCGGGCGTGCCGCCCAGGACGACGAACTCGCGCTCCGCCATGCTGCCGAACACGTGGGCGACGGTCTCCCCGAGGTACTCGGGCTGAAAGACGATCCGCTTGCTGTGTTTCTGCCGCAGACGGTCGGTCGTGCCGGGGGCGACGGTCGAGCGGATGATGATGAGGGGGGCCTTGAGCCAGGCGACGACCTCTTCGACGATCGCGGTGTCGCAGCTTCCGTCGGCCTTCATCGCGGTGGGTACGGACACGAACACGACGTCACAGTCGTTGATCGCGTCCTTGTTGTTCGCAAATTCCGCGCGATACGGGTCGTAGATGACCGTCTCGGGACCGCAGAGCCTGACCACAGCGGTGCCGACTACGCCACCGCCGACGACGCCAACCTTGGGTTTCGGCACGCGTGTGCCCTCCAACAAACAGAGCGACGAAGCGACGAAGCGACGAAGGCGGATGCGCGTCGCGCTGGCCACGAGTTCCTCGTCCCTTGAATACAGTTTTCGGCGCGGCGGGTCAAGCGTCGTGTGACGGATCACGACGGACGGACGCGCGGGATGAACCCCGCGGCGCCGGAGCCTTGTCCCGGCGCGGCGGGTGGGCGTCCCGGGTGCCGACAGAAATGCGGGCGGCGGCGGAATAAACGCAGGCCGCGGGCGTCTATCTGCGTGGCGGACAGCGCGTTCGGGTCACTGGACGATCGGATCCCCCGTCTTGGCCCGTGTCGCACTCGGTCCCGGCCAGGAGTACACAAATGCAAGCCTTGAACGCTGTGCTGGGCGCCAGCCTCCTGCTGGTCACGACGACGCAAGTGCTGCACGCCCAACCGCCGCCGCCGATCCAGGTCATCATGGACCTGCACATGGACCCGCTCAACGCGTTTCCGCTGGGCATTCGTCCCACGGTCTACGCCAGTTGGCGCGACGCCGCCGATTGGATGATGGACCTGTGCGACACGTATGACGCAAAGATCACTTTTCTGTCGGTGGGCGAGTACATGGAGTACACGCTCGCGGACACGGCGAGCTGGCCGCTGATGGAGCGTTTGGCCGCGGGCGGCAGCTTCGGCACGCATTCGCACCAGGAGCAGAAGACCGGGCCGCACAATTGGCCCAACCTGCCGGGCAGCCCCCCCATGAGCGCGATAGTGGACCAGTGGTACGACCACGTCACCGCCGTGGACGCGGTCATCACCGCGGCCCTGGGGATTTCGGACCCCAACGCCATTCGGGCGCTGAATAACATCCGTGGAGCGCACCTGCCCTCGGATAATGGCGCCCGCCTCGGCCTGCTGGCGGACTTCGGTTTCACGATGCACCAGCAGGGCCCGGACGAGGAGTTCTACAGCTACTTCAAGCACTACGCGATGAACCCCTACCGGCCCTCAGCGGCGCACATCCTGTCCCATGATCCGAATGGGCCGGTTGTGCTTTCGCCCTTCGGACCGGTGCTGGGCCACAACGAAATACACTTCGGGATTCCGCAGGACATGCGGCTGCCGGCGATGCAGACGCGCTGGCTGCTGACGTTGCTCAACTGGCTGGACGACACGTTCGTCGCCCAGACCGCACGCCCGTGGGTCTACGGCTGGGCGGAGCATGGCTCCGACATCGTGCCGGGCGAAGTCACGCGCGATGTGTTGCCGGAGCAACTGGCGTGGCTGCACGAGAACTTCGTGCTGCACACCGTGAGCGGGCTCTCCGCCTTGGCGTGGTCCTCCGCCGCCGAGTCGCGCGACCTGTACCTCGACTGGGAAGCCGCGCACCCCGGACAAGCGTCATTCAGTTATCCGGCGTCCGAGACCGACTGGGCGCTCTACCCGTACCTGCTTCCGGCAGCGTGGTATCTCGTCGACGGCCAGTACCAGGCGGCCGAAGTTGCAGGCGGCGCACGGCTGCACCGGATCACGGCCGCCGCGAGCATCGGCGGACCGTACGATCTCTACGTCGCCTACCCGGACGGCAACGCGCCGGTCACCGAGGACTTGTCCGCGCTTCTGGGACCCGGTGAACGCGGTGCGGTGGATCCGCGCACGGGGCTGGCGCCGGTGGTGTCGACGTTGCTCGTCCCAGTGCCGCTGACCGGCGTCCTGCTCGTGCCGCCGGACAAGCGGCTTTATCTGCCAAACGGTGACCTGAACCTCGACGGCGTCGTGGATTTTTCGGACATCAACTTGTTCGTGTCAGTGTTAACCGGTCACGATCCCGATCCGCGGCACCGCACAGCGGCCGATATTAATCGGGATGGCGTGGTCGATTTTGGCGACATCAACCTGTTTGTGGCGTTGCTAACCGGCTGATTTTGCAAGAGCTTACGAGCATAGCGCTCGTGCTTTCCAGGTCGCGCGGCCCGATTGCTCACGCAGTTGGGCCGCATGTTAATGGGGGTACGAATCGGGCCGACAAAGTTGTGTCAAAAAGGGTCGCCACGTTGACATGGGCACGTGATTTCGTTATAGGTGGTACTGGAGCGCAGCCGGTCCGATTACGTCTTGCCGAGGCTCCGGCTTGGCGGACAGCGGTTCGCTTTCCGGGCCTTTTGGCGCCGCGGGCTGGCGTTGGACGTTGCTGTCTGGGAGAAGAGGCGCAGTTGTTCATCCCCATACGGAAGCAGAGTCTCGATTCCGCCGATTTCGTTTCTGTGGCCGGTACGCGCCCTGGGTGTTGCGCGTGTCGCATGGAGACGTGTGGAGATACTCCGCGTCACTCTAACGGCCGCCGGCGTGAGCTTGCGGCCGCGGTTTTTTTCAACGGATCGTGCTGACAAATTGAGCGGTTGCAAGTGCGCGTCTGTGCCAGTGCGAGGCTTCAAACCCGGTTGGAAACCGCGCGATTGGTTCGCCCGGGCCGGGGCCGCTCAAGGTAAGCAGAGGTGTGCTCTGTCACGTTTCCCTTTTTTATGGAGGTTAGGGACTATGACTTGTAAGAGGACGTTGTGTTGTCTGAGCGTTCTGCTCATCGGCGGCGCCGCACTGGCGTTGGCGACGGGTACGGACGGCGTCAGAGCGGTTCCCAGCGTCGGCGCGGTGGCGCCGGCCGCGAGCCGCGCGTTGTTTGAATGCCCGCCGGGGTCGCTTTTCAGCCAGCCCGCCAACAACTGCGATAGCTGGTCGACCGCGAACACCAGCGGCGAAACGAGCAGTTTCTCGTACCAGGTTTTCGACGATTTCTTTGGCGTGGCCGGCAACATCTGCGACATCCATTGGTGGGGCCTGGTGCTGCAATGGACCGGCTCCGGGTGGGCGATCGGCGACCCGACCGGCCTGACTTTCGAAATCAACTTCTACGCGGGCCCTCCGCCGGCCTCACCGGTTTGCACGTACACGGTGACGCCGACCGCCACGTGGGAGTGCCAGTACAGCGGCGTCTACGACTTCTGGCGCTTCGACGTAATGAGCCTGAGCCCCTGCTGCACGTTGACGGACGGCTGGGTCTCGGTGCGCAGCCTGCTCGACCCTGAAGGCGACGTGTTCCTGTGGCTGGACGCCGGTGCCGGCAACGGCATTCAGTACGATGGCACGAGCTACAACCCGACCGGGTACAATTACGGCTTCTGCCTGACCGGCGAGTACATCCAGACCTGGGGCGCCTGCTGCTTCGACGCGACCACCGATTGCTACGACGGCGTCGAGCAACTCGAGTGCCTCAGCGCCGGCGGCCGCTTCGCCGCGAACACCCCCTGCGCTGACCTCCAGCCGCCGTGCGGCCAGATCCTCGGCGCCTGCTGCTACGAGGATGGCTGGTGCTGCCAGACCACCATGGCAGGCTGCGGGATGATCGGCGATGCCAACTGCGACGGCGTCATCGACTTCGACGACATCAACTACTTCGTCGCGGCACTGTCGGGCGGCACGCCCTGCTGCTTCACGCACGTCGATTGCGACCGGAACGGCGTGATTGACTTCGACGACATCAACGCGTTCGTCGCGCTCATCAGCGGCGGCCCGCAGCCCGTGGGCGCCATGTGGCTCGGACCCAACACGAGCTGCGACGACTGCCCGTGCGTCGTCCACTGCCCGCCGGGCGCGACCGACGAAGGCGAGCCCTGCTACACCGATACGAACGGCGGCTGCAACAGCACCCCGTACGTATGGGGCTGGATCGCCTGCGGCGAGACGATCTGCGGCACGTCGTACTTCGACGGCGGCACGCGCGACACGGACTGGTTCCGGACTGACACCGCCGTCAGCTACTACTTCACGATGACGGCCGAAGCCGAATTCGATCTGCAACTGCTCTTCCTGAAGGACGACGGCGCGGATTGCGCCGGTTACGAGTACTGGTACGTCACGACGGGCCCGTGCAGCGTCGCAACGCTGGCCACCGATTGCTTCCCGCCGAGCACGTACATTGTCTGGGTCGGTCCGCAGTTCACGTCGACGTTTGGTTGCACGGACGGCAACACCCAGTATTGGGTCCACCTCGACTGCGTCGAGTGCTACATCCCGCTGGGCGCCTGCTGCAAATGCGGCGAGTGCCTGCCGAACATGTCCGAGATGGACTGCGCCGCGCTGGGCGGCACGTGGCTGGGCGAAGGCACCGTCTGCGATCCGAACCCCTGCGGCGACCCGCTTCAGGGCGAGAGCTGCGACAACCCGTTCGTGGTCGACACGCTGCCGTATGACACGTATGGCAACACCTGCTCGTACTGCGACAACTATGACGAGGTTTGCCCGTACAGCGGGTCGACCTCGCCGGCCGTCGCGTACATGTTCACGCCGGCCTCCGACGTGACGGTGCAGATCAGCCTGTGCAACGACGGCACCGCGTATGACACCAAGCTGTACGTGTACGAAGGCGGCTGCCCGGGCAACCTGATTGCCTGCAACGACGACCTGTGCAACACGCCGCAGTATCCGTCCAGCTACGTTTCGCGGCTCGACGGCGTGTTCCTGATGGGCGGCCTGACGTACTACATCATCGTCGACGGCTATGGCGGCGATTGCGGCGATTATCACCTGACGATCATTGAACAGGTCAGCCAGGCCGGCGATACCTGCGCCGATCCGCTCTACCTGTCTGATCCGCTGCCGATCGACGCGTTCGGCGAGACCTGCTCGTTCCTCAACAACTACGACGAGGTCTGCCCGTTCAGTGGCGCCACCGCCCCGGACGTGGCCTACCAGTACATCCCGTCCGCGGACGTCGTGGTTGACGTGACCCTGTGCGTGTCGCCGACCGACTATGACAGCAAGCTGTTCATCTACGAAGGCGACTGCCCCGGCACGCTCATCGGCTGCAACGACGACCTGTGCCAGACGCCGGAGTTCCCGATTGACTATGTGTCCAAGATCGAGTGCGTGCCTCTGCTGGCCGGGCACGTCTACTACATCATCGTGGACGGCTACGGCACCTCCTGCGGCAACTACCACTTGCAGATCGCCGAGTGCGTGCCGTGCGACGTGACCTGCCCCGGCGGCGCCGTCCCCGAGGCTGAGCCTTGCGGCAGCGACACCAACGGCGGCTGCAACATGGCCACCCCGGTGTTCGAGCCGGCCTACTGCAATGAGACGATTTGCGGCACGGCGTGGTTCGACGGCAGCACCCGCGACACCGACTGGTACGAGCTCGTGCTGACCGACTCGGCGTATGTCACCGTGACCGGCATTGCCGAGTTCAAGGCGATCTTCGGCTGGATCGAGCAGTACACGCCGGGCGTCCCCGGTTGCAGCAACATCACCGGGAACTTCCTCCAGTACGTGCAGGTTGACAAGTGCGTCGAAGGCTCCTTCACGACCGAGTGCTGGGCGCCGGGCACGTACTACATCTGGGCCGGCCCGCAGTTCGTGAACCCGATCTACTGCGGCACGGGCGATGAGTACGTCCTGACGATCACCTGCCAGCCATGCGCGCCGCCGACCGGCGCGTGCTGCGTCATGGGTACGTGCATCGGCGACATGACCGCGCCGGAGTGCGGCAACCAGGGCGGCACCTGGTTCCAGGGCGAGTCCTGCTCGTACTTCGTCTGCCCGGTCCCCCCGGCGAACGACACCTGCGCGACCGCCGAGGCGATCACGGAGCCGTATCCGGTGACGGTCTACGGCACGTGCATCGGTTCGACCGTTGACTGCCCGGGCGTTCTTGACTGGAACGCCGTGTGGTACAAGGTGTATCTGCCCAATGCCAATAACAAGCTGAGCGTCACCTATTGCGGTGCGACGGTCGGTATTGGCACGGTCGGCATCGTGTACTACAACATGTGCGATGACTGCCCGAACTACGTCATCGTGACGAGCTACCTCTGGAATACCTGCTCGCCCGGTGGTGATTACGGCATCGACATGTGGTGGGACAACGTCCCTGGTCCGGGGGACGTCTATGTCCCGGCGTACCTGGTTGACGCTGGCGGCCTGCCGATGGACTTCTATGCCACGTTTAACGTGACGGCGATGGCCCCCGGCCCGGTGACCAGCAAGAACCCGCCGGCGACCAACAGCACTGCCTCGCAGTTGCAGTTGGCGAAGCCGGCCCCGAAGGTCGCGCGCTAAGCACGGATTTCCCGAACCGTGGTGAGCGGGCCCCCGCCCGCTTGCCCGGTTCCGGGTCAGGCTTGCCGTCATCCGAACCCGGCACGCTGGTGCCGGGCCGCTGATGCGAGCTTGGCGCGATGATCTGAAGTCGATTCCCGACCGGCACCCCACGCTTCGCCGCGGGGTGTCGGTTCTTTTTCCCAACGGCGGTACACGTGGCCGGTGGCCTTGGACTTGCGTCCGGGGTTCGGAGGCGCTGCCGACGGTCGCCATCCGAACCCACCACGCAAGTGGTGGGCCGGCGGCGCACGCGGCCGGCGGCCTCGGACCGGCGTGCCCCGTCCCGGCGCGCCGGGATTGCGTCCGGGGTTCGGACAGGCAGGCCGGCGAATCGCAAGAATGTCGGCGGAGCACACCATGTCCCTCAGGCGTAACGCACTTTGTGGTCTTATCCTTGTGGTTATTCCGTGTGCCGCCGCGCGCCCGCCCACGGGTGAGTTTCCCGACCCGCCCGGACCGCCACCACCAGCGCAGGAAACGCCGAACCGCTTTCCGCCGGTGGACGTGCAGCAGCGCCAGACCGCCCCGCCCGCGGTGGTCCGCCACGACCGCTACGTCAGCATCCAGGCCAACGTCGATCCCAACGGCGACAACATCGTCGGCGACGCGGCCAACGAACCCAGCCTGGCAATCGACCCGACGAACCCGAGCCGGATCGTCATTGGCTGGCGGCAGTTCGACTCGATCGCGTCGGACTTCCGCGAGGCCGGCTGGGCCTACAGCCACGACGCCGGACACCACTGGACCTTCCCCGGCGTGCTTGAGAACAACGTGTTTCGCAGCGATCCCGTGCTCGCCGCCGACACCAACGGCTTCTTCTATTACTACAGCCTGCGCAACACGAACCCGTACACCTGTCAGACCTTCATTTCCCGCGACAGCGGCGTATCCTGGCTGGGACCGATCTCGGCCCACGGCGGCGACAAGGCCTGGACCGCCCTCGACCGCACCGGCGGCGTCGGCCACGGCAACTACTACGCCGCCTGGGACTACGCCGGCTGCTGCGGCGACAACTGGTTCACCCGCTCGACGGATGGCGGGCTGACGTACATGAATCCGATCCCGCTGCCCAACCAGCCGTACTGGGGTACGCTGGCCATCGGCCCGACGGGGCAGCTCTACGTAGTTGGCGGTTTCAACAACAGCTCGAACTACCGCTTCCTGCGCTCGTCCAACGCGCAAGACCCCAACGTCACGCCGACCTTCGACCTGAACGTGGCCGTGAGCATGGGCGGGGCCATGCGCTTCAATCTCGGCTACGGGCCGAACCCCGGCGGGCTCCTGGGCCAGGTCTGGGTGGCGGCCGACACCTCCGGCGGCGCGACCCACGGCTATCTGTACATGCTCTTCTCGTGCGACCCCACCGGCACCGACCCCGCCGACGTGCGCTTCACGCGCAGCATCGACGGCGGCAGCACGTGGTCCAGCTCGACGCGCCTCAACACCGATCCGAACAACAGCAACAACTGGCAGTGGTTCGGCACGCTCGCCGTGGCCCCCAACGGGCGCCTCGACGTGGTCTGGTACGACACGCGCGGCACCGGCAGCGAGCACGTCAACGCGGTCTACTATTGCTCGTCGACCGACGGTGGCTTCAACTGGTCCGCCAACGAGCAGCTTACGCCGACGTTCGATAGCTGGCTCGGCTGGCCGGTGCAGAACAAGCTCGGGGACTACATCCAGATGATCTCCGACAACGTCGGCGTCAACCTCGCCTACGCCGCCACGTTTAACGGCGAGCAGGACATCTGGTTCCTGCGCATCGGCGACTACGACTGCAACGGCAACGGCGTCGGGGACTTGCAGGACATCACCAACGGCACGTCCAGCGATGCCAACGCCAACGGCATCCCCGACGAGTGTGAGGGGCTGGGCGACCTGAACTGCGACGGCGTCGTGGACTTTGATGACATCAGCCCGTTCGTGCTGGCCCTGAGCGATCCGCAGGCATACCAAGCCGCGTACCCCAATTGCCAGCTCGCGCGGGCCGACTGCAACGGCGACGGGCAGGTCGATTTCGACGACATCAACGCCTTCGTGGCCGTGCTCCAGTAGCCGTCCGCGTCGGGGACGCGCAGCGCGACCCCCCTCCCTGCCAGGGAGGGGGCAGGGGGAGGGTCATCGTCAGCAACCGACATGGGGCCCCCCTTGTATAAGGTCGTTGACCGCGCCGTGGAGCCGCGGCGAGTGGACTTAGGCTGCGGGACATGGTAGACGTGGACCTGGCAACAACTGGACCGGACGCGATCAGCACGGCCCTGCGGCATGTTCGCCGCAACGGTCAATCGGGAGCGTGCATGCCCTCGGCCGACACGATCAAGCTCCTGCGACAGGCCGCCGAGCTGGAGGCCTCGGACGTTCACCTCGTCCCTGGCTACCCGCCGACATATCGCGTACACGGCCAATTACGGCCTGTGGGTGCGTGCGCTTTGACCGCGGCGCAAACCCGGGCGCTCGTCGAGAGCCTCCTGCCGGAGCGCTTGCGGTGCGGCCTGGAGAGCGGCAAGGACTTCGATTGTTCGGTCTCGCTGGAGCATCGCGGGACCGATTACCGGTTCCGCGCCAACGCGTACTTGGCCGCCGGCGAGTGGTGTGCGTGTCTGCGTCACATCCCCAGCGAGATTCCGACGCTGGAGTGGCTGGGTTTTCCGCCTGAGCTGGCGCAGCGGCTGGTGTCGCACCGCAACGGCCTGGTCATCGTCACGGGCGTCGTGGGTTCCGGGAAAACCTCGACGCTGGCGGCCCTGCTGCACCAGCTTCGCCAAGACGCGGGCAAACGCATCCTCACGATCGAGGAGCCGATCGAGTATCTGCACGCGGCCGGCGCCGGCGGCCTCATCACGCAGCGCGAGGTGGGGCGCGACGTGGACTCGTTCGCCGCCGGGCTGAAATACGGCCTGCGGCAAGACCCCGACGTCGTCCTCGTCGGCGAGGTCCGCGACCGCGAGACGGCCCAAATGGCCCTGAGTGCCGCGGAGACCGGCCACCTGATCTTCACCACTCTGCACACGCGGGACGCGAAGGGCGCCCTGACGCGGCTGATCGACATCTTCCCGCAGGACGCGCAGGACGACATCCGCAGCCAACTCGCGTTGAGCCTGCGCTCCGTGGTCTGTCAGCATTTGTTGCCGTCCCCGGACGAGGGTGAAAAGCGGGTGCTGGCGCTCGAGGTGTTGCACGCCAACACGCCGGTGCAGGTGGCGATTCGCAGTGGCAAGATCGAGGCGCTGGAATCCGCGCTTCAAACCGGCAAGCGCGACGGCATGTGGACGCTGGACGAAGACCTTCAGCGGCTCGTGACCGCGGCCCGCATCACGCTCGAGACCGCCCGGCGGTTCGCCAAGGACCCCAACGCGATCACCGCGACGACGAATGCATGGGCGTGAGCGTCGGCCCCTGCCCTTGCAGGGAGCGGCTGTGGGGGGTGTCCGGCCCAACGTACAATGCTGGACGTGACGTCGCCGGCAGCCGCGCTCGGGTCAATCGCCATCACCGGCGCGTCCGGTCTGATCGGCGCCGCGCTGGCGCAGCGCTTCGCGGAGCAAGGGTGTAGAGTCATCCGACTGGTCCGCCGGCCGGCGGCTGCACCAGACGAAGCTGTGTGGGATCCCGCCGCTGGCCTGCGCGAGCCCGCGCGACTTGCGGGTGTCACCGCGGTCATCCACCTCGCCGGCGAGAACGTTGGCGCCGGGCGCTGGACTCGCCGGCGCATGGATGCCATTTGGACCAGCCGCATCGACGCGACCCGCACCCTCGCGTCATCGTTGGCGCAACTCACGCCGCCGCCCGGTGCTTTCTTGTGCGCGTCGGCGATCGGCATCTACGGCGACCGTGGGGACGAAGTGCTGGACGAGACCAGTCCGGCCGGCCGGGGGTTTCTTCCAGAGCTCTGTCAGGCCTGGGAGGCCGCCGCGCAGGTGGCCGGCGTGCGCGTCGTGAACTTGCGCTTTGGCGTCGTGTTGTCGGCGAAAGGGGGGATGCTCGCAAAGGTGTTGACGCCGTTTCGGCTGGGGCTGGGCGGTCCGGTGGGCAGCGGACGGCAGTATTTGAGCTGGATCGCGCTCGCGGACGCCGTCGCGGCGGTGGAGCATATTCTGGCCAGTGCGGCGGTGCGCGGGCCGGTGAACCTCGTCGCGCCGGCGCCGGTCACGAATGCGGAGTTCACACACGCACTGGCGGGCGTGCTGGGCCGCCCCGCTTTTTGCCGCGTGCCCGCGTTTGCCCTGCGGCTGGCGCTCGGTCGCCTGGCGGACGAGGCGCTCCTCGCGAGTACATTGGCCACGCCGGGGGTGCTGTCCGCGGGTGGCTTTTGCTTTCGCTTCCCGCGGTTGGCGCCTGCGCTGCGCGCCGCGCTGTCCGGACCGCGTTGACAATCCGCGTTCCGCCGCGGCGCAGCCGTCCGCTTGCTGGCTACCGCGCCGACACCGCCACGATCAGGGCGTCGCCGCCGTCCAGCGAAGGGCCGCCGACCAACTGGTACGTGCCGGCGTCAAACGTCACCATCGTGTTGATCTTCGTCTCGCGCGCGTTGGCCACTTCGACGCGCACGGTGATGCGCTTGCCCTCCGCCTTCTGGGGCGTGATTTTCGCGTCAAATCCGCCGATCAACGGCGTGCTGAACGTCCGGCCCAGGGCCGCCTGGCCCGGCACCCGCTTCTCCAGCTTGAAACCGGTGTACTTGAACTGGTCTTTGAGCTTGTCAGCCAAGTCCTTCAGTTCTGGCGAGATGTCCTTGCTGCGCGTCGACGCCCGGATCGTCCAGACCTGCAAGTCAACGCTCTTCTTCTCGTCCTTCTTGTCCGCGCCCTTGTCGTCCTTCTTCGGCTCACGCTTCGGCGTGGACTTTTCTTCCTTCTTCTGACCCGGCTTGTCGGGCCTGGGCGGCTGTTGGCCCAGCGCCACCGCAGTAGACAGGCCCAGGACGAGCAGCACGGGCCAATACATTCCGGGCTTGAACATGCGTCTTCCTTTCACAGAGTCTGATCCGGCAGAATCCAGATAACCTCGCCGCCGTCGCCGCCGATGCTGATGACGAACGACGACTCGCCTTCCGAGACTTCCAACTCGTCGATGCGGGCATTAGTGGCCAGTTGCAACGGCCACGCGTCCGGCGCCGCCGGCACGTTGTACTGCCACAGCACCGCCAGGCACAAGACCGCCGCAACCGCCGCCAGCGGACGCCAGTACCGCTGCGCGCGCCACAGCCAAGCCGCCCGCGGCAGCCGCAGCACAACCGGCTCCGCCGCCGCGATCCGCTCCCAGGTCCGCTCCCACGCCGCTGCGGACGGCAGCTCCACCTGCTGAAGCGCGGCCAGTGCCGACGCCAGCGCCGGATCGCGTTCGGGGCGTTCGTCCGCGACACGGGCCGCGATCGCGGCGTCCGTGTTCAGCAGCCGCTCGACCAGCGCCAGTTCCTCCGGCGACAGGTCGTCAGCGCGGCCGCGAGCGAACGCCCGCAGCAGGCGGTCCAGGTTGTCGCGAGACGTAGTCATCACTCACCGTACACGGTTCAGACGTTTACGCGCGGGGGCCTATTCTCCAGAATTCGCTCGCGGGGCGAGGTCCGGTAACATCTCATGCAACCGCTTCCGAGCATGGAATAACCGACTCATCACCGTCCCAATCGGGATGCCCAGCGCTTCCGCGATCTGCCCGTACGTCAGCTCCCCGGTCGCATACATGGCGAACACCGCCTTCTGCTCCGGCGACAGCGCATCGATCGCTTGCCGGAGACGTTCGGCCAACTCGCGCTGCTCGAGACGAAATCCGGGGGCGCTGTCGGCACCGACAGCGACCGGTTCCGGCCGGGCCTGGCCTTCTTCTGCGTCGAGCGAAACCGCCAGCCGAACCTTGCGGGCCCGCAGCAGATCGAGCGCCCGGTTATTGACGATCCGCAGCAGCCACGTCTGGAAGCTCGACTCCTGCTGGAAATCGCCGAGCCGCTCGAACGCCCGGATGAAGCTGTCCTGCACCACATCAAGGGCGTCCTCGTTGCGACCCGTGATCCGCACCGCGACGCGGTACGCGATCTCGCGGAAGCGCTCAAACAGCTCCCGGCGGGCTTCGCGGTCGCCCGCGCCGGCCGCCTGCACAAGGCTCGCCTCAGACTGTTCGACGTTCGAGCGGTTCACACTATTCACAGAAACATGCGGCACCGGCAGCGCCGCGGGCCGGGTCATCCGGCCCAAACGATACTCGCTTTTCACCCGACAATCCGCCCCCGCCCAGCGAGAATACCGGCGGGCCGCGGCACGTCAGGTACTCGGCTGGCGCGTGTTACGCCCACAGCCAGGAGTTCGACCCATGAAACGCACCTTCACAATCCTCGTAACCCTGTCCTTCGTCGCGGTCGCCGCCGCCCAACAGGCGGTCGCCATCGCGACCTCGTCCAACGGCGGCAGCGCCTCCGCCTCCGCCACTGCGACCGGCAACGCGGATTCCCTGGCAATCGCCGGGGCCACGAACGGCGGCCGGGCCATCGCCAACAGCGATGCCCGGGCGATCGGAACCGGTTACGCCGTCAGCCGGGCGGTCGCTACCGCCGACCGCGGACTGGCGATCAGCAACTCGCTCGCCGACGCGCGCGGCCTGGCCGGCGGGACCGCCGTCGCAGACAGCGAGAGCATCGCCGCCACCATCGGCGGCATCGCGCTCAGCGACAGCGCCGCCCACGCCGACGGCGTCTACTTCGGCCACGCTCGCAGCCGCTCAACCTCGACCGCGCTGAGCCAGTACGGCGTCGCCGTGAGCGACAGTCACGTAACCAGCCGCGGTCTGTTCGGCGGCCGCGCGGTGGGCAACAGCGATGCGCAGGCCACGACCTTCGGCGGTCGCTCGACGAGCCGCACACGCGTCCTCAGCGATGCCCGCTACTTCGCCAGCGCTGCTGCGAACGGCCTGGGCGTCAGCGCGAGCGGCCCGCACCGCTCGGCCGTGAGCGACGTGCGCGCCGAGAGCCGCGCGACGCACTTCGGCCGCAGCGACTCGAACGCGGTGATGATCCGCGTGCGGTAGCTACGCGGCCTTGAGCCGTGCCAAGAACGAACCGTAACACGCCCGGTTGGAGGGCCGTCTGGATGCAATGTGCAGACAGGGCCCTCCGCGTTTTGGGGCCGGTCGCGGCACTCCGCGACAATCCGGGGGATCAGCCAGAAACGGCCTTGACGCGCGGCTCGCGGCATGTACACTCCGCCAGGAGTGTTAATACGCTCCAATGAGAGCCTGTGGCAATGGACACTGAGAGCAGATCGCGACGGATGGTGACGCTGAAGATCCCAGGTGAGCTGTACGACAGAATGGGCGATCTTATTATCGGAACCGGGTTCCGCAGTGTGACTGAGTTCGCAACCTACGTTCTCCGCGATGTCGCGGCCGGCGGAAAGCTGGAGAAGCAGCCGCCGGGATTGACCGAGCGCGAGGTCGACGCCGTCCGCCAACGATTGCGGGCGTTGGGGTATATCGAATGAGAACAGAAGCGACGAAGCGACGGAGCGGTAGCGCCGGACCTCCGAGTCCGGCGAGCGGTAGCGCCGTACCTCCGAGTCCAGCGAGCGGTAGCGCCGGACCTCCGAGTCCGGCGAGCGGTAGCGCCGGACCTCCGAGTCCGGCGAGCGGTAGCGCCGGACCTCCGA
>CAYMXT010000033.1:23499-25580 GCA_964394415.1 uncultured Planctomycetales bacterium
GCGAGCGGTAGCGCCGGACCTCCGAGTCCGGCGAGCGGTAGCGCCGGACCTCCGAGTCCGGCGGCGGCAACGAAGGGGAGCATGGGCCTCTGGCCCGTGCGATTGTGGGCGACGGTGCTGCTCTCTTCGGCCGCGGCGTGGGGCGGCGGGCCGAAAGAGCTGACGCTGCTAAACGTATCCTACGACCCCACGCGCGAGTTTTACCAGGAGTTCAACGCCGCTTTCGCGCGACATTGGAAGGACAAGGCCGGCGAAGTCGTCCAGGTACGCCAGTCGCATGGCGGATCGGGCAAGCAGGCCCGGTCGGTCATCGAGGGGCTCGAGGCCGACGTGGTGACGCTCGCGCTAGCGTACGACATTGACGCGATCGCAAACCAAGGCGAGCTACTGCCCCGTGATTGGCGGACGCGCTTGCCGCACAACAGCACGCCGTACACGTCCACCATCGTCTTTCTCGTTCGGAAGGGAAACCCGAAACAGATCGCCGACTGGGCGGATCTGGTCAAGCCGGGTGTGACGGTCGTGACGCCGAACCCGAAAACGTCGGGCGGCGCGCGGTGGAACTACCTGGCGGCCTGGGCGGCGGCGCGGCACGCGGCGGGCGGCGACGACGCCAAGGCCCGTGCGTACGTGACGAAGTTGTTTCAGGGCGTGCCGGTGCTCGACGCGGGCGCGCGCGGGGCGTTGACGACGTTTGTGCAGCGCGGCATCGGCGACGTGCTGATCGCGTGGGAAAACGAGGCCCTGTTCGCGATGGACACGCTCGGCAAAGGCAAGGTCGAGCGCGTGACGCCGGCGCTGAGCATCCTGGCGGAGCCGCCGGTCGCGGTGGTGGACAAGTACGCGGACAAGCACGGCACGCGGGCGGTCGCGACGGCCTACCTGGAGTACTTGTACTCGCCGGCGGGGCAGGAATTGGCGGTCAAACACTACTTCCGGCCGCGGCTGGCGGAGGTTGCGGAAAAGCACGCGGCGCGTTTTCCGCGGCTGCAACTGGTCACAATCGACGCGGAGTTCGGCGGCTGGCAGAAGGCGCACGAGACGCACTTCGCCGAGGGCGGCGTGTTCGACACGATTTACCAGGCGGGACGCTGAGGATGCCCGTGGCGGCGACAGCCATCGCGATCCCGGCGCAGCGCAGGCGGCGCATCCTCCCTGGGTATCGCCTGTCGCTGGGATTCAGCGTGCTGTACTTGTCGCTGCTCGTGCTGATCCCGCTGGCCGGATTGACGCTGCGGGCGGCGAGCGGCGACCTGGCCCAGTTCTGGCGGGCCGTCTCATCGCCGCGGGCGCTGGCGTCGTATCGGCTGAGCTTCGGGGCGTCGCTCGCGGCGGCGGCGGTCAACGTCGTGTTCGGGACGATCGTGGCATGGGTGCTGGTGCGGTATCGGTTTCCGCTGCGGAAAGTCGTCGATGCGCTCGTCGATCTCCCGTTCGCGCTGCCGACCGCCGTGGCGGGGATTACGCTCACGACGCTGTATGCGCCTGAGGGCTGGCTGGGGCGGCTGCTCACACCACTGGGAATTGCTGTCGCGTTCACGCCGCTCGGAGTCATCGCGGCGTTGACGTTTGTCGGGCTGCCGTTCGTGGTGCGGACGGTGCAGCCGGTGCTCGAAGAGCTTGACCCGGAAATCGAAGAGGCGGCGGCGAGCCTCGGCGCCCGACGGTGGCAGACGATCAGCCGGGTACTGTGGCCGGAACTGCGGCCGGCGCTGGCGACCGGATTCACGCTGGCCCTGGCCCGCGGACTCGGCGAATACGGCTCGGTCGTCTTCATCGCCGGCAACATTCAGATGAAGACGGAGATTACGCCACTGCTGATCGTGGATCGGCTCGAGCAGTTTGACTATGGCGGTGCGACGGCCTTGGCGGTTGTGATGCTCGCGGCGTCGTTCGTGCTGCTCTTGACGGTGAATGTGCTCCAGCGCCGAACCCAACGGCGGCCGGCGGCCGCGGGAGACTAAATGGACGTGCGCGAATGGGCGGCGCCCGTCCGAGCCGCGAGCGCCAGCGCGCGGACAAACTTGCGACCGCTCGCGCGGTCGGCTCGGATCTGCACTGCCGAATCGCGCACGGTGATT